>CADDYW010000009.1 GCA_902810745.1 Chloroflexota bacterium | reverse complement strand
GGAGAGGGTAAGGGTGAGGGTCGCAGACCGTGCGCCGCGGATCCACGCCCTCACCCCGGCCCTCTCCCACGGGGAGAGGGAGACAGCCGTCTGCCCGATAGTTCAACCTTTCTGCTCGATGCTATAGGCCAGGTCGGGGGTAACAGGGCAAGGGACGTACGGGGCCTCCTGCGGCTCCCTTGCCCCGTCACTTTTATCCGATCCTGGCATGCAGTGCCCGTGCATCGGTAGGTCGCTTGCCGCGGCGAAACGCCTCTCGGGACAAGGGCCGGGTAGGTGCCGCAGTCCGTTCGCTCACGGCCGCGCCCCGACGGGGACCATCGCGGCGGTCAGCTCGTGGGGCGCTGCGGCGAGCCCGTCACGCCCTGGAGCTGGGACTTCAAGAAGTCGCCGATCGACGTGATCGTCTCCGGCGAGATCAGCCAGACGATCCCGGCACCCGCGGCTAGTGTCAGCAAAAGACCCCACGGTGCGCCCGTCGGCCGGCCTTCGCCGAGGACATCAACGACCTGTCGGGCCTCCTGGGCGAGCTCACTCGTCTTCGAGCTGACGTCCTCGATCGATTGCATCGTCTGGTCGAGACTGCTCTTGAGCCGATCGATCTGCTCACGGAGCTGCTCGACCTGCTGGGATAGACCTCGGTGTCCCATCCGCCTTCACCTCTTCCAGGCATTCAGGCGTTCTGCCGTGCATCAATCGTGCCGCCTCGCCAGGCGTGCTGAACCGGCATAGCCTCGTGTAGAATCTAGCTATGATCGAACCATCTTCAGAGCTCCACGCGCTGGATCTGCTCGCGGTCGCTCCCGATCTCTTTTTCGCGTCGCGAATCAGTGCGCTCGCCCAGCGGAGCGGCAGATCTGTCGCCATCGCGCGGTCGTCCGACGAGCTCGCGCGCCTGCTCGTCACCTATCGTCCTCGGATCGTGCTGATCGACCTCGACGCACGCGGTATCGAGACGCGTGACGTCATCCGGCGCGCTCGGGTAGCAAACGTCGAGCGAATTATCGTCTTCGGGCCCCACCGGGACCTCTCGGCACGCACGGCTGCACTCGAGGCAGGGGCAGATCAGTGGATCAGCAATCAGCGGCTGCTGGAGACATTGACCGAGCTTTTGAGGTGAGGAGGTGGAAGTCGTGGCCGAGATTCGCCCATTTTCCGGCGTTCGCTTCAGACCCGAGGTTGTCGGCGACCTCGCCCGGGTCGTAGCCGCTCCGTACGATATCATCACTCCAGAAGCGCAGGAGGAGTATTACAGCCGCAGTGCCTACAATGTGGTGCGCCTCGAGCTCCCGCGCGACCCTCCCGTCGACTCGGCGCATCGCGATCGTTACAGTGAGGCTGCGAATACGTATCGTCGGTGGCTCGAGGACGGCGTCCTGCGTGTCGAGGGTGCGCCAAGCTTCTATCTCTACGAGGAGCATTTCGAGAGCGAGGGGAGACCGCGAGCACGACGGAGTCTCTTCGCGGCGGTGAAACTCGCCGATTGGGAGGAGCAGATCATCCTCCCCCACGAGTACACGATGCCTGGACCCAAGGCCGATCGGCTCAACCTGATCGCGGCGACTCACGTCCAGTTCAGCCCACTCCTCGGCTTGTACGACGATCCGGGCGTCATCCGCGAAGCTCTCGCCTCCGTCGCGAAGACGCCGCCAACCGTGCGGTTCACGCTGGGGCCCGGCGACGTTGCCGCCGCGGCGACCGAGCACCTCATCTGGCAGTTTGCCGATCCGGCTCTGGTCGCACGCCTTGCCACCGCTTTCCGTCCGCTGCAGATCTTTATCGCCGATGGTCACCATCGGTATGAGACGGCCCTGGCCTACCGCGACCGCATGCGTGCCGCCGGTGCAGCCACGGAGGCCGCGTCTGAGTTCGTACTGATGACACTTGTGGATCTCGAGGATCCGGGGGTGATCGTCCAGCCCACGCACCGACTGCTTCGAGGACTCCAGCCGATCGATCGTGAGCAGACCCTTACCCTCCTGAGCAGGTACTTCGAGATCGAGCGCGTCCCGCTCGACGGCGGCAGGATGCCCGTGTCCGCGGTTCTCGAGGCAGCTGGCCACACGACTGCGGTCGGGTCGCCGCGGCCCTCCTTCACGTTACTCGGACTCGAGCCGGGGGCGTGCCACCGCCTGACACTTCGCCGCTCTTCCGACGCTGCGATAGAGCTGGCCGACGTTCCGGAGGTGCTACGCTCGCTCGATACCGTGATCTTGCAGCGTCTGATCCTGGAGCCGGTGTTCGGCCTGACCGCGCACGATGTTGAAGCCGGCGCACGCATTCAGTACACGCGGGATATCGAGGAGGCCGCGCGCGCTGTTAAGACCGGGCACGCCCAGATCGCCGTCCTCCTGAACCCGACCCCGATCGAGCAGATCCGCGCGGCAGCACGAGCGGGGCAGCGTATGCCTCAGAAGACGACCTACTTCTACCCGAAGCCGGTGACAGGTCTCGTGTTCTTCGATCACGACCGATCGCTGTAAGAGGAGACGAGCGCGCTAGGAGACGGAGAGATCGCGGATGCAAGAAGATTCCACGCGTATTACGGAACCACGTCACGGGACGTCGATCTGCACGAGGGGCGAGGTGTTCTCTATTCGCGGTGCGCGCTCGCCAGGTCGCAGGAGCGGGGCCGGTCCTCCGCTCTGCTAACGGCACTACAGCATCGCGCAGAAATACTGAGCTGCCGGGGAGGCAGCTGTCTCCCTCTCCTCATGGAAGAGGGCCGCGGTGAGGGCGTGAGTCCGCGGCGCACGGTCTGCGACCCTCACCCTTACCCTCTCCCAGAGGGAGAGGGGATTTGACGGCTACCGGCAAATTCATACTACCGGGTGCTCTAGTCGTGGCCTTCGCCTGGCGCTTTGGACGAGCCCCACGGCGGGCGTTATCCAGACGGCAATCGGTCCGGCCAGGTACCGAGCTGCACGGAGATCTGCTTCGTCTGTCCAGCGCGGATGATGGTCAGCGTGACGGTCGAGGATGGGCTCTTGGTGTCGATGTAGTTGCTGATGTCCTGCACCGAGTGCACCGTGACCTGGTCGACGCCGGTAATAATGTCGCCTCCGGGCCCGGGATCTGTCTGGTCAGACGTTACGGACGCTCCCTTGATCCCGGCCTCCTGCGCTGGCGAACCGGGCAGCACCTCGACGACATACACGCCGGAGGTCACCGGAAGATGGAGAGCCTGCGCCAGCTCGGGAGTGATCTCCTGGCCGGTGATGCCCAGCCACGAGTGCTCAACCTTGCCGCCGGCTTCCAGCGTCGACAGATAGCGCTGCAGGGTATTCGAAGGGATGGCAAAACCGACCCCGACGGAGCCACGGACGGGGCTCTCGATCTGTGCGATGACGCCGATCACATTGCCCTGATCGTCCAGCAGCGGACCTCCGCTGTTCCCGGGATTCACCGGGGCATCGGTCTGGATCATATTCGTGATTGATCGGCCATTCACGCTCGGACGCGCTCGTCCAACCGCGCTGACAATCCCACTGGTGACACTGTTGTGCAGGTCAAATGGGTTCCCAATCGCGACCACGAGCTGACCAACCTTGACCGCGCTCGAATCGCCAAGCGTGAGTGGGTGGAGGCGGTCAGCTGAAACGTCTGCTTTGACGATGGCCAGGTCGTCGCCCGGATCCTGGCCCACGACGCGCGCCGCGGCACTCGCCCCATCGCTGAAGATCACGCGGATGTTTGTCGCACCGTCCACCACGTGGTCGTTCG
Source organism: Chloroflexota bacterium (assembly GCA_902810745.1). Classification (GTDB taxonomy): domain Bacteria; phylum Chloroflexota; class UBA6077; order FW602-bin22; family CADDYW01; genus CADDYW01. The sequence goes on along the minus strand of CADDYW010000009.1, from coordinate 91,867 downwards.
TGACAATGTTCCCCTGGTTGTCCACGACGAAGCCAGAACCGGCACCCGACTCCTGACGCCGTGGTGGCAGCACGTTCAAGCGCGGCTGATTCGAGGTCGTGACGATGCTCACGACGCCTGGATTCGCCTGCTGGTACACCGCCTGAATGACCGACGCCGACGTGGGAGAATCCACGTGGCTTCCAGAAAAGGCGACGACTGGTTGCGCGCTAGCCTGCACTCCGCCAACGGGTGCCGCGCGCAAAAGGTAGAGAACGAACGCCGCGCCGAGCACTGCTCCAGCGAAAGCACTTGCGGTCGTACGAAGAATACCCATTCCTCCATCCCCTCTACGCTGCCGACGGAAGAAGCACCGTGAAGGTGGTCCCCGTCTGCGCATCGCTCTTCACCGTTACTCGTCCATTATGTGCCTGGACGATCTCGCGCACGATCGCGAGTCCCAGCCCGCTGCCGTCGTCCTTCCGCGATCGATCGACGCGATAGAATCGTTCAAAGATACGGTCAACGTGCTCGGGCGGAATATGAGAGCCGGTATTATGAACCTCGACGGCGACCCAAGGCGGCGACTGCTTGGGCTTGCCACGGCCGTGCTCGAAGGTGCGTACCGGCGCGGGCTCGCTGTACGCGCGCACGTGGACCTTGCCACCCGCCGGGGTATGCTTAACCGCGTTGTCGAGCAAGTTGACGAAGACCTGCTGAAGCCGATGGCTGTCAGCCAGCACCGGTGGCACCGGCAGCGCGTCGAGCTCGACCGACAGGCCGGCGTGAGCCGCCTGCGGCTGTACCTGTCTCACGCACGCCGCCAGGAGCGCTGGAATGTCGAGATTCTTCCGCTCGATCCGGATCTGCCCCGATTCGATTTTGGAGAGGTAGAGGAGGTCCTCGACCAGACGGTGCATCCGCTCGGCTTCATCGCCGATGATGCGTGCCGCGTCGACGAACTCCTCGTGCGTCTTGATTGTTCCGTCGATCATTGCCTGGGCGAAGCCTTCGATCGACGTGAGCGGCGTGCGCAGGTCGTGGGAGACGTTAGCCAGCAGATCGCGCATCGTCCGGTTCATCTGGCCGACCTCGCGGGCCATCGTGTTGAAGCTTGTCGCGAGCTGCGCGATCTCGTCGGTGCCGCTAACCGGAATGAACTGCTCGAAGTCTCCCTTGGCCATCTGCTCCGAGGCTTTCGTGACCTGCGCGAGTGGCCCGGCAATGGAGCGGGCAAGCACGAGTGCAACCGCCACGGAGATGATCATCGCCAGGATCGCCGCGCCAGTCAGCCCGGGTGCGAGCTGGAGCCATGCGCTGGTGACGGTCTGCTCGGGGACGGCCACGACGAGGTTATCGCGCCCCAAGCGCGCCGTGTCGCGGTCGGGTCGAAGATGAACAACCATGAACGTCAGGGGCTTTCCGTCCGGCGGATTGAGCACACCCCACTCGATCGGTACGCCGGACCGCTGCCGCTGATCTGACGGGTCTGGAAGCGACTGACCGACCAGCGAGCCTCCCGTGTCGAAGGTGATCATGCGGCGCGAGTCGACCAGCAGGAGTCGGAGGTCGAGCTGCGAAAGACGCGCGGCCTGGTCCTGAAGACTCTGATTGATGTCGGCCTGACTGACGCCACGTCGCTCGTACCACCAGAGCTCTGCCGTGAGCGGCAAGGAGATATCGGCAAGATAGTTCAAGCGCAGCTGCGTCTGATAATAGCGGAGCAGGAAGGTAAATCCCGTTCCCGCTAGCACCAGAGACAGGAAGATGACGAACGCGTACGACGCGATCAGCTTCGAGCGAAGGCTGCCGAACACGTTACGCGACCTCTTGATTCACCAGCTTGTAGCCGACGCCCCAGACCGTCTGGATGCGGCAGGTGCTGCCCGCTAGCTTCTCACGCAACCAGGTCACGTGAACATCGATCGTTCGCGAGTCTCCAAGGTAATCGTAGCCCCAGACGAGGTTGAGCAGGCGCTCCCGATCGAGCACGAGCCCCTCGTTCTGCGCGAAGGTGAGCAGAAGGTCGAACTCCTTGGCACGCAACGTTACGGGTTTTCCCGCCACCTCGACCTCGCGCCGCGCCGGGTCGATGCGCAGGTTGCCAAGCGTGATCGCCTCCGGTGGTCGCTCGGACGGGCGGCTGCGTCGAAGGACCGCCTTGACCCGCGCGACGAGCTCGCGCGGATTGAACGGCTTGCAGATGTAATCGTCGGCGCCGAGCTCGAGGCCGACGATCCGGTCGACGTCATCGCTCCGCGCCGTGAGCATGATGATCGGGACGTCACTGTCCCGACGCAGCTGCTTGCAAACCTCCAGTCCGTCGATCTCCGGGAGCATCAGATCGAGCACGACCAACGAGGGCTTCGCCTGTCGCGCCTTCTCCAGCGCTTCGCGGCCGTCGTAGGCAACCTCGACCTGATATCCCTCGTTGGCCAGATACATTCGCGTCAATTGCACGATGTTCTTTTCGTCGTCGACGATCAGAATAGTACTCACGAGACACCTTTCTTCCAGGACACGGTTCGATCGGATGAGCCGGTGTAGGTCAGGGCCTGCGTACCCAACGGCACCACGTTCGTCCCATCACGATTCATGATATACAGATTCCAGCTTCCTGATCGATCCGACGTGAATATGATCCGCTGGCCATCCGGAGACCACGCCGCGGCTGCACTGTTGACGGCGGCAGCCGCGAGGACGGACCCGTTCGTCAGGAACCGGAATCCGTTTCCATCTGGCTGAATCACGCCAATGTCCCAGTGATCGTGATTGCGGTAGGTGAAGAGGATCTGCGAGCCGTCGGGGGACCAGGCAGGGGTCGTGAACAGGAAGCTGGTGTTAGGAATCAGCGTCGCGGCGTGATCCTCGCTCGCGAGATAGAGCCCTAGATCGCCAGTGAAGACGAGCGTCCGACCATCAGGGGACCAGCTCGGGGAATAGCTGTGATACGGCTGTCCCGCGGGCAGCCAGGTACTCCCATCCTTCAATCGGAGGACGACGACCTGGAAGAAGTCCTCTTTGGACGATCCGTCCAGCTTCCAGTTGAATCCATCGTAGCGCCGATAGAAGGCAATCTGACTACCATCCGGCGACCAGACAGGTGCACGAGTAAACTGGCCACTGTACACCTGGTGTGCCCCGCTCCCATCGGCGTTCATCACGTAGATGCCGGGGTTGGATCCCCACCAGGCGTAGGCGATTCGAGAGCCATCTGGCGACCAGGCCGGATCCATCCCGTGCCCGACGACCCGCGCGCTGGAACCGTCCAGGCTGGCAACGATCAGCTCACCACCGGGACTGGTCTGAAACACGACCTGCCCTCGCGCCGTGTCGGCCGGCACCGGCGGGGTATCGCCGGGGACCGGCCGTGTCGCCGCGGGTGATACCTTTTGCATTTCGAAGATATATTCGTCGCCAAGCAGCCCGAGAGAAACCTGATATGCCGCCGGTAGCTCCGGGTGATATTCCATGCGTGCACGCTGGAACCGCTGGATCAGGAAACCGCTGGCATCCCGGTAGGGCTCGGACGTCGGATAGCCAAAGATCATCAGGCCACCGTGGCGGTTGAAGAAATCGCGGAAGGCGCCCGAGATCGTGTGCCCGGTCTGCGGAAAGTACGTTCGGCTCGCGTCGGAGGGCGATGGAATCTGACGTGCTGGGATCGGCGGATCGGCAGGGCCCATGACCGCGTCGCCAATGAGCATGAGCTGGACATCATAGGGCGGCCGATTTTCCGGCCAGCTTTCGAATCGCGCGCGCTGGAAGTACTGAACCTCGCGGCCATCGCTGACCATCATCTCGGTACGCGGGTATCCGAATATGTCCAGACCGCCGTTTGCCTCAAAAAAGGCGAGGAACTTGCCGGTAACCCAGTGGCCGGTCTCCGGAAAGTAGCGCGCAGACGGGGCCGCCACTGCGGGCCTCGCCGGCCAGAACACGAGTAGACAGACGAATACCGCGATAGAGACTCTCAGCTTCTGCACACTTCCCCCCCCTCGACAGCCTTGATCTCACGCACGCAGATTCCGCCGGGAGGCCGACGCTGCAAGTTTGCCGGATCGATGCGCGATCCGGTGCCCGGGCCAACCGTTCGTCCTCCACTCAGCGATCACGCCCTCACTCCATTCATTCGTAACGCAGGGCATCGATGGGGTGAAGGCGTGATGCGCGCAGCGCCGGATAGAACCCGAAGAAGAGCCCAACCGCCGCTGACACCCCGAACGCCAATGCAACCGATTCGGCGGAGACCACCGTGTGCAGATTCTGACCATTGACGTCGATGCGCGAGAGTACGCGGGCGATCGCAATCCCGAGCAGAATGCCAAGTGCTCCTCCGGCGAGACTGACGACGACTGCCTCCACGAGAAACTGGACCAGGATGTCACGGCGCCTCGCCCCGACCGCGCGGCGAATGCCGATCTCGCGAGTCCTCTCCGTCACCGAAACGAGCATGATGTTCATAATCCCGATGCCCCCAACGACGAGCGAGATCCCGGCAATCGCGCTGAGAACGATCGTGAAGACGCTGGTCACCTGGGCGAAGAACCCGAGGATGTCGGCCTCGCTGGTGATCGTGAAGTCATCTTGTGCGACGCGGTGGCGTTCGCGAAGCAGCTGACCAATACCGGCGATCGTCCGGTCCATCTGATCCGGCGACGCGACCTGCACATTGATCAGTCCAACGTTACGCAAGCCTCGCGCGGTGACCTGAGAAAACAGGCGCTGCTGCATCGTCGTCAGCGGGATGAATACCTGGTCATCCTCGTTCCCGAATCCGGTTGCGCCCTTTGACCGGGTCACGCCGATAACCTTGAAGTTTTCGCCAATCCTTCCAGATACGCTGATCTTAACTGTCTGGCCGATCGGATCGCGGTCCGGGAAGAGGTTGGTCGCGACAGTTGGCCCCAGGACGACGACTCGAGACCGCGCGTCCACCGCGTGCTGATCGATGAAGCTGCCATCATCGACCGCGAAGTTCCGAATCTGAGCGAACGCGGGCACCGTACCGGTAATGCGCGTATTCCAGTTCAGCCGATCGGCGACGATCTGGCCAAACGCGTCGACCTCCGGCGCGACGCCCACGACCGGTAGGCTCGCGTCGCGCGCGATGGCCAGCGCGTCGTCGTAGGTCAGGGTCGGGGTAGTACCTGATTGCTGCCGTACACCCGCTTGCTGGAGCGCACCTGGACGAATAAACAGCAGATTGGTTCCGAGCGCCTGGATATTCTCGGTAATCTGGCGTTGCGCGCCTTCGCCCACCGAGATGAGCGCGATCACCGCGCCGACGCCAATGACGATTCCGAGCACGGTCAGTAGCGCGCGCAGCTTGTTAGCGGATAGTGCCCGAAGAGCTACTCGAGCGCTTTCCAGTGGGCTCATCGCGGCAGTTCCACCACGACCGGCTCATCAGCGAGCCGCGGAGATCGGTTCGGCTCGTCGCCGACGATCTGTCCATCTCGAATCTGAATGATGCGCCGGGTGTGAGCGGCGATGTCCGGTTCGTGCGTGACGAAGACAACCGTGATCCCCTGCTCGCGATTCAGGCGCTGAAAGATCGCCATAATCTCGACGCTCGAGCGCGAGTCGAGGTTACCGGTTGGCTCGTCGGCCAGAATCAGGCTGGGGCGGGTGACGAGCGCACGGGCAATCGCGACCCGCTGCTGCTGGCCCCCGGAGAGCTCGGTCGGTCGGTGATTTATCCGGTCGGCAAGGCCAACCCAGGTCAGCGCTTCGAGTGCCCTGATTCGCCGATTGCGCGTGCCGGCATATAGCAGAGGAAGCTCGACCTGCTCGATCGCGGGTATGCGTGGAAGCAGATTGAACGTCTGGAAGACGAAACCAATCTTACGGTTGCGAATCTCCGATAGCTGGTCGTCGTTCAGGCGGCTGACCTGGTTTCCGTCGAGGTAGTACTCGCCGGACGTCGGCTGATCCAAACATCCCAGCAGATTCATCAGCGTCGACTTCCCCGAGCCTGATGGTCCCATGATCGCCACCAGCTCGCCGTGACGGACCGTGAGCGAGACGCCACGCAGAGCGTGGATCTCCTGGTCTCCCATGCGATAGATCTTCGTCAGGTCACGGGCGACGATGACCGGCTGCTCGATCACCTCGTCGTGATCGCCAGCCCTCGGAGCGATCATCACATCAGCGCCTCGGCCCGCCGGCAAAGGGCGGCAGTACCGATGCCGTCACCGGGATCACGACCTGCTCGCCAGCTTTGAGACCGGAGAGAATTTCAGTCGATTGATCGTCACTCACTCCCACGGTCACTGGTTTGGTCGTCAGCTTGGTTCCTTCGAGCACCGACACGACTCGTCGGTTCCCTTCGACGCGAACGGCGCGTGTCGGCACCAGTAAGACGTTATCGTGTCGAGCATAGACGATGTCGGCATTCCCGGTCATTCCAGGCTTGACGCCCTCCGCCTGCTTCAGCGAGATCGAAACGAGATAGGTCGCGACCCCCTGTTGGATCGACGCACTGGGGGCGATGGCGACAACTTTGCCGGTGAATACCTTGCCGGGCAGCGCATCGAACGTCACGTTCGCGTCCTGACCAACCTCGACGTTGGCGACGTCGGTTTCGTCGACGCTCACGTCGAGCCGCAGATTGTTTGGATCGACGAGGACGACGACGGGATTGGCACTCGAGCTCGTCGCGAGCTCTCCGACGTTGATATTGACCGCGCTCACGATACCGTCGAATGGGGCCCTGAGCGTTGCTGACTCGAGGTTGTACTGCGCAAGGTCGAGCTGCGCCTTCGCCTGCGCGACGGCCGCCTTGGCCGCGTCCAGGTCTGACCTGGTGTATGGAGCCTTCTTCAGGTCCAGCGCCGCTTTCGCCTGAGCGACGAGCTGACGCTGCTGCGCGATGTCGGCATCGCTGAATGGATGCTTCTTCAGGTCGAGCGTCTGCTGGGCCTCGATCACCGCGGCTTCTGCCTGGACGACGTCATCAGACGCGGGAGCGGCCTTGAGTTGAGCGAGCCGCACCTTCGCACTGTCAAGCTGAGACTGGGCACTCGCCACCGCTGCCTTTGCCGCCGCGACGTCCTCCGGCTTCGGCGCCTGCTGCAGCTGCTGGAGCTTGACCTGCGCCTGCTCGAGGGCTACCTGATCGGCCGCGACCGCCGCGTTCGCGGCGTCGCAGAGGTACTGCGGATTGTGCGGGTTGCAGGTACCGTCGCGGTTCGCCTGGGCAGACCAGAGGGTATCTTTTGCCTGCTCGACCGCTAGCCGCGCAGCCTGAAGCGCAAGCGGGTCCGGAGGACGTTCAAGATTTGCCAGCGATGCCTTTGCATTCGCAAGCGTCATCTGCGCCTGGTCGACCGCTGCCTGCGCCGCGGCGAGATCGGCAGGTAAGCTCCCCGACCTGAGCTCCCGCAGCTTCGCCTGCGCGCTCGAGAGGGCAGCCTCGGCAGCCTTTATATCTTCGGGCCGCCCCCCCGCGAGCATCCCATCGAGCTTCGCCTGGGCCGCGTCGAGCGCTGCCTGGGCCGATGCGACATCCTCCGGGCGTGGGCCAGCCTGGATCGCGTCGAGCTTCGCCTGAGCACTCGCCAGGCTCGCCTGTGCCTGCTCGACCTGAATCGCGAGATCGGTCGAGTCCAGACTGGCAAGCACGTCACCCTTCTTCACGACGTCGCCGACGTGAACTGGCACCGATACGACCCGCCCGGTGGTGCGAAACGATAGCTTTGCCTGGGTCCAGGGTGCGACCTGTCCGGTGCTGTTGACCACCGCGGTGATCGAGCCCATCCGGGAAGGGACAGTCGAGACCGCCGGAGTGGCCGACTGAGCGGGACGTACCACGCTGTAGACGACGTAAGCGATCACCACGAGCAGGGCAATGGCTCCCCAGAAGACAAATCGCTTGACCCGTAGACCGAGGGGGCCCCGAGTCAGAGGTGGGGTCGCGGTAACGTCAGCCGTTCGCATCGGCGCTATGCCCCCATCGCACGCCGGCTGTGAGCGCCGACGGCCATCAGCAGATCGCACGTTCCAGGCGCAGACCCGGCGACGCCAGGTGAACTGACGCTGGACTCCGCGGCACTGGCAGCGGATTGGCCCGCGGATCACCAGAGTGCCGACGATACACGTCCAGCTTTGGCTCGATTATAGAATCAGGCAGAGTGGCGGGTCAAATAGCCTTATCCACCATCTTCGCCGCCAGATGCGCCCGCGCTGCGTTGACCGGAGGTTATGATCCTTCGACGCACGTGGCTGAATCTCCGCGCTGGCTCACCACGCACGGGTCAACGCAGCGCGGAGAGACCTAAGCCGGGACGATTGGCAGCACCACGTGCGAGGGATGCTCGCGATCGTGGAGGATCTCCTGGTGTGCGACGCGTAGCTCGGCGTCGACACCGAACGGGTGGCCGGTGTTCGGGTTCCGATCCCAGCGTGGGAAACAGCTCGAGGTTACTTGAAGCCCGATCCGATGCCCGGCCCGGAACAGGTTGCTCGTAGCCCAGAGATCGATCTCATACTCGTACGGACGCCCCGGCTCGATCAGCGTTGGTGGCTCGCCGCGCCTAAAGTTTCGATAGCGCGCTCGGATGATCCCATCTGTCAGGTTGATCGAACGTCCATCGGGATAGACGTCCACGAGACGGGCGACGAAGTCGGTATCCGGCGCCGACGATACCGCCCAGAGGCGGACGACGATCGGTCCGGTCACCTCGACATCGTGCGCGAGCGGCGGTGTCGTGTAGACGAGCACATCCGGGCGAGCTTCGATCGGCCGCTGATCAAACGGACCAGATGGGTATTCCGGCGTCATCAGGAGCGCGCCGCCAAGTGTAGGCACCGGATCGGAGGGATCGTAGGTGTACCGGTCGGGCAGCTCCGAGCCGGGCGGCTCGACGCTCAGCAGTCCTCCCTGGCGAAGGTAGTAGGCGGTATTCGTCGCACGTGCCAGTGGCCATTCCTGCTCGTCGCGCCAGACGTTTGCTCCCATCACGAACAGCTTGATCGGCGGCTCGGAGAGCATGCCGCTGTTGACTCCCTTGAGCCAGTGGTCGAACCAGCGGAGCTGGAGGCTGCCGAAGTCCTCGCGCAGATCAATGAAGCCGAGCTGAGCGCCGAACCCGAAGTTGACCTGACCAATCGGGTTATGGGACTGGCCGTGACCCCACGGCCCGATCAGGAGCCGAGTGGGCGTGCCCTGGCTGCGCATCGCACAGAAATTGGCAATCGTATCGGAAAGGAAGATATCGTACCAGCCGCCGACGTTGAGAGTAGGGACGCGGACGCGATTGTGCTTGCCGAGGATCGTGTAGGAGTCGCTGAGTTCGCGATCCATCGGCGCAGCCACCTCTTCAAAGAACGCCGGTGCGACGTCCTGGCGACGAAGCGGAGCGAACTCTGCCAGGGGAAGCGACCAGTAGCCTTCGGTCCCCAGCCTGTCAATCTCGCGGCAGAGCGAACGAATTGCCTCGCCAAGTGCGCCGTGGTTGCCACGGTGCCGGCGGACCACCACGTCGAGCCCTTGCGACAGGTGCCAGGAGGCGTGGATTCCAAGCTCGAAGGCGCCTCCTCGGAACGAGAGGCCATTGAGCGCATCGGCCCAGGTAATGAAGGGAACCATCGCCTTGAGCGCAGGCGGCTGCTGCAGGGCGGCCGACCACTGGGTGAAGCCGAAGTAGGAGGCGCCAAACATCCCAACCTGACCATCGGCATAGGGCAACGCCGCTGCCCAGGCGATGGTATCGGCGCCGTCTTCTGCCTCGTAACGGAACGGGTACCACTCACCGTCCGACTGGAAGCGTCCTCTTGTATCCTGGACGATGACGACGTAGCCGCGTCTCGCCGCCTGCACCGGATCGAGCACGCTCGTTCCGAGCGGCAGGTCTTTCCCGTAGGGTAAGCGCGTGAGGAGAACCGGCCATCGTCCTTCCGCGGCCGGTCGGTAGACATTGGCGCGAAGGATGGTTCCATCTCGCATTGTTGCCGGAACGTCAAATTCGACCGTGATCGCTTGCGGCTGCTGCATCTTCCCCCCGAAAAGCGCGAACTACTCGATTGTGTGGGTAACCGGGCTGCACTCAGTTCTGCCCACGCCAGGTCCAGACGCACGCGGATGGTTTCCGCCCTGAGCGGTTCGATGGACTTACACCTCCTGGCAGAGGTGCAGGCCTGATGATACACCAGTCCGGCGCACGGGGGCTACCCCGTTTTCGACCAGAAGACGCGACACGCGCACTGGCGCCCGTTCCTCGGGAGATACGGGGGTACTGGATGCTCGAAGGACGCGTGCTCCTCCCGCGCGGCCGGGTGATGAATCTCCAGCTCCGCGCCGGTCTGTCCCGCCAGCCGATGGTGCGCTGACCGGGATGGGCCGAGCCAGGCGGACGAGACCCAATCACCAGGCAACCCGCGGGAGGACTCGGGACGCGATCGGATGATCGGCACGCGAGAGGACCGCGTCCGCGCACTCGCGAGGCGACTAACCGGTGGTGGCCGCCTTTTCTACATACAAACCGTGCGGGAGGATGGTTCGAAGAACGGACGCGATCTCGCCCGTTCTCTCACTGCAGGGGAAATTGCCGCGCAGACGGGGGCAAAGGGAAGAGGAGGAGGTCCGCTGGCATTCGCCTTCGTCAGGTTCGGGGATGTGCCTGGCGGCCCGTGTCAGAAGGTTGTGCAGGAGCAGTAGATCTCGGTCGAGGCCAGGTCGGCCTGGAGGTCGCCATTGAAGCCCCCGGCAACAAGGACACGGCCATCGCGCAGTCGGGTCGCGGCGTGCTGAATCCTCGGCTTGGCTAGCCGACCGGCCGGGCGCCAGGCCCCTGCCGCCGGGTCGTAAGCCTCGGAGAATGCGACATCTGATTCTCCGACTCCGGGTAGGCCGCCGATTGCGAGCACCGTCCCATCGGCGAGCGATACCGTGGCGTGGAAGGCACGTGGCGCGCTCATGCTGCCGGTGCTGTTCCAGGTTCCGAACTTCGGATAGAAGAGCTCGGCCGACGCGGTCACGGCTCGATCGAGTGAGATGAACCCGCCCGCGACGAGGACGATCCCACCCGGTAGACCGGCAATGCCGAATTCGAAGCGTGGGGTACTTAGGTTGCTCGTCGGCGTCCAGACCTGGAGCTTCGGATCGTAAAGCTCGGCGGCGCGCAGGGGGCCGCCCGCGTTGAATCCTCCCGCCACGAGAACGCTTCCGTCGGGCAGCAGCTCGGCGCGATGCCCCTCGCGCGGAACGCTCAAGCTACCCGTGGGCGTCCAGCGACCGGTCCTGGGATCGTACACCTCGGCCGAGGCAACGTCCCCGGCGGACTCGTTGAATCCTCCGGCCACCAGCACCCGTCCATCCTTGAGTAGCGTACTGCTGAAGTAGGAGCGGCCGACTCTCATCGAGCCGGTCGGGCGCCACGTTCGCGTGGCGGGATCAAAAATCTCCGCGGATGCCACCGAGGCGGTCTCGGTCGACGCACCGCCCGCTACAAGGACTCGACCGTCCGGGAGGGCGATCGCCGCGTGGACCGCTCGCGGAACATTCATGCTCGGAAGAGTAGTCCACGTTCCAGCAACCGGATCGAAGAGCTCTGCGGTAGCCACGACCTCTCCGTTGCTGCCACCGCCCGCGGCTAGCACGGTCCCGTCTCGCAGCAGCGTCGCCGTGAGGCTATCACGCGCCGTGAGCAGATCTCCCGCCTTCAGCCACGGGCTGTGCGGGGCGGCCGACGCTCCCACCATACGCGACGGTAGGGCAACACCCAGCATCAGACCGAGTGCCAGCGCGGTACGACGCGAGACGAGGTAGCCTGCTCCCATCGGGTTCCTCCAAACGACAAACATCCCCTCGATCGCGACTCACGCTCTCGGGGAGGTTCGATCGACCCGGATCGAACCCACGATCGGCGTCGCCGGAGCCATTGGGATTGAGACCGACGCCGAGACGATCAGAGTATCCAAGCGAGTGTTCGGCTAGCGACCGGATCGAGCGCGCTCGCGACTACGTTTCCGGTCGAGCATACTGCGTGCCAGGCACCAGCCGGGTACTCCGAATTCGCGACCGGTGGGCGCGGGGGCTCACGGGCAAGGGTCTCGGAGGAACACCACGATGCACGCCAGGAAGCAGTAGCCGGGTCAGATCAGCTGATCAACCCACTGAGCGATTGCCAGACCTACCTCGTCCTCGTGGCCGGTGTAGCTGTGATCAGCCCCCTCGAACATACGCGTTTCGACGCGCGCGGCCGACCGCGCATTGCGGCGGATGATCTCGAGATCGGCGGCCGTACCAACCCACTCTTCATTCGTGCCATAGAAGGCGAGCAGCGGGCAGCGAATCCGGCTGACGGCAGGGTTGGGCGAGCGGAAACCATATACGTCGAGGTTAGTTAGCGCGCGATTCAGGTACGTCTGTGCGCTCTGGGTACCCGCACCGGCCTGGCTGATCCCCCAGGGGAGCAGATCTGCGCCGCGCCCCTCGGCGACCATGCGCTCAGCCTGCTCGAGAAGCGATGGGTCGGTCTGCCCTGCCCGGATGGGAGGAGACGCGGCAATCAGCCCCGCCACGCGGGAATCCTGGCGTAGCGCCTGGTAATAGCACACCTTGAGTGCGCCAAGGCTGTGGCCGAGCAGCGCAACGCCCCCCAGGCCGAGACTGACGGCGAAGCCAACCCAGGCCGCCACGTCGCGCGGCGACTCGTCGAAGCGCTCCCAGCCACCGCCAACGATCAGCCGCTCACCAGCCTTTGTGCGGTAGATCGCACCGAAGTCGTGGCCGCGGTTGTTTCCGGTGACGAAGGTGTAGCCGCGCTCGGCCAGTGCCCGCCCGATCCGAACCGTCGAAAGTGAGTAAAACCTCCCGGTCAAACCGTGGATCCAAACCACCGCGAGTGGCTTCGCCGACGGACTAGTCGGCCGAATCACCGCTCCTTCGAGCAGCAGACCATCCTCGGTCTCGCTGTAGACGAGCTCTTCCTCGTAGTTCCTGGCCATTCCACGTGCTCCTTTCATCTTTCAAGCGAACGTGTCTGGGAATATCGCGCGTACCCGCGGTAGACTCGTGTCCCTGTCGCGAAGGATGGGCGATCCGACGGCGTGGATCTCACTGCGCGCGCCGTCGACACGCCCTGCCCGCACCGCGATACGAGATCCGCGCGAGGGCATCTTGATCAGGAGGGCAAAGGACGCTTTCGCCGACTAGGCGCGCGTCGTGTTCCGCGGGCCCATGTTGCACGACTCGTCACTTGCGCGCAATAATCGGTTGGCCCAAGGTCTTCGCAAGGGGGCTGGTCGGGAACTGTCGCTGGCCACTCCCCCGCTCTTGGACTAAACTGCACGCCAATCGCGAGGAGACGTCAATGGGAACCGCCAAGGCGCCACGGCCACGCGCCGCGAACTATCGAGGGGTCCTGCGCAACTACGTCGGGGGCGAATGGGTTGCAAGCACTGCGGCCGAGACACAGCAAGTTATCAACCCGGCGACGGCCGAGGCGCTCGCCGACGTTCCCCTCGGCAATGCTCAGGACGTCGACGTTGCCGTCTCCGCGGCGCAGGAAGCATTCTGGTCGTGGCGACAGACACCGCCGCAGCAGCGCGTCCAGCACCTCTATCAGCTCAAGCACCTGATGGAGCAGAACCGTGACCGAATCGCCCGAACTATCACCGAGGAGCACGGCAAGGCGCTCGACGACGCCCGCGGCTCGGTTCAGCGGGCGATCGAGAACGTCGAGGTGGCCTGTGGGATTCCCTCGCTGATGATGGGATACGGCCTTGAAGATGGCGCGGCACGTGGCATCGACGAGGAGGTGATCCGCCAGCCGCTCGGCGTCTTCGCCGCGATCTGCCCATTCAACTTTCCGGCAATGGTTCCCTTCTGGTTTCTGCCGTATGCCGTCGCCTGCGGGAACTGCTTTATCGTCAAGCCCTCGGAACAGGTACCGCTCACCCAGCAGATCGTCTTCGAGCTGATCGCCGAGGCCGGGTTTCCGCCGGGCGTGGTCAACCTGGTCAACGGGGCGCGTGCCGTCGTCGACGCGCTTCTGGACCATCCCGGGATCAAAGGCGTGTCGTTCGTCGGCTCGACGCCAGTGGCCCGCTACGTCTACCGGCGCGCGGCAGAGAACGGCAAGCGTGTCCAGGCGCAGGGTGGCGCGAAGAACGTCCTCGTTCTCATGCCCGATGCCATACTCGACAAGACCATCCCGAACGTCATGGGCTCGGCCTTCGGCTCGGCCGGTCAGCGCTGCCTCGCCGGATCGCTGGCCGTGACCGTGGGTGACTCCGCGGGTAAAGCTGCCTCCGCGATTGCCGATGCCGCGCGGGCTCTGAGAGTTGGGAACGGGCTCGAACCAAGCGTCGATGTCGGGCCAGTGATCTCCGAGCAGGCTCAGGAGCGGATCCTCGCGGCGATTCAGCGGGGCATCGACGAGGGCGCGCGTCTCCTGGTCGACGGACGTGGCGCCGCAGAAAACCGAACGGGCTACTTCGTCGGTCCCACGGTCTTCGATCAGGTTCGACCGGAGATGACGATCGCTCAGCAGGAGATCTTCGGCCCCGTCCTCGGGATCATCGCCGTCGATACGCTCGAGCAGGCGCTCCAGATCATCGAGCGTCTCCCCTATGGCAACGCAGCGTCGATCTTCACGCAGGAAGGCCGGGTGGCACGCGAGTTTCGCTATCGGGCCCCGGTCGGCAACGTTGGCATCAACATCGGCGTCGCCGCGCCCATGGCCTATTTCCCCTTCGGCGGCTGGAAAGAGTCATTCTTTGGAACGCTTCACGGCCAGGGACGCGACGCGATCGATTTCTTCACCGAGCGGAAGGTCGTGATTACGCGCTGGTTCTAACCGTCGGGGAGCACCAAGATGGATGGAGAAAGCGGGCCGCGGGACCTGGTGGCGTTCGTACGATCGCTGAGGGCAGTGCGCCGGTACGCGCCCGCTCCGGTACCCGGTTCGATAATAGAGGACATTCTCGAAATCGGCCGCTGGACCGGTAGCTCGAAGAATACCCAGCCGTGGGAGCTCCTCGTCGTCGAGAACCGCGAGATGCTCCGCCAGCTTTCGAGGCTTGGCCAGTTTGCCGATCATCTCGCCGGTGCCGCGTTCGCCATCGCGCTGATCATGTCGTCGCCGAGGAATCGCTTCGACGCGGGTCGGCTCGCCGAGCGCCTGATGCTCGGTGCGTGGGCCCACGGCGTGGGCTCCTGCATCGCGTCGATTTTTCCCGAAGAGAACGAACGCCGTGCGAAAGAGCTGCTGGGGGTACCAGTCGAGCGAGAGATGGGAACGACCATCGCCTTTGGCTATCCTGCTGACCGGGACGCGCTCCGCGTACAGACGTCGCCGGAGCGCCGGTCGGTCCTGCCGTCCATCGGCCGTCGGCCACTGTCCGAGATCGCGCACCGTGAGCGCTACGGCCAACGCTGGCTTCTCGACGGGCACGGTACGCCCGCGTCGGGCTCGTGACGTACGCGTCCATTCCCCGGCTACGAGCAAAGGTGAAATCACGGAACCTGCTATAATCGTGCTGGTTGGTTTTGGTATTCACAGGGAGTAGCAATTGTGTCCCAGCGACAGCTTGTCAGCTATTGCTTCTACAAGATCGATCCGTCCTGGCGGCTGCGAACCGAGGAGCAGCGTTGCGCCGACAAACGCGAGTTCGCCGAGGCGGTCCAGAATTTCGCAGACGAGATGCTCGTCCGCACCTATACGACGGTTGGAACCCGAGGCGACGCGGATCTCCTGATCTGGCGCGCGACCGATGACGTGGCGCTTCTGACGAAAGCGACCGCTGCAATCAATCACACGTCGATCGCACCGTACCTGAAGACGCCGTACCATTATCTCGCGATGACGCGCCGCTCGATCTACGTGACGCGCCACGTGCACGCGGGCCAGGAGGGGACTCGCACTCGGATTCGCCCGAAGGATGCCCCGTTTCTGATCGTCTACCCGTTCGTGAAGACACGGCCCTGGTATGCGCTCGACAAGGAAGAGCGCCAGAAGATGATGGACGTCCACATCGAGGTCGGGCACAAGTATCCATCGGTCAAGATCAACACGACCTATTCATTCGGATTGGACGATCAGGAGTTCGTGGTTGCGTTCGAGACGGATAACCTGGCAGACTTCCTGGATCTCGTGATGGAGCTGCGCGAAACGGCGGCAAGCATGTATACGTTGCGCGATACGCCGACATTCACCTGCCAGCGCATGGAGATCTCCGAAGCGCTGGATCTGATCGGCTAATGCGCTTTGGAGGTCACGTCTCCATCGCCGGCGGGCTGGAGCGGGCGATCGAGCGGGCACAGGAGATCACTGCCGATTGCATCCAGATCTTCGTAGCGGCCCCACAGCGGTGGCTTCCCGCGAATCACTCGGAGGAGGCCGTAGCACGCTTCCTCGAGGCACGCGACGCCTCGGGCGTGACACCGGTCCTGCTTCACGGCCCGTACCTGATCAACCTGGGTTCGACCGATGAGCTTCTGCGTCAGCGCTCGATCGATGCGATGGTCTCGCAGCTCGAATGGGCGGATCGATTGGGCGCGATGGGGGTCGTGTTCCACGTCGGGTCGACCGCATCCGGAGGACGCGATGCGGGCATGGATCTCGCCGCCGACGGTCTACGCCAGATCCTCGACCGCGCGCGAGGGCAGGCGCCGCTGCTCCTCGAGACGACCGCGGGAGGTGGAAACAGTATCGGTGGCCACTTCGAGGACCTGGGCGAGCTGATTGATCGCCTGGATCGGACGCCGCGTCTCCAGGTGTGCTTGGATACCTGCCATATCTTCGCGGCCGGCTATCCCTGCCGGACGATAACCGACCTCGACCAAACACTCGCGGACTTCGACCGCGTGATCGGAATGGATCGGCTGACGGCTCTGCATCTCAACGACTCCCGCGATCCCTTCGGGTCGCACCGCGACCGGCACGCGAACATCGGCGAAGGTGCGATTGGCCTCGACGGATTCCGTAGCATCGTTAACCACCGGCAGCTGTGCCGCCTTCCCGGATTCCTGGAGGTTCCGGGGTTCGACGGCAACGGGCCTGACGCCGAGAATCTTCGTCGGTTGCGAGCGCTGGTCGAGTAGTGCCCCGCCAACGGAAATATGAGGGGTAGCAATTTGGGAAAATTGGCCCTGCGGGCCCATTTTCCCAAATGCCTCCACCCATCAATTTCTGCTTGACACACCAGTAGCTTCGGCTATCTCATCTTGAATGCTTCGCCAATGGCATAGCTGACGAGCGCGGCCAGAAATGTCAGGTGATCGGCCATGATGTAGCGCCGAATCTGTGCGCGCGGCGTGCCCAGAAGCGCCCACAGGCCGAGGACGAACGCGATTACTGGTCCGCCGACGTGCACGATGGCAAGGACGCCTGGCGCTGGGCTTCCGCCACGTGATAGAAGATCGATGCCCGCCAGGATTTGGATCCCGAGCAGAACCATTGTCACGGTCAATGCAGCCGTGAGAAGCGGGCTTGCCGTCTTCGATCGTTTCCCCGCGATGACCGCCCACACGCCCACGATGAGGCTGAGAACCAGCACTGCCGAGCCGATGATGGCGTGAGTCTCCGGTGTCATTGAGATTCTTTCTCCTCCAGACGCTCGATTGTCTCCTCGAGCCAGGTGATTTCACGATCAAGGTGCGCGAGGTCGTGCTCCAGGGCCAATCGCACGGACGAGCCTTCCGGATGAGCCTCGACGATGCCGGCCAGGACCGAGCGCTGCTCCTCGAATCCGCGCAGACGACGGCGCAACAGGCGCGCCCGCTCGTCCTCCGGAACTCGCTCCAGGAACAAAAGCGCCACGTTGCCCGAGTGATACACCCTCTCGGCGCTCGCGAGGTGCTCGCGCAACAGCTTCTCGAAGTGCGCTCGGCCGGCGGGCGTGATGTGATAGACCATGCGCTCGGGTCGCCGTCCCGCGCGTTCGGCTTCCCTCTCGACGAGACCTCGACGATACATCTGCTCCAGCAGTCGATACGCGGTCGGGCGCTTCAGATCGGTCACGAAGTGAAGCTGGTGCTCAAGAAACTCGTGCAGCCGATACCCGTGCATATCCTGCTGCTCGAGCAGCCCAAGAAGCAAAAGCTCGTTCGCGCTCATCCAGTCCTTACCGCGCGACGTTCTCCACCGCACGGGGAGCGCGGACGATGACCCCGGCCAGTATCCAGGCAGCAAAGAACGTCAGAACCGCGCCCGCCACGTAAGGCAGAGCAATGCCCCGATCAAAGAGCCAGCCAGCGATCAACGGTCCAACTGCTCGCGCTCCCGCGCTGACCGATTGACCCAGACCCAGTATTCCCCCCTGCTCGTCGGCGTCGCCCGCGAGCGACAGCAGGCTCGAAAGCGTCGGCGTCAGTATCCCCTGCCCGGCAGCCATGAGCCCAAGGACCAGAATCGATGTGCTCAGGATGGGAGCGAGGGGAAGCATCGCGAGAGTCACGCCGACGATAACCGACCCTATCAGCGCCAGCGTTCGCTCGCCGAGTCGCGCATTGAGCCGGCCGATCAACCCACCCTGAATGATCGCAATGATCACCCCGATGAACGTGAAGATGAGACCCAGGCCACCGGCGTCGAGACCGTACCGTGCCTGACCGAGGAGCGCGTAGGTCGCCTCCATGCCGACGAAGGCGAACGTGGTGAGAAACGTCGCGGCGAGGATTCGGCCAACGCTTGGATGTTGGAGAGCAACGATGAGGCTCTTCGCCTCGACGTCGGCGGATCGCGATGCCTCGCCGCTCGGCCGGTGCGACTCTGGGAGCGCGACGTACCCGAAGATGAAGTTGGCAAGCGCGAGCGCGGCGGCGGCGAACGCGGTAACGCCGAATCCGAAGCCGCTGAGGCCCGCGCCGATGGCCGGACCGAAGATGAAGCCCATCCCGATCGAGGCGCCGAGCATTCCCATGTAACGGGTCCGATCCGCGGGCGTGGTCACGTCGGCGATGTAGGCCTGTGCCGTAGTGATGCTCCCGCCAAATGCGCCCGCCAGCACCCGGCTGAGCAAGAGAAGGGTCAGATTGTTGGCGAGACCCATCGCCGTGAGCGAGATGGCGGACCCGATCAGGCTAAACAGGAGAACCGGGCGACGTCCAAAGCGATCGCTGATGCGCCCCAGAAATACTGCGCCGACAAGCTGGGCGGCCGAGTAAGCGGTCAGAACCGCACCGACCCAGAAGCCGTTAGCACCAAACCTTTCGGCCAGAAACGGGAGGACTGGTAGAATAACTCCGAAACCAAGGAGATCGATAAACACGGTGAGGTACAGGACGACCAGGCGAGATCGGTGCACGTCATTCCTCGATCGTTAGTCTATCGTGATTATACGCATCCGGACTATTGCCGTCTATAAGGCAGTGATCTGCTCCGTGCTCGTGCGCGGACGGAGGCTGATCGGCGCGACACGTTTCCGAGGGGAACCACGCCGTTCCAGCTATCGGCGGAAGGTCGACTGACCGCGGGAGAGTGTCGCCAGGGTTGGGGGGGCCAGAGCATTGACGGGCAGCGACGCCAGTCGCTGGACAGGAGACGTGAGTATGGATAGAAAGCTGGCAGCAGATCTGGTCGCGTTCGACATGGGGGGAACGACAGTTCGAGACGAGGGGGTCGTTCCGTATGCGATTCGTCGAGCACTCGAGCCCCTGGGGATCCGCCCTTCGGAGGAAGACATCGCCGCGATCCGTGGCGCTTCCAAGCGCCAGGCGGTCGCGGCGCTGATCCATTCCGCGACCGGCGAGCATCGGCACGCCGAAGTCGCCGTCGACGAGGCCTATCAGCGCTTCGTCGCCGCGTTGCACGCCGCCTATGCCGAGGGACCCCTCGCCGAGGCTCCGGGTGCATCCGAAACGTTCGCGTGGTTGCGAGAGAACGGAGCAAAGGTCGCGCTCACCACCGGGTTCGACCGAGCGACGCGCGACCTGATTCTACGTCGTCTTGGCTGGGATGATGGTCGACTCGACGCCGTCGTCGCGGCGGAAGAAGTTCCATCAGGACGCCCGGCCCCGTACATGCTGTTCCGGGCCATGGAGCAGACCGGTGTTCAGAGCGTCCATCGTCTCGCCGTCGTCGGCGACACTGCGTTCGACCTCCAGGCGGGTACCAACGCCGGGGCCAGGTTCGTCGTCGGGATCCTGGGTGGCGCGCACGATCTGTCCACTCTCGGACGAACCACGCACACGCATCTGATCCACCAGCTGACGGACCTGTCGCAGATCCTGCAGTAGACGGGCCCTCGTGACAGGCCATCTGAGTGCCCGGACGGTCGCGACGTGCACGAACGCGAGATCAGGGCGGGAGAAGGCGCGCACGTCCGATGCTGCCTGGCTTCTCCCTTTCGACCCGCCGCCGTACACGTTCCATCCCGCGACCGCGCGGCGCCAGATCCAGATCCCGGGATTCCACCCGGAGCTTCGCGTGCCTCAGCCCTTGACGCTGCCAGCTGTCATGCCAACGATGATCTGACGCTGGACGAAGATGGTCAGGACCAGAACCGGCAAAGCGACGACGAGCGCCGCTGCCGCCAGGTCGCCCCAGGCGACCTGCTCGAAGGTCAGGACGTTGAAGACGGCGACCGGCAAGGTACGCGTCTCACGGCCGGCGAGCACCACGGCGAAGATGAAGTTGTTCCACGAAAAGATAAACGAGAGAATTGCCGCGACGACCATCCCCGGACGCGAGAGAGGCATCGCCACGTGCCGAAAGGCTCCCCAGACGCCGCACCCGTCCACCAGCGCCGCCTCCTCGAGCTCGGGATGAAGCCCTTCGAAAAAGCCGATCATCACCCAGATCGTGATCGGGAGCCCGATCACAAGGTGCGTGATGATCAGCGCCCAGAGCGTGTTGTTCAACCCGATGAACCGAAAAAGAATGAACCACGGAATGAGATAGCTCAACCCTGGCGTCATGCGCGAGGTCAGGACCAGGATCGACAGGGCGCTCGCGCGTGCCTTGGCGATGCCGTAGCCAGCCGGCACGCCGATCACAAGCGACAATAGCGTAGAAGCGCCAGCGACGATGAAGCTGTTGAGCGTGTACAACCCGAAGGGGCTCTGCCGGAAGACGTCCACGAAGTTGGCAAGCGTCGGATGGGACGGAATGAAGATCGGGGGATAGGCCATGTTGTCGACATCTGGTTTGATCGAAAGCGAGAGCCACCAGAGGAAGACGAAGGCAGCAGGCGACAGCAGGACGATCAGTGCGAAATAAAACCCGATCCTTCCGAGGGGACTTCGTCGACGGGCCCACCCACCCGTTCGGAGCCGACCTGGCGCAGCCACTACGTCCATAGCGTTTTCTGCCTCACGTAGAGCATCACGAGCGAACAGACCACGATCAGCACGAAGAAGACGATCACCACTGCCGAGGCGTGACCGATCTTGTAGTACGCGAACGCCTCGAGGTAGAGGTAGATGTTGATCGTCTCCGACGCGCTACCCGGTCCCCCCTGGGTACTTGCGTAGATGATGTCGAATGACTTCAGGGCATCGATCGTTCGCAGCACCACGGCGACCATGATGAACGGCAGAACGAGAGGCAACGTTACATAACGCAGCATCTGCCACCAGTTCGCACCGTCGATGATTGCCGACTCGTAAGGATCAGTTGGCAACGCGGCCAGACCGCCGACCACGATCAGCATCACCAGAGGCGTCCACTGCCAGGTCTCCACCAGAGCCAGCGCTGGTATCACGGTTGTCGGAGAGTAGATCCACAGCGACGGAGGCAGGCCCGCGAGTGACAGGAGATAGTTGAGCACGCCAAGCTGAGGATGGAACATCATCACCCAGATCAGCGCAATCGCGACCGGAGTGGCCATCATGGGCATGATAAACACACCGCGGAACAAGCCCCGAAGAGGAAATTCCTGGTGGAACACGACTGCCGCGATCGTTCCCAGAATGACCGGTAGTGCCACGCCGAGGAACGCGTAATAGAAAGTCCGCCCAACTGCCGCGATGAACCGCGAGTCGGACACCAGGCTCGTGTAGTTCTGAAAACCGACGAACACCCTGTCCGACGCGATCTGCCAGTCGTGGAAGCTCATGTAGATCGTGAACAGCCACGGAAAGACGATCACGAGGAAGATAACCGCGAGGGCGGGGTAGACGAAGCGGTAATAGACACCGCGACGGCGGGGAGCGGGGGAAGATATGATCTTCCCCCGCTCTGCTGCGCCCTCCAGACTCGTAGACGACAGGCTCAATGCTCCGATTCCTTCGACACTAGAAGGCGCGGGTCAGCTCTTCAGGCTCTTCTCCAGAATCGGCTTGAACTGTTCTGTCGCCTTGTCGAGCTCGGACTTGGGATCGGCGCCGCTGATCATATTGTTCAGGGCGATGCCGAAGATGTCGCGGAACTCGGTGACAGGAATAATCGCCGGCAATCCGGGCTGCCCGATCTTCTGAGACTGGACCAGCGTGTCAACCCACTCCTTTGGCACCTTGAGATGCGCCAGGGCCTCTGGATCCTTATACGCCGAGTTGCGAACAGGCGAACCAGCACCGGTCTGGAGCATCAGGGAGTTGAATTTCTTATTCGCGTACCACTGGCAGAAAAGCCAGGCAGGCCCCTGCTTCTTGCTGTTGGCAGCGATTCCGATGCCATTACCGAACATGCCGGAGTGCTGTGCCTTCGGCCCGGCGGGCTGGAGACCATAGCCCACTTTGCCGACAACCTTCGACTTCGACGGATCCTCCAGCGGCGCAGTGAAGCCGATCCCGTCGAACCACATCGCGGCCGTACCCTGCGAGAAGTTCGCCTGGCATTCGTTCCAGTTATATCCGTTCACGCCCGGTGGCGCGTATTTCGATAGCAGCTCCTGGTAGATCTTCGCCGCCGCAATCGCCTCTTCGCCATTCGTGTGCATCACGTTGCTGCTGTCGATCGCTTGGACATCCCAACCCTGCAGGAAACACGTCCAGACCGGGGTATTCGCGTTCTTCAGGCCACGACCCAGGAAGCCATAAATCCGGTTCGATGGGTCATTCAGTGCCTTGGCCGCAGCTACCATTTCGTCGAGGGTCTTCGGGAATTGAACGCCTTTCTTCTGGAAGATCTCCTTGTTCCAGTACAGAATCCATTGATCGACGGCAAGTGGAATCGTGTCGAGCCGACCGTCGGCCTGCGTCGCGTAGTTGACCGCACCATCAGTGAAGTCGGCGAAGTCGAAGTCCGGGCTGGTCTGGTTCGGGTCTTTGATCATGTCCCGAAGATCTAGCAGCCACTTTCCCTTGCCAAACAGTCCTTTGGTTACGTGCCACGACTCGTCGGTCACGTCGAAGCTTGGATTCCCCGAGGTAAACTCGATGATCTGCTTCTGGCGCTGCTGCTGTTCGGGCACCACGTCGGCATTTACCTTGATGCCCGTCAGATCCTCGAACTCCTGGAGGGCGTTGACGCGCAGCTTAGTGTACTCGGCGAGCACGAGGAGCGCGTCGATCGACTCCCCTTTGTACTTTTTCCAGTCGAACCCGGAGGCCGGTTTCACCTCAGTCGCCTGGGCGATCGGCGTCGGAGTTGACCCGGTCGCGGCACTGACGGTCGCGGTGGGTTGGGACGGCGCCACGGTCGGCTGGCCAGCGGCCCTGGCCGTCGGGCTTGCTGCCGCGCCGGCCGTCGGCGACGATGGTGCCGCAGTCGGCGATGGCGGCGCGCTCGAGCACGCGGATAGAATCGCGGCACCGGCAGTCGAACCGATGCACGCGAGAAGCGTTCGGCGGGTAAGCTTCCTCATCCTGTTTATGTCCCTCCCGTGACGATCACAAGGTTAGTGCAGGACCGGCGGAGCTGTCAGGGTCTGGCTTTCGGGAAAGAGGTTCGTCGGGCCCTTATCCCAGAAGCTGCCCCCAAACATCTCCCGTGCAAAGACACCCGAAGCTCGAGGCGACGGCGTGACCCGGGGGATCGTGACGCTTCGCCGAACGTCGACGTCGTGGCGGTACGAGCACGTGTCCCCGGGGCCCTCACGGCCCTCGAAGATCCCGCGCTATCCTAGGCCAGTCGCGCGTTCCTGTCAATTCCTTCGGCGCCTAGCTGCCGTACCCGTCCGGATGCAAGCGGTGCCAGGTCCACGCCGAGGCGACGATCGCGTCGATATCCGCGAAATGCGGCTTCCAGCCGAGCACGTCAGATGCACGGCGCGGGTTCGCGACGAGGACCGCGGGGTCGCCCGGCCGTCGAGCGATCTCAACCGTCGGAATCGCGTGTCCGGTCACTCGCCGACACGCCTCGACGACCTCCCGCACCGAGAATCCGGTTCCAGAGCCAAGATTGAACGCACGGGCAGACGCGCTGCCGCTCGTACTGCTATTCGTCGCGGTGGCATCTACGGCCAGAACGTGCGCCCGAGCCAGGTCGGCCACGTGCACGTAGTCGCGAATCGCCGTACCGTCGGGCGTGGGGTAGTCATTGCCAAAGATCAGGAAACGCTCTGACCTGCCGAGCGCCACGCGCAACGCCAGCGGGATCAGATGCGTCTCCGGCTCGTGATTTTCGCCGACGCGCTCGGTTGCTCCCGCCGCGTTGAAGTAGCGCAAGAAGATCGAGCTAAAGCCGTGCGCCTGCCCATACCAGGCCGCCGCGCGCTCGATCGCGAGCTTCGTCTCGCCATAGGTGTTCACCGGTGCGACCGGGTCGTCCTCCTCGATGGGGATGCGAACGGGGTTCCCGTAAATACCAGCCGACGAGGAGAAGACGAACCGCCCGACGCCGGCTGCGACCATTGCGTCAAGCAGGTTGATCGAGTTGATCACATTATTCCGATAGTACTTTCCGGGATCCTTCATCGACTCGCCGGCCTGGATCGATCCGGCGACGTGGATGACCGCGTTGGCCCGGAACTCACGGAGCGCGTGCTCGATCGCCGAACGATCCGCCAGGTCGCCTCGGATAAGCTCCAGATCAAGCCCAGCCAGTGCCAGCTGGTGCCCCGAGGAGAAATTATCGAAAACCGCCACGCGGTGACCCGCGGCGACAAGCGCTTCAACGACCGCGCTGCCAACGTAGCCGGCCCCACCGGTCACAAGAATACGGTCGCTCATCGACTCACCGCCAGGGTGACGCCGTGGCCGTCGAGGCTCACCCGCTCGCGGTACGCATCAGACGGACCGGCGCCCGCGCAAAGGTCGCGCGAGAGCGTCTCCGTCTTGATGTACGCACCGAAGCGGTCGACGACCTCTCTCACGATCGGATCGGTGGTCTCGAAGTAAGTCGTAATGCGATCCTCAATCCGAAAATCGGCTGCCTTGCGCATCGTCTGGATGCGGTGGACAAGCTCGCGAGCCAGCCCCTCCTGGATCAGCTCAGTCGTGAGGGTCGTGCTGACGCCAACCGCCAGCCCATCTTCGACGGCGACGCTGAGCCCGGGGCGGTCTGCCACCGAGACCTCGATCTCCTCTGGAGCGAGAGTATAGCCGTCGACGGTCACCGCCTTGCCGGCCTCGACGTCGCGGGCCACGAGTGTCGGGTTTGCTCGCTTCAGAGCATCGAGCACGTGTGGTAGCTCCCGCTGATATTTTGGCCCGAGGAGACTCATCTTTCCCTTGACCGTAGATTCCATCAGATCGCTGAGATTGTCCACGAAGCGCACTGTCTTGACGTTGAGCTCTTCCTGGATCTGACCTGCCAGCGTCGCGAGACCGGATTTCGCAGCCGGATCTGGCAGGTTCACAAGTGCTTCGCTCAAGGGCTGCCGTACTTTCAGACCAGCCTTGTTACGGGCCGCTCGCCCAAGCTCTACGACCTCGCGAACCAGCGCCATATCCCGAAGCAGTGACTCGTCGAGCAGAGTGCTGTCTGCCTGCGGATAGGGATGCAGGTGAACGCTGACCGGTGCGCGGTTATCGGCCGAGCGGACGAGATTCTGGTAAATCTCCTCGGACAGGAACGGCACAATCGGCGCCAGCAGCTTGGCTAGCTGAACCAGCGCCTCGTGGAGCGTGCCATAGGCCGAGGTCTTGTCAACGTCGGCTTCGCTCTTCCAAAAGCGTCGGCGACTGCGCCGGAGATACCAGTTGGACAGATCGTCAAAGAACTGCTCGAGGTTGCGGGTCGCGGCTGCCGGGTCGTAGCCGGAGAGCGCACGGTTGCATTCCTCGGTTAGCTCCTGCAACCGGGAGAGGATCCATCGATCCATTGGCGGCCGCTGACTGACCGGAATGCGACCGGCCGTCGGATCGAACCCGTCGATGTTCGCGTAGGTGACGAAGAAGGAGTACACATTCCAGAGCGTCAGTAGCTTCCGACGAGTTTCGTCCGCCAGACCATATCCGAAATTGAGATTCGCCTCGGGGTTGGCCGAGCAGTAGATCCAGCGCATGACATCCGCGCCCATGCGATCGACCGCCTCGCTGAAGCCGATTGCATTCCCGGCGCTCTTGTGCATGGGACGTCCAAACTCGTCGTAGACCTTCTCGTAGACAAAGACACGCTTGTATGGTGAGCGATCGACCAGGGTAACACTCATGAACAGCATCGAGTAGAACCACAGTCGGATCTGCTCGCGCATCTCGAGAACGAGATCGGCGGGGAACCACTTCTCCCAGTATTCGCGATTGGTCAGGTATTGGAGTGTCGAGAACGGCACGATCCCCGCGTCGAGCCAGCAATCGCCCACCTCCGGGATCCGCGACGCGACACCGCCGCATTTCGGGCATCGGATTTTCACTTCATCGATCCAGGGGCGGTGTAGCTCTCGCAATTGATCCAGGCCGCTCACCGCGAGCTGCTCGAGCTCTGCCTTCGAGCCGACGACGGTCAGTTCTCCGCAGGAGCAGATGTAGAATGGCAGCGGAAGTCCCCAGTAGCGCTTGCGCGAGATGCTCCAGTCACCCATGTTGTTGAGCCAGTCTTCCATGCGCCGCCCAGCCCAGTCCGGGATCCATTCGACCTCGCGGGCAGCAGCGATCATCCGTGGACGGATCTCGTCGGCGGCGATGAACCACTCATCAGCCAGCTTGAACACCAGCTCCGATTGGCACCGCCAGCAGACCGGATAACGGTGCGTGTAGTCTTCAGCCCGATAGAGGAAGCCACGCTGCATCAGGTCATTCACGATAGGCTGCGCCACCTCGCTGACATTCCGCCGGCTCAGCCAGTCGAATCCATCGAAGTAGTTACCGGCGTCGTCAATCGGCACGACGACTGGCAGCCCCTCCGCCTTGCTCAGCTCGTAGTCCTCCGCGCCACACCCGGGGGCAATGTGCACGATTCCGGTTCCTTCCTCCTCCGAAACCTCCGTCCACGGCACGATCCGGTGCACGACATTCCTCTGGGCCGGCAGCTGTGCGTACGGCGCGACGTACTTCAGACCAACCAGCTCTCTCCCTTTCAGGGTTCGCTCGATCGTGTAGGGCCCACGCAGCATGCTGACCGTATTCTTCGCCAGATAGAATACGTCATCGCCCTGCCGGACCGCGAGATAGTCGAGGTCGGGGTGGACTGCCGCCGCGACGTTCGCCGCGAGAGTCCAGGGCGTCGTCGTCCAGACCAGAAGCGATTCGTGGGATCGATCCTTCAGGGGCAGCTTCAGCGTGACTGAGAGGTGAGTGACCTCTCGGTAGCTGTCGATCAGCTCGTGCTGAGAGAGCGACGTTCCACATCGGGTGCACCACGGCAGAGCGCGCGCTCCCCGGTAGAGCCAGCCCTTCTCGTGGCAGGTCTTCAAGAAGTGCCAGATGTACTCGATGTTCTCATCGGTCATCGTGTAGTACGAGTGGTCCCAGTGCATCCACTGTCCGAGGCGGATGGACTGCTCGGTCTGAATGCCCGCGTACTTGCAGACTCGCTCGCGGCAGCGGTCGGCAAATTCGGCGAGTCCGTAGGCTTCGATGTCACGTTTCGAGTTCAGACCGAGATCTTTCTCCACCTCGACCTCGACCCAGAGTCCCTGACAGTCGAAGCCATTCTGGTAGCGCTGATCTTTGCCCAGCATCGCCTGGTAGCGCTGGAAGAGGTCCTTGTAGGTGCGGCCCCAGGCGTGATGCACGCCCATCGGATTGTTCGCCGTGATCGGCCCGTCGATGAAGGAGAAGCGAGGGTGACCGGCGTTCTGGCGGACGAGCTGATGAAACGCCTGCGTCTCCCGCCAAAGATCTAACGTCTTCAACTCCATTGCGATAAAGTCCGGTTTGCTCGTGACCGGTCTGAACATGCGTCCTCCTTTGCAGCGATCCCAAGTACGCACACCAAGTTTCGCACCAATAAAAAAGCTCTCGTCTCCATCAGGGACGAGAGCCAGGAACTCCCGCGGTACCACCCTTGTTCGCCGGGGGCGCGCTCGTGTCAGGTCGGCGCCACCATGCCGTGGCGCGAACCCGCGTCGCGGATAACGGACGACGACTCCGGCCAGCCCTACTGCGCCTTCTGGTACCGCGGTTCGGACCGGCAGCTCGGGAACGATTTTCAGTCAGGCTCGGCACCCGGTCACACCAGCCCCGGGCTCTCTGGCGCCATCTGCCAGACCTACTCTTTCCGTCACAGCCTTGTTTTCAGATGAAAGAGAGGGACCCACGTCGGGTCCCTTCCTAAATGCTACACGGTGCTTCACTACCTGTCAAGGAAGCGACACCGCCTTGACATCCCGAGCGAGACGGCGACAATGGCGCCAGGGATCCAAGCGTGACCCCGTGATCGATCTGGAACGACCCGGTGCACGACCAGGGGGTATTCAGGATTCCGCAACGTCTCCCATGCGAAGACACCAGTGGCGTCGTCGGAGGTGAACATGCGCGCACGCCGCCTCGTTTCGCCCCAACCCTACCGAATGCATCTCGAGGAGTTCGAGCTCGACGACCATCCGCCAGCCGGCCACGTCCTCGTCGAGGCCGCGGTAACCGCGATTAGCGCGGGAACAGAGATTGCGAACTATCGCGGTGTCACGAGCTACCGCACGGCCAGCCACGGGAACCCTTATTACCCCGGCTATTCATTTGCCGGGACGGTACTCGCCGTGGGCGAAGGCGTTTCGAGCCCACGGCAGGGCGATCGCGTCTGCGGCCAGGTACGTCACGCCTCGCACGCGATCGTTCCATCGGACCGCCTGGTACCCATTCCCGATGGCGTCACCTTCGCGCAAGCTGCGATGACGACGCTCGGCTGTATCGTGCTGAATGCAGTGCGCCTGGCACATATCCAGCTCGGGGAGAGCATCGCGGTGGTCGGCGCGGGACTGATCGGTCAGCTCGCCACGCAGCTCAGTCGCCTCGACGGCGGCCGGCCCGTCGTGGCGCTGGACCTCATCGCCCGTCGACGGGATCTGGCACTCACCCACGGTGCCGATGCTGCCGTGGATCCCCGGGCGAGCGACGCCGAGACGCGGCTCCGGTCTCTCGCACACGACGGATTTACCGTCGTCTTCGAGGCCACCGGAAGTCCGGCTGCGGTCAATCCCGCGCTCAAGCTGGCCGCGCGGGGTGGACGTGTCATTCTTCTTGGAAGCACGCGGGGTGTAGTAGAGCAGTTCGATCCCTATCAGGACGTGCACCTGAAGGGACTGACGATCCTGGGTGCGCACATGAGTACGACGCCGACCTATCCAAATCTTGCCAACCCCTGGACCGAATCGGCAAACCGAAGGCTGGTCCTGGACCTGATCGCGCGGCGCGAGCTCAAGGTGGACTCCCTGATCAGTCACCACGTTTCCCCGATGGCTGCGGGCGATGTCTACGCTGGACTAGAATCCTCACCGGAGGACTATCTCGGCGTGGTGCTCGATTGGCGGCGTAACGGCGCGTGAAGCCCGAGACGGATGCCGAGCAGGGTACGTCTCTCCTGCTCCTGGTCATCTACCGTCAGCTCAAGAGCGACGCCGGTGCTCGGCGTCGCTCCCGTCAGATCCGGCCACTACAGCGCCTGCTTCGTCTTGGCGCTGATTTCTCGCTCCTTCTCGCCGGCCTTCTCGGTACCAACCTTGACCTTCTCCTTGACCTCTTCGCCGGCTTTCTTGGCCTGCTGCTTGGCCTTCTCTGCGGTCTCCTTGAGCTGTTCACCTATCTGGGCCATGATCACACTCCTTTGTCCAGCCTTGATACTGACCGATCCTCGGGCGTGCGCGAGTCGAGGCGACCGCTCGTCGCTCGCCCCTACCCCGACACGTTGGAGCGGGCCGGAGTTCGGGCAGGATCCGTGCCGCGGGTCAGTAGATCTTTACGCTACCCTCGATCAGGGCGCGACTGAGCTCATCGATACGTGCCAATCCGTCGGCGACGATCGCCGACGCCTCGCGCCGAATCCCCGACATACGGCGCCCGGGCGCCACGACTGCCTGGACCGCCGCCATGGCCGGCTCGTTGACTGGCTGTCCGATCTGGCTCCCGAGCCAGACGTAGACCTCGCGAACACCGCTGACACGCTCGTAGATCTGCTGGGCAAGCTGAAAGCAGAGGACGTTATACAGCTTACCGACGTGGCTGACCGGGTTCTTCCCGGCCGCCGCCTCCGCCGACGATGGCCGATTCAGGGAGATCACGCCGTTCACCCGGTTTCCCCGGCCAACCTCACCGGAATCACCGTCTTCGGCCGACGTGCCGAGGAGGGTGAGATAGACACCCGCCGCCTGCGCACCTGGCGCATCCAGGCTATTCAGGTTTAGATCGAGGAAAGGCGGTCGCTCGGGAAGCTGATCCAGGTACGCCATCAGCGCTCGTGCCGCCTCGTCCTTTCGTCGGAAGTACTGGCTCTCGCTGGTGGTATGACTGGCGAGGAACGGCATGGCCACCGTCAGGCGATAAGATGATTCCACGCGGAAGGCCATGACCTTGATGTCCTCGCCGGTGTCGGGAAACTGCGACTTGAACTCCGTGCCATTCAGGAAGCGCTCGGCGGCCAGAACCAGACGCTCCGACCGGGAGAGCGGTGCGTAGCCCACGGCGGATGAGGTATCGTTGGCCGGGGGCGGTTCGATCCCGGCTGGTACCGTGCGCTGTAGCTCGGGCGAGCCTGGGCGCAGCTCGAACTGGTAGATAATGTCCCGCCCTGGCTGGACCCGTGGGAGATTCGCGCGGAACCACGCGTCTGCGGCCTCGCGGATGATGTCGTTCACCGGAATCTCCGCTCCGTCGCAGGAAAACGTCGCACGATCGCCAAAGATGAACCGCATTGGCGCAAGCAGGTGACCGCCACCGAACCACCGCTCGGCCGACCCGGCTGCGAGCATGCCCTTGTCCAGATTGAAGTGCGCGACGTGCCCGACCCGCCGCCGGTACTCCTGCGCCAGGCGCACAGCCGCGGCTTCGACGACCCCATCACAGATGCTGTCGGGGTGACCGCAGCCCTTGCGTTCGACAATCTCGATCGGTTGTTCGTCTACAGGCGGGCAGTCCAGCCGTTCGACCTTCACGTCCACCATCGGTCCTCCCGCGACCACCGACGACTGATCATTGCACCTGGAGCACGTGGTCCTGGTCGGAGCTACCGACTTTGCAGGCCGAAGGCTGCTCCATCCATCCTCGTGCAGCGGCACGTGCATTTTCTACCACTCTGCGTCTCCTGATAAGGAGCAAAATCAAGACCTCTGGTATCCGAGGGTCGTTCCAAGTGTTGTATAGTATGAAAGAACCGCAAGAGGAATGCTGTATGGCCGACGGTCGGCGGGTTGTCGTGACAGGCCTGGGGCTCATTACTCCGCTTGGAATAGGAGTCGAGCCGTTCTGGGAAGGCATCCGAGCCGGCCGAAGCGGAGTCAAGCCAGTCACCGCCTTCGACGCAACCGAGCTGCCGAGTCGTATTGCCGCGACCGTCGACGATTTCGATCCAGATCCCTGGATCAGCCGCAAAGAGGCCCGCCGAATGGATCGCGCCACGCAGATGGCCGTCTGCGCGTCACGAATGGCGCTGGCCGACGCGGGACTGGACGCGGGCCGCTTCGATCCCTTCGAAATCGGCGTGACTATCGGCACGGGACTCGGAGCAATACACACGATGGAGGAAGAGCTCGGCTCGTTCCTCGAGTCGGGCCCACGCCGCGTCAGCCCATTTGCCGTGCCGATGATCATTCCGAACATGCCCGCGGGTCAGGTGGCGATCCAGCTCGGCCTCCGTGGTCCCAGTCGCTGCATCGCGACAGCCTGCGCCACGGGTGCCGACTGCATCGGCGAGGCCGCGTTGAGCATTCGATCGGGAGTGACGCCGGTGGTGGTGGCGGGCGGTGTCGATGCGGCGATCACGAAGTTCGTCATGGCAGCGTTCTCGAGCTGCAAGGTGCTGTCCCGTCGAAACGACGAGCCCACCCGTGCCAGCCGACCCTTCGATCGGGATCGAGATGGTTTCGTGATCGGCGAGGGTGCCGGGATTGTCGTGCTCGAGGATCGCGATCGGGCACTTGCCCGCGGAGCGCAGATCTACGCGGAGGTACTCGGGTACGGTGCCACCGCCGACGCCTTCCACGTCACGTCACCGGATACCACGGGCGAGCCCATGGCGCGGGCGATGCTCCTGGCATTGCGGCAGGCCGGTCTTCCGCCGAGTGCGCTCGACTATCTCAATGCCCACGGGACGTCGACCCCATTGAACGACAAGTACGAGACACGAGCAATCAAGCTTGCGCTCGGAAGCCACGCCTGGCACCTGCCGATCAACTCGACCAAGTCGCTGGTTGGCCACCTCATCGGTGCCGCGGGCTCGGTCGAGTTCATCACCACGGTACTTTCGATCCGCGACGGCTACGTTCACCCGACGCTGAATCTGGAGAATCCGGATCCGGAGTGCGATCTGGACTACGTCCCCCTCGTCGGTAGACACCAGAAGATTGGCGTCGCCATGACGAACTCGCTGGCGTTCGGCGGTCACAACGCGAGTCTGGTCCTCGCCCACCCCGATGCGGTGTAGACGCCTACCCATTCCGCTTGAGCGTTCCGTTCCGTTTGGCGGCTCGCTCGGCCCACCCGAAGACCGTGACCCCAACGGGGATACTCGCCAGGCCGATTAACAGTAACGGGACCAGGTACCGGGTCAGAGCAAGGACGCCCGCGCCATCCATCAGGCTCCGTCGCATTCCTTCGAGCACGTAGGTTGCAGGTGAGACGCGGGCAATCGCCTGAAGCCAGCCCGGCAGCACGTCAACTGGATAATAGACGCCGGAGACGAGGAGCAGCACCGCTTCGACCACTCGCGTCATCTGAGAGCCTCGCTCAGTAAACATGAGCGGAAGGACCGCGGCGATGATTCCCAGCCCGACGAAGCTGATGCTGCCGATCAGCAGGACGATCGCCCCGCTGATGAAGTTCGCCTTGCTCAGATCGACGTGAAAGAAGGCGGAAACGACGATCAGAATCACTCCGGTGCGCAGGACGCCGTAGACGATCGCGAAGAGCACGGTCCCAATCATATGGGTCCCGCGGCGGACCGGAGCCATGAACGTGTACTCGATCGTCCCCTCCCAGCGCTCCCAGGTGATCATCTCGCTGATCGCGTCGAACACCACTGACAGGTAGCTCCAGACCAGCGTGCCGATCAGTAGATAGAGCACGAGAAAGGACGTATCGACCTTCTGGCCGCTAATCTGCTGCATCGCGGCGCCGATAAAGGTTACCGCGAGGCTATTGACGATGCTGTAGACGAGAAAGACGACCTCCCATCCCCAGTACCGCTTGGTCAGGTTGACATTTCGCTCCACAAACGCGTACGAGGCGCGGATCTCACGTACCACGGTCGCCACGTGCCCTCCGTCAGCCGACTCGTTCGGCTTCCTCTTCTTCGATCTGATGACCGGTCAATGCCATGAAGATGTCTTCGAGCGTCGAGGTCGGCGAAGCGCCGTACCGACACTTGAGAGCACTCGGCGTATCGTCGGCGACGATACGTCCCTGGTGCAGAATCGCGATCCGATCACACAAGCGATCGGCTTCATCCATGTCGTGGGTGGTCAAAACGACCGTTGCGTCGTGGCGAGCGCGAAGATCGAGAATCAGCTGCTGGACTTCGCGCTTCGAGCGAGGATCCAAGCCAGTCGTCGGCTCGTCGAGGAGGAGCAGAATCGGCGACGTGAGGAATGCGCGAGCAATCGCGACTTTCTGCTGCATCCCGCGTGACATTTTTTCGAGGGGCTCGCCAACTCGCTTTGCGTCGATGCCGAGGCTGTCGAGTATCTCGAGGACGCGACGACGCGCGACGCCCCCATCCAGCCCGTAGAGTCGGGCAGCGTAGAGGAGGTTCTCCATCGGACTGAGCACGCGGAAGAACGCGGCCTCGACACTCACCCGGTTGATCAATCGTTTGACCGCCATCTCCTCCTTGACGACGTCGTGACCGAAAACCAGTACCCGTCCGGAGTCGGGGACCAGCAGGGTGGAGATCAGACGGATAAGCGTCGACTTACCGGAACCATTCGCACCCAGGACTCCATAGATTTGTCCTCGCGCGACGCTGAGGCTGAGATCGTCCACGGCAATCACGGTCTTACCCGGCTGCGACCGTCGTAATCGGCCGACGAGTGGCACGGCCCGCCCATTGCTGAACACCTTGCGCACGGTGTCGAGCTGGACCGCGAGGGGCGCATCGTGGTCGGACATAGCTGATAGTCCTCCTGGCTGGAAATCTCCCGAACCTGCCAATAGCAGAACGCGACCAGGGCAAAATAAAATCGCCGTGGGCGGCGAACCGTCCCACGGCGATAAGTCGTTCGAGCTAATCGTTCAACGACGATGCGCGGTGAGCACAGTACGCCCCCCAGGAACAGCAGCGCGGACGCGGCTGACCAGGAAGCTCGGGTACCCAGTGCTCACCAGATTCGCTCCTTGGGATCAGACTACAACAAACGCCTAGCAGGCTAACGTTCGGAAGATAGTGTAGCGGAGGGCCTGGCTCCTGTCAAGAGTGAAAATCGACATAATGATGCCATCTCGCGCCAGCACGCGCGGTGACCGGTCGGCGTCCGATGCATCCCGTGCATGACGCGCTGCGGTACAATCTACCTGAAGCGCAGATGTGATC
Organism: Chloroflexota bacterium; assembly: GCA_902810745.1. Lineage (GTDB taxonomy): Bacteria > Chloroflexota > UBA6077 > FW602-bin22 > CADDYW01 > CADDYW01. Next base: position 57,002 of record CADDYW010000009.1, on the reverse strand, counting down.
AAAGGATCGTCTCTACAATGGAAGAGCCGCGCGAGATCCCCTCGCCCAAGCCTCCACGGCATCTGGAGACCGTCGCCGAACGGACCCGACGTCTTCTCGACGAACTGGCCGAGCAGGGCTTCTTCCAGAATCTGCCAGGAAGTGGCAAGCCTCTCGATCTGTCGGATGAGGACAACCCGTTCGTTCCCGAGGATATGCGGCTTGCCTACCGCATCCTGCGCAACGCGGGCTACTCGCTGCCGTGGATCGAGCTACGCAAGGACATCGAAGCCGACGTCGCAGCGCTTGACCGGCGCGCTCGGGCCCATCGGGAGATGATACGTTCAACGCTGCAGAACCTGCACCGCCTGCCACCCTACCTGCGGGCAGCCCGCTGGCAGCGTACCGAGGCAGAGCATCGCGACTTCGTGGCCAGCTACGGTGCGATGATCGACGAAGTCAACCGAAAGATCGACGACTTCAACCTGAGCGTCCCGGTTGTCTCCTTGCAGGTTGCCAGGATCAATCGACAGCACGCGCTCGCCCAGATTGCTTCCTGTCTACCAGAGACTCCTGGCTGAGCTGGTGTGCGAGGGATCTGCCCCCAAGGCGTCAGGCTTTCGCCAGCGCGGGCTCCTCGACAGACGCAAGGGCCGAGATGAGCTCACGGCAGAACGCGGGCAGATCAGATGGAACGCGCGAGGTCACCAGCCGCCCATCGCGCACGACCTCACGGTCAACCCAGTTCGCACCGGCGTTGATCATATCGTCCTTGATCGCGGGAACCGACGTCACCGTTCGCCCTTTGACGATGCCTGCCGAGCAGAGCACCCAGCCCGCGTGACAGATTGCGCCGATGACCTTCCCCTGCGCATCGGCGTCGCGCACCAGCTTCAGGATGGCTGGATACCGCCGGAGCCGATCGGGCGCCCAGCCGCCGGGCACCACGATCCCGTCGAAGGATCGCGCGTCGACGTCGTCTGCGGCGGCGTCGACCTTGATCGGATAGCCGTGCTTGCTATTGTAGGAAGGCGCTGAGCCAGTGCCGATCACCGTGATCTCAGCGCCTGCTTCCTTCAGCCGCAGCAATGGGTACCAGATCTCGAGATCTTCGTAGTCGTTCTCGGCAAGAACGGCAACACGACGGTTGCTGAGCTCCATCGTCCTCCCTCCACGTGGTCAGTCATTTCATCGCGCCGGCGAGGCGCGGTGGCGACCAGATGCCGCGTCTCAGTATAGCACAGGACGGCCGGCGTATCGCCCCGCACGCGCCCCGGCCTTGCGCACAGCTTTCGCGGAGGTGGTGATGGAGGTGCAGGTTCGCCCTCGTCGCGTAACCACGGCGGGTCACGCTGCACGCTGCCCCAGCTCCTCGCGCACGCGCAGATAGCGGATCACATCGCTGCGCGTGAGCAAGCCGACCAGCCGGCCACGATCGACGACCGGGAGCTGATTGAGATCCTCCGCCGAGAGGTCTCGCAGCGCCTCGACCAGCGGCTCGTCTCGCGTCGCCACCTTCAGCCGGTTCGCCGGCACCATCACCTGGTCGACGGTCGTGCGAGACCACTCGGCGCGTGGAACCGCTCGAACCTCCTGAAGCGTCACCAGGCCGAGGATGCGCCCATCGGCTTCAGAGACCACCGGGACCGCTCGGACGTTCTGTGCGAGAACGTAATGCTCGACGAAGTCGGCGAGAGACGTGTGAGCGAGGACCGCGGGCGGGTTCGCGGTCATCACCGAGCCGACACGTACACCCCGGAGGAGAAGCTCTAGCTCGGCTTGCTGCCGGCTGGTCACCGCCGCGTTGTTCAGGAACCAGCCGATGAACACGAGCCAGATGCCGCTGACGAAGGATCCGGCGATCGCGAGAAAGAGACCCGCGAAGATGAAGAGATAGGCGAACACCTGACCGACTGTTGTCGCTACCGCGGTTGCTCGCCAGAGACTGCCGGTGATCGCCCAGACGATCGAGCGAAAGACACGGCCACCGTCCAGGGGAAAGCCAGGAATGAGATTGAAGAGGCCGAGGATGACATTGTAGATCGCCATTGAAAGAAGCACGGCGACGACCGTCTCGGGAACGACCGGGGCGAGAATGAGCATCAGCCCGTAGCAGGCTACTCCGATCACGATGCTGGACGCGGGACCGGCAATCGCCATCAGGAACTCGTCCCGTGCGGTCCTGGGCTCGCTCTGGATGCTGGACACGCCGCCGAAGACGAAGAGCGTGATGCTGCTCACCGGAATCCCCTGGGCCTCGGCGACCAGCGAGTGACTCAGCTCGTGGAGAAGCACCGAAGCGAAGAGAAGCACCGTGCTGATTGCCCCCACGATCCAGTAGGTCGCCACCGACCAGCCGGGATAGAGGGGAGGAAAGAAGAACACCGCGAGCGACCAGGTAAACAGGACGAAGATGATCAGCCAGCTCCAGTGAACCGCGATCTCGATCCCGTGAATTCGCCCGAGACGAAGCGAGTGATTGAGCATGGTCAACGCCTTGGTCGCTGCTCTGGATGGAGCAGGTAGTAAAAGTGAGCGACCGCCTCGGCAAGTGTCCCGCGGAAGACGGCGAGGCTGCGCTGCGTCCCGTTTTGAGCCCGGACGAGTCGATAGCGCTTGTACTCGGTCGGCCAGCCGGGCTCGGCGACGATCGTGACCCCGTGCTCCCGTTCGAGATGCTCCCGAAATGACGATGGTGCAACTGCTCGGGGCAATGGCTGCACTTCTTCCGGGGCCGGAGGCAGAGGAGCCCGCCGGGACGCACGTGGGCGATTACGGGGTGCACGCTCGGCCATCGGGATCCACGCCCTCGCCAGAAAATAGTTCGAGGGGTTGGGCTCGCAAGATTATTGCCAGGTACCATTCGACGACGCGCGATTCGGCGACCGGCGAATCTGGCGGATCATCGGCTCCCCGCTCGATCGCATGAGCTCGATCCGCCGGGATCAGGGCACCGTGGGCGCTGGCGCAGGTCCGAGGCGCGCGCCGATAAAGGTCGGTTGACCACGCAGAAACTCGTCAGCCGAGAGCGGGCGCTTCCCGGCAAGCTGTAGCTCGCGCACGATCACGGCACCGGCCCCCGTCGCGATGGCCAGGATCGGCTGTCGCGGACTCGATTCTGGAAGCCGGATGACTGTGCCCGGTGGCTCGGGACCGGCCCACGACGGATAGGGTTCCAGGGCAAGGAGTCGTATGGACCGGCCATCCCAGTAGGAACGACAGCCGGGCCAGGGCGTCTGAGCACGGCAGATTCGCGCGATCAGATCCGCAGACTGCGTCCAATCGACGATCGCATCGGCCGCGGTCAATGGACGGCAGTACGTCGCCTCTCGCTCGTCCTGTTCGCGCGGAACGATCGCGCCCGCCGCCCAGCGCGGGATCGTATCCACCAGAAGCTCGGCTCCGAGGCGTGCCAGTCGGTCGCCGAGCGTCGCTGCGGTATCGTCGGCGAAGATCGGCGCCGTGACCTGGGCGAGAATGGGACCAGCATCCATCTGCTCGTTCATGAGCATGATCGTGACGCCGGTCTCCCGGAATCCTTCGCGGATCGCCGCCTGGATCGGCGCAGCGCCGCGGAGCTTCGGCAGAAGCGATGGGTGCACGTTCAGGCAGCCAAGAGGTGGAAGGTCGAGGATGGCACGCCGGAGAATCTGCCCGAACGCGACGACGACGATGAGGTCGGGACGGATCGCTCGCAGGGTTGCCACGGCGTCCGGCGTACGAAGCGATGGAGGCTGCAAAACGGGAATGCCGGCCCGCGTCGCAGCTTCTTTGACCGGCGGTGGACGCGTGGCGCGCCCTCGACCAACCGGGCGATCTGGCTGCGTCACGACTGCCACGATCTCGAACCCGCGCCCGATGAGAGCGTGAAGTGAAGGCACGGCGAACTCGGGTGTACCGAAAAAGATGAGGCGCATCACGGGACCCGCGAGTGAAAGATTCGCGAGATCGCCTGCCCGACGTGCACGCGGACCTGGTCGAGTCGCACGGCCTGGCGATTCTCGGCGCTCTCCGCCGTCGACGGAGACGTCTCCGTGGGAACGATGACCGACCAGCGGTTCAGGAAAATACGCACGGCCGTGAAGACGACGGCCGCGATCGGTACGCCAAAGATCGCTCCGGCCAGTCCGGCCTGCTTGATCCCTACCAGCAGGGCGAGAAAGACCAGGAGCGGGTGGAGGCCTACGCTTTCCGCCATCACCTTGGGAGCGATGATGTTCATCACCAGGACCTGCAACCCGACGAGGGCAACCAGGAACAAGAGCAATTGCGTTGCCGAGAGGCTGCTGAACAGAGCGATGAGGATCGGAAGGACGATGGCGAGGACCGGTCCGATGAACGGGATCACCATGACGATCGCCGCGAAGATCGTTACCAGCAGCACGTAGCCAAGCCCAAACGCCGCCATGATGATACCCGTTCCGATCCCCAGAAGCGCTGCCTGGATAGCGGTTCCGCGCAGGAAACCACCAAACGTCCGGTCGATGCTGACGACGAACAGCCTGGCATCGTCCGCGTACTGATCAGGAACGGCGGCGAGCAAGCCTCGGAGGATCCGATCCCCGTCGACGACAAAGTAGAACGACAGAATGAGGATGATGGTCAGGCTGAAGAGCCCGGAGGCGATACTGCTGGCAACCGTGACCGTGTTCTCGACCAGTCGTGAGCCTAGCTGTCCTGCCTGCTGACTCAAGCCCGGGCCCGTGATCACCCCCAGGTCGATCGGGATATTCCGGGCGTCGAGCCACTGCTGGACACGCTTAACCTCGCCCGGAAGACCAGCAGCAATCGTCGGGAGCTGGTTCGCCAGCTGGGACACCTGGGCGATGAGCAGCGGCACGACCAGGACCAGGATTGCCGCGACGATGACGAGAAGGACAATGTAGACGATCGCCGCTGCTCCTGCCAGACCAATCGGCAGCAGCTCGGCCAGGAAACGAACCACCGGGAGAAGAATGAACGCGAGCAGCCAGGCGAGGAAGAAAAGAATGATAATGTCGCCAAAGTGGACGGCCAGCGTCCACAGCTGGCCGGCAACGTACAGCCCGACGGCGATAACGCCGAGGATAATCAGTGCCCGGAACCACGAATTCCTCTCCATCATTCACAGATTGTACGGACGGGTCGCGTCATCCGCAAGCCGCGAGAGCAATGCCGGGAACCGAGCACACGGCCTTCGCATCGTGCGGACGATCGGTCGCGGCGCTGCCACGATTTCGCTTGACAGTGCGAACCCAGAGAGTACCATATCGCCGAGGGCTGTCGGGCATCGATCGATCGGCCGGAGCCGTCGATCCGGGCAGGCTGATCTAACGTATGTATAGGAGAGCTATTATGGTCGTCCAAACCGCGACGCAGATCGAGCAGTGGCGCGCACTGGCCCAGCAGCTTCGTGTGGATAGCATCCGATCCAGCACGAAGGCAGGTTCGGGTCACCCGACATCCTCTCTGTCGGCGGCGGACCTGATGGCGGTTCTCGCGAGCAAATACCTGCGGTACGATTTTGCGGATCCCCAAAATCCTCGAAATGACCATCTCATCTTCTCGAAGGGCCACGCCTCGCCGCTTCTGTACGCGTTGTTCCGAGCCGTCGGTGCCATCTCCGAGGAGGAGATGCTCACGTTTCGCAAGTTCGGGAGCCGCCTGCAGGGTCATCCTACCCCGGTTCTCCCGTGGGTTGACGTCGCGACTGGCTCGCTGGGTCAGGGACTTCCGATCGGGGTTGGCATTGCGCTGGCAGGAAAGTACCTGGATAAGCTTCCCTATCGGGTCTGGGTGCTGCTCGGCGATAGCGAGATGGCCGAGGGCTCGGTCTGGGAAGCCTTCGATCACGCCAGCTACTACCATCTTGGCAACCTCGTCGGTATTCTCGATATGAACCGCCTGGGGCAGCGCGGTGAGACCCAGCTTGGGTGGAACGGCGCTGCGTACGCCGCGCGTGCCCGCGCATTCGGCTGGCACACGATCGAGATCGACGGACACGACTTCGCTCAGATCGATCGCGCGTTTGCCGAGGCGATCGAGCCACGCGACGTGCCGACGGTCATCATCGCAAAGACCCTCAAGGGCCGGGGCGTGTCCTTCCTGGAAAATCAGGAGAACTGGCACGGCAAGGCTCTCACCGAGCCGCAGGCCCAGCAGGCAATCGCCGAGCTCGGCGGCACGACGTCGATCACCATCCAGGTGCTGAAACCCGAAGCAGGATCCACCGTCGAGGTCGCTAGCCCGCCGACACACCCGAACTCTGGTCCGCCAGTCCTTCCCACCTACGAGGTGGGATCATCCATCGCCACGCGGAAAGCCTATGGCGACGCGTTACGCGCCCTGGGTCAGGCCCGCCCGGACGTGGTCGTGCTCGACGCCGAGGTCAGTAACTCGACCCACTCGGAGGAGTTCAAGAAAGCCTTCCCCGACCGCTTCTTCGAGATGTTCATCGCCGAGCAGCAGATGGTCGCGGCGGCCGTCGGAATGAGCGTCCGTCATCGCGTCCCCTTTGCGTCGACGTTCGCCGCTTTCCTCACACGGGCCGTGGATTTCATCCGGATGGCAGCTATCTCGCGCGCGAACCTGCGCCTGTGTGGTTCGCACGCTGGCGTGTCGATCGGCGAGGACGGGCCGTCGCAGATGGCCCTGGAAGATCTCGCCATCATGCGCGCGGTTCACGGCAGTACCGTTCTGTACCCGTGCGATCCGAATCAGACCGCGCAGCTCGTCAGCGCGATGGCCGATCAGCCCGGGATCAGCTTCCTCCGGACGACGCGCGCGAACACGCCAACAATCTACAGCCCGGGAGAGACATTCGCCATTGGCGGGAGCAAAGTGGTACGCGAGTCTGCCGAGGATCGAGTGACGGTCGTGGCGGCAGGGATCACGCTGCACGAGGCACTGAAGGCGTACGAGGAGCTCCGAAGAGAGGATATCAGCATCCGCGTGATCGACGCGTACTCGGTCAAGCCGATTGATCGACAGACACTTCACGCCGCTGCCAAAGCCACGCGGGGCCGTATCGTCGTCGTGGAAGACCACTGGCCAGAAGGCGGGCTGGGCGCGGCCGTCCAGGATGCCTTCACCGAGGACGCGGGCTGGGATAGCTCCGTCGCCGTGAGAATTGCTCACCTGGCCGTCCGGGGTATGCCCGGCTCGGGAACGCCCCAGGAGCTCCTCGACGCGGCTGGTATCAGCGCCCGCCACATCGTCGCGGCGGTCAAGGATCTCGCCACGGCGTAGTCCTTCGGACCCGGGGCGGAAACGCGCGTCGTCCGTTTCCCCTCGGGCATACGAGAGCACCGGGCAGTGCGAATAAGCCGGCAGCCGGCCAATCCCATCTCCTGGTGGGTGAGGCCCGGAGGTCCCGCGCGGCGCCGCGGACTCACGTCCTCACCCCGGTCCTCGCCCAGAAGGAGAGGGAGATAGCTGCCTCCCCGGCAGCTCCACCTTTCTGATCGATGCTGTATCTGGAACCCGTTCCCGTCGCAGCCTGGCGCCCGGAGCTGTATCCCGAGACATCCGCTCGCGAGACGATAGCAGCGCGGGGTCACGCGACCGACGCACTGACCGGCTCCGAAGCCGAGAAAGCGCCCGGCCTGGACTCGCTGCATCTTGGGCGTTGGGTCGAGCCGATCGCCGCTCTGCCGCCTCCGCTTCCTCCTCGAACCGCCCGCTGGACGATTCGCGGCGATACGTAAGCGACCGTACGAGCTGGACACTGCCTTCCTTGCCGCCCAAACTTTGACAATATCACTAGCAACCTTTATACTGTGTCATGTCAAGTTTAGTTAGCACGTGATGCCGCGAATCGAGGAGACTACGGTGGACACTCGGGAGGCGGTCTTTATCATCAGCGTTGCCGCGCGTCTCGTGGATATGCACCCGAGCACGCTGCGTAAGTACGAGCGCTGTGGATTGCTGGAGCCCTGTCGGCTAAGTGGCCGTCTCAGGCTGTATTCACCGGAAGATATCGCCCGACTTCGCCAGATCAAGATGCTCGTCGAGAAGCGGGGTATCAACCTCGCGGGCGTTGAGATGGCGCTCGAGCTGGCGGACCGCGCCAGGGATCTGAAGCATCTGATCGACGAAGATATCGATGCCGAGCAGCTGCGCTCGCGCGTCCGAGACCTCGCCGATGAGATGCTGCGGGTGCTCGGCGCAGGCGAGCCCGATGCGCCACGATCGGGTGAGGCTCGCCCGTCTGCTTCGAAAAGCGGTTAAGACGTCCTGCGGTTTTGCCTGAAGTACGAACGTCCGTATGCCGAACTGCCCGACCTGCGACGCAGATCTGGCACTGGCACGGGGGGAGAAGAAACCAATGAATGACGAATTCAAGTCGACAACCGAACAGGCTGAACAAGCGCTGGTGCTCCCCGCGGCACTGCCGATTCTCCCGCTCAAGGACACGGTCATCTACCCGTTGACCGCGGCTCCGCTCGCCGTTGGCCAGGAACGCTCGCTACGCTTGGTCGAGCATGCCGTCGCCGGAAACCGCCTGGTCGGGCTGGTCGCGGTGAAAGATCCAAACGTCGAGCGTGGGGAGCCGGAGAACTCCTACACCATCGGCACGGTCGCGGAGATCACGCAGATCCTGCGAATTCCCGATGGGACCGTGCGTCTGCTCGTCAAGGGACGCGAGCGCATGCGCATCGTCGAGTACGTCGACCGCGAGCCGTTTCTGACTGCGCGCGTCGAGATCATCCCCGAGACGGTCGAATCCGGGGTCGAGATGCAGGCACTCGTCCAGAACGCGCAGACGATGTTCCAGCGACTCGTCGGCCTCTCGCCCAACCTGCCTGACGAGCTATCGACGGCGGTCATCAACCTTGAAGATACGCTTCAAGTGATCTACTTCATCGCCAACAATCTGCGCCTCGAGCTGAGCGAGCGTCAGGAGATCCTCGCCATCGACTCGGCGAAGAGCAAGCTGGAGTTCCTGACCGGAATTCTGACGCGAGAGATCGAGGTGCTGGAGTTGGGCAAGCGCATCCAGACCGAGGCTCAGGAGCGCCTGACCAAGGCACAGCGCGAATACTTCCTGCGCGAGCAGCTCAAGGCGATTCGCAAGGAGCTTGGTGACGTCGACGACGAGCAGTCGGAGATTGCGCAGCTTCGTGCCAAGATCGAGGCGGCGAACCTTCCCGCCGAGGTCCGCGGCGAGGCTGAACGGGAGCTGTCGCGCATGGAGAAGCTCTCGCCCGCGTCTCCCGAACATTCAGTCATTCGGACCTATCTGGACTGGATCACGACATTGCCCTGGAACGTCAGCCAGGGTGGAGACATCGACGTCGCCAGGGCGCGCCAGATCCTGGATGAGGATCACTATGACCTCGAGAAGGTCAAGGAGCGCATCCTGGAGTACCTGGCTGTCCTGAAGCTCCGCGAGGAGCGTAAGAAGGACGGGTCAGTCGAAACGTCCGAGCAGCGGGAGCCAATTCTCTGCTTTGTCGGTCCTCCGGGTGTCGGTAAGACGTCACTCGGACAATCGATCGCCAAGGCTCTTGGGCGGAAGTTCGTCCGAATGTCGCTCGGCGGCGTCCGCGACGAAGCCGAGATCCGCGGCCACCGTCGAACCTACGTCGGCGCGATGCCAGGGCGGTTCATCCAGGCGATTCGACGCGCCGAGTCGAACAACCCGGTCTTCATGCTCGACGAGGTCGACAAGATCGGCTCGGATTGGCGGGGAGATCCGTCGTCCGCGCTGCTCGAGGTTCTGGATCCGGAGCAGAACAAAGACTTCCGCGATCACTACCTCGACGTGCCGTTCGACCTGTCGCGCGTGATGTTCATCACGACGGCGAACACACTCGAGACGATCCCGGCTCCACTGCGCGATCGCATGGAGATCATTCAGCTCGCGGGCTACACCGAGGAGGAGAAGCTCAAGATCGCACAGCGGTATCTCGTCCCGAAGCAGCTCCGTGCGCACGGGCTGAAGGCGTCGGAGATCAGCTTTACCGAGGATGGGCTGCGCACGATCATCCGTGACTACACGCGCGAGGCAGGTGTTCGTAACGTCGAGCGCGAAGTCGCGGCGGTGGTCCGGAAGGTTGCGACGCGCATCGCCGAGGGGAAGACCGAGGTTGTGACTGTCGACTCGGGTCTGGTGCGCGAGCTTCTCGGTCGTCCGCGCTACTTCGGTGAGGTCGCCGAGCGAATCGACCGGCCGGGCATCGCAACCGGTCTTGTCTGGACGCCGGTCGGCGGGGAGATCCTCTTCGTCGAGGCAACGATCATGCCCGGGAAGAAGGAGCTCAAGCTGACCGGTCAGATGGGCGAAGTGATGAAGGAGTCGGCGGAAACCGCTCTGAGCTTCGTGCGATCGAAGGCGTCAGAGCTCGGCATTGACCCGCTGTTCTTCGAGAATCACGACATTCACATCCACGTGCCCGCGGGTGCCGTCCCGAAGGAGGGCCCGTCGGCCGGTATCGCGCTGGTGACCGCGCTGGTCTCGCTGCTCACCGGTCGGGTCGTCCGGTCGGACGTGGCGATGACTGGCGAGATCACGCTGCGCGGAAAAGTCCTGCCAATCGGTGGAGTCAAGGAGAAAGTTCTCGGCGCGAGTCGGGCCGGTATCACCACGGTGATCCTGCCCCGCCGAAACGAGAACGATCTCGAGGAGATTCCTGCCGAGCTTCGCTCCAGGATGACCTTCGTTCTCGTCGATCACGCGGACGAAGTCCTCGAAACGGCGCTGACCCCGCGGACCACCACGGCACCGGTCGGGGCCGCGCCCGAGGCGACGGAACCAGCCGAGGAGATGCTCGTTGCCTGAGAGAGATCGCTCTCAGCGCGTGGCTCGACCGTCGATCTCGACCATCCGAGTGCCGTCACACTCTCGTGTGGCGGCCTCGGTGGTGTGCTCGAAGCGCCGAATGATCTCGGCCAGGGTCCGTGTCGCCTTGACCACGCGATCGCACAGCTCTTTCTGGCGCTCGGCAGGAAGCTGGTGTCGGCAGAGGAACTGCACTCCTGCCTGGATGATCGTCAAGGGCTGAAAGACTTCGTGAGCCATCGTCGTAGCCATGTAGACGATGGTCTCCTGCCGAATCGCACGCTCGCGGGCACGATCGATCTCTCCATACAGCCGCGCGAGGACGAAATTGAGCGCGATCGCCGCAGACGTCGTCAGGGCGAATGCGCCAAAAAGGGCGGCAAAGAGATCCTTGCGGGCACGGACGCCAAGAATAGTGACTGTCGATCCGTCCGATTCGCCAGCGACGGCAGGCACCACGACGAGTGTCCAGATCGAGTACAGCACCAACGAGACGATTGTAATGGCTGCGATCACCGCTTCGCGCTGGTGTCGCGCTAGCAACGACCTCATGCTCCAGCCCAGTGCACGTGCTCGCGACGAGCAAACCACTGCACGCTTCATCCTACCACATTATCACGATCCAAGCGCCCAAACCGCCGAGTACAGGGCGGCACCAAGTCGTGCCCATCATCGGACTCCCCGCGTCAAGTCATCGCCTCGGTGGGCAGTGCGAGACACGCATCGAAGTAGTACCTGGTCGTGGAAACCGGGGAGTTGGGGACTCGATCAGTCGCACAATTGCCTTTGCACTTGCTGGAAGCTCCGGAGGGAATTTGCCCGTTCCAACGATTGCCGGTGGGCTCGCCGTTGATCGTGGATCGAGGGCTCGCAGAGGTTGACGGCGGCACGCCTCGCATTTTCGCTGGCTCGTGGCGCCGCGCATCACCACCGGGCGTCGCCCCGTTCTTCCAGCCGCGTCCCCGCGGACGGCCCGCGTCCAGCAGAACGAGGATAGAAGGCGTGCAGGACCATCGTCTCTGCGGGAGATATCGATAAGGGCGGCCGGGGAGACTGGCTACCCGCTACCCCGAGTCGGACTGTAGATCATCCTCAGCCAACTCCGCACCGGGGCCGAGCGCGGCTTCCGCGAGGGGAGCCCCTCGCAAGGCCTTGATCCGATCGGATTGCTCGCATACCCCTCGAATCGCTTGAATGAGATCCTGCCCGGAGAATGGCTTGGTCAGGAAGTCGCGAGCGCCGGCCAGCATCGCCTGCCGGAAGTACTGCACGTCATCGCGAACCGACATCATGATCACCGCCGATCCGCACCCGGACTCGCGGATTGCAGCCGCCGCCGAGATCCCGTCGACGACCGGCATATTCACGTCGAGCAGCACAATATCCGGCGCCGTCCGCCTCGCCATCTCGATCGCCTGCTGGCCATCACTCGCCCCCCCGATGACCTCGATATCTTTCTCCAGGAGGAGCAGCTTGGTAAGGTTCTCGCGTGTATCCGCCACGTCATCGGCGATGAGGACCGTGACTTTCTTTGGAGGAATAGAAGGATTCATCGACATCCTCGCACGTTCACACACTCGAGAATTTCGCAGATGCCCTACGGGGTCGCCAACCGCGTCGGAGCTGACCAGGACGGATCAGCGATCGATGGCACGAACAGGATCGCGGGTTGCCAGTCTCAATAGATCCTCCTGAATCGGGCGTTGGGTGACCGAGGCCCGACAGATAAAGTCCTCTTGCTTGTTCGTGCTTTCAGTACGGCAACCGGCCGGTGCAATGGAGCAATCGGACGCCGGGCTGCCAGGCCATTTGAGGGGTAAAGATCAGATCAACATTACCAGTCAGCACTGTCGCGCGGTCGAGATCTGCGTACGGTCGCGACGCACTGCACGATCTAGACTACTTGCCGACCGTCAGCGCAACAATAGGAAGGCAGTCCCAAGGACAGTAGGAGAGGGGTACCAGGACCGAACGACGATTCCGATTCTGGTTCCAGGCCGAGTGTCGTCGCTCTACAGCTCCTGCATCTTGATCCAGCCACGACGAAGCGCGTAGACCACGGCTTGAGTGCGATCATTCACGGCCAGCTTTCGCAGAATTGACGTAATGTGATTCTTGACCGTCTGGTCGGAGATTTTCAACGCCCGCGCGATCTCCTTGTTGCTGTTGCCACGCGCAATGTAATCGAGTACCTCGATCTCGCGAGCCGAGAGCGGTACGAACAGGGGCTCAATCTCCTGGCCCACCATGCTCAGGTCGCGAAACTGCTTGAGGACCCGCGACGCAACGAGCGGGCGAGTAAGAACGCTCTCGTTGATCAGGTACTCTCCTGCACTGGCGCGACGGATCCCGTCGAGGAGCTCCTCGGGACGCACGTCCTTCAGAAAGAAAGCAGCCGCGCCGACCTTGATCGCCTGGAAGAGCTGTTCCTCGTCGTCGTACGCAGTGAGCAGGATAACCGCGGTTCGGGGGAGGTGTAGCTTGACGGTCCGCGCGACTTCCAGGCCATCGCCGTTTGGCATATGGATGTCGACCAGCACGACGTCTGGCGCGAGGGCGCGGGACAATCCGATTGCCTGCTTTCCGTCGGCAACTTCAGCGATGACCTCGATGTCTGGCTCGGCCTCGAGTATCTTCCGGATCCCCTGACGAAAGATCGGATGGTCGTCCGCGATCAGAACGCGAATCTTATCCACAGCCTGCTCACCCCCAAAATCTTCACGACTCGCCTAAAGAATCGGTCACCACACCAGGCTCGCTCAAGTCGCGGTTGGGTTCACTCAGCGGAACTGTCAACGATACTCTCGTCCCCCCGTTGGGCTCGCTGTCGATAACAAGCTCGCCGTTCAGCAGCCGAGCTCTCTCGCTCATACTTACGAGTCCAAAGTGCACACCATCGCTCGGCGTCAGCGAGCGATCGAATCCCACCCCATCGTCTTCAATCGTGACGCGCAGCGCAGAGTCCTCACACACGACCGCTACGTCCACCCGCGACGCGTGACTGTGCTTTCGAACGTTCTGGAGCGCCTCCTGGATGATCCGGAAGACGCCCATCTCGATCGGGCCCGGGATGCGGTCCAGATCGGGAGCGATCGAGAGGTTAGCGATAATCCCCGTGCGCTCGGAGAACTTCTGCACATACCGACGGAGCGAGACAGCGAACTCCACCTCGGTGAAGGACACGGGACTCAGGTCGTAGATGAACTGGCGGACGTCGTCGAGGCCGATCCGGAGATCGTGCGCGATGTTTTCGAGCTCGGCTTCCAGCTGTGTCGGGTCACGTGCCAGAACCCTCTTACACCATTCAAGCCCGAACACCGCGTTCGCGAGCACCTGGGCCGGGCCGTCATGGACGTCACGGGCCAGGCGGCGGCGCTCATCCTCCTTCGCCTGGAGGATCTGAAATCCGGCTAGCTCCGCCACGTCGGCCACGTTAGTGCCCTCGCGTACTGTGCCTCGCAGAAAGTTCACCGCCATCGCCGATTGCTGGGCCACAGCTCGGATCTTGCGCCCGGCCCACGCTTCCTGGGCAAGCTGATCCACCAGCCATTGCTGCTGCTGGCGCAACGGCTGAATCTGATCCTCGAGCTCGACCAGCTCCAGCACCTGCTGCTGATCGAGGGAGTCGGCCGGCTTTGCACGGATGATGTCGGCCTTACGCGAAATCTCCTGGAGCTGACCTTCCACATCGCGCAGACGAACGAGGTGGGCCTGATGTACCTGTCGAATCTGCGCGTAGAGCTTGAGCAGCGCTTCGTAATGCTTTTCCGCCAGCGATTGAGCCGCGGCCAACGCCGTGGACACAACAACAGACTCAGCCTGTCCCTCGAAGTCTCCGGCCACTGTCGTCACTCCACCGACCCCCCATTCCAACCAGCCACCTCCGCGGGGTCGGGCCACGTCACCGGACGGCCTTACTCGTAGGGCATCCTAGCGAGCTACGACCGCTTTGTCAATCGCACAGTTGATTAACGCGAGGCCATCGAGGGGAGGAGTGCCGTCTCGATCTCCGATTGGATGGCACTGAGCAATGCCCCGTGCTCGACCTGCTCCTGCCGACCGGTGACCATGTTGCGAACAATGGCCGTTCCGTGTCGTGCTTCCTCGGGCCCGATGATGACGACGAGTGGAATGTTCTTTCGACTGGCGTAGCGGAGCTGGCGCTCCAGCTTCCCGGGCTCCAGATAGACCTCGGTGTTTATTCCAGCCGCCCGCAAGCTCGATGCAATGGTGAGCGACGTGCCAAGGTGCTCCGAATCGAAGACGGTCACCAGCACCTCGGTCACCGTGTTCCGAACGTCGGGGGGAGCCATCCCCAGCTCGTCAATCACGTCGATCAGGCGATCGAGCCCGAGCGAAATGCCGACCGCTGGATAATTGGCCGGTCCGACAAGCCCGACAAGCTGATCGTACCGACCACCGCCCGCGATGCTGCCGATACGTGGCTCACGAACGACGATCTCAAAGATGGGTCCCGTGTAATAGTCGAGCCCGCGCACCATGTGCAGGTCGACGCGGTAAAACTCCGGGGGAATGTCGGAAAGTCGCAGGTGCTCGAGAACCGCCTCTAGCTCCCGGATTCCCTCCATCGCGATCGGGACATCCGCGAGGCGGGCGGAGACGCCGCTGAGCACAGATGACCCTTCGTGCTCGGCAGCCAGAAGGTCGAACAGGGCACGGATCGTCTCGGCGCTCAAACCCACTGAGGCCAGCTCGGTTCGGACGCCCTCCGGGCCAATCTTATCCCACTTGTCGACCGCGCGCCAGACAAGTGTGGCCTGCTCCGGGGGAATTCCGGTCTTCGCAGCCATGCCCTGGAGGATCTTGCGGTTGTTGATCAGAATCTCGAAATGGTTGAATCCAAGCTGGCGCAGCGCGTGGTAGGCGACACTCACGACTTCCGCGTCGGCGAGAGTGCTGCTGCTGCCGACAATATCGACGTCACACTGATAGAACTCGCGGTAGCGTCCCTTCTGCGGCCGCTCGGCCCGCCAGACCGGCGCGATCTGGTAGCGTTTGAACGGCTTGACCAGCTCGGGATACATCGAGACCACGCGTGCCAGCGGCACAGTCAGATCGTAGCGCAGGCCAACGTGTCGACCGCCGCGGTCCTCGAACTGGTAGATCAGCTTGTCTGCCTCTTCGCCGAACTTCCCCTCGAGTGTCTCGGCGTACTCGATCGTGGGAGTCTGAAGCGGCTCGAAGCCGAACCGTTCGAAGACACGGCGAATCTCGTCGATGACGTAATGCCGCAGGATCATCCGCTGAGGAAGAAAGTCGCGCATGCCTTTGAGAACCTGCGGCGTCGGCTTCATCGTTCTCCTGTCTCCGATTGGTCGTTGGGATGGCGAAATTATACCATGGGGATAGCCTTGAATTCCGATGTGTGCTAGCATATGAGCTATGCTTCTCCGCATTGTCGACGACATCCCTACTGCGCGTGCGACGATCCTTCGCCGCAAGCCACCAGGCGAGATCGCACTACCCGACCGGATTCGGGAGCGCATTCGCGAAGTATTCGGCAGAGATCTCGGCGCCGAGGCCGTGGTGCGCGAGATCATCGCCGCGGTCCAGGCAGACGGAGACTTGGCACTGCGCCGCTTCGGCCTCGCATTCGACCACTCCTGCCCCGAATCCATCGAGGTACCGTCGTCAGTTATCGACCGCGCCTGGGAAGAGGCGCCACGGCCCCTGCGCGAGGCCATGGAGCTGGCGGCAGCCCGGATCCGCCGTTTCCACGAGCGCTCGCTTCCGCGAAGCTGGATCGACTTCGACGGCGATAGTACCTTGGGGCAGGTGTTCCGACCACTGCGCAGTGTCGGGGTGTACGCGCCCGGGGGTCGAGCAGTCTACCCGTCCACGGTGCTGATGACCGCGGTTCCAGCGAGGGTCGCTGGTGTCGAAAACGTGGTCCTCTGTACCCCGCCCGCGTCGGACGGTTCTCTGCAAACGGCGGTTCTCATCGCCGCGCGGGCTGCCGGCATCGACCGCGTCTTTCAGGTGGGCGGCGCCCAGGCCATCGCTGCCATGGCATTTGGGACGGAGTCGATTCCACGCGTCGACAAGATCGTCGGGCCAGGGAACATCTTCGTCGCGCTCGCCAAGAGACAGGTCTTTGGAATCGTGGGGATCGATCAGGTCGCGGGCCCGACCGAGACTCTCCTCGTCGCCGACGACGGCGCGGCGCCCGCCGCGCTCGCGGCAGATCTGCTGGCACAGGCCGAGCACGATCCGATGGCGACGGCCATCCTCATCACGGATCGCCTCGGGGTAGCCCAGGCCACGGCGCGGGAGGTCGAGCGGCAGGTTTCAGCACTTCCACGACGCCAGATTATCTCCGAGTCTATCCAGACCAACGGGGGAGCTATCGTCGTTCCCAGCATCGAGATGGCACTCGAGCTAGCGAACGAGTTCGCGCCGGAGCACCTCTGTCTGATGCTTCGTGATCCCTGGTCGTATCTGCCGCGCATCCGTAACGCCGGTGGCATCTTCCTGGGCGAGCGATCGATCGAGGCCATTGGCGATTACACCGCCGGCCCGAGCCACGTTATGCCCACCGGCGGGACGGCTCGGTTCGCCTCGCCGCTTTCGGTCTACGATTTTCTCAAGCTGTCGAGCATCTTCGACGTCTCGCCAGGGCTCTTCCGAGAGGTCGCTCCGGCCGCGGTGACCCTGGCGGAGGCCGAGGGGCTGCACGCGCACGCCGCTGCGATCCGCTTGCGGCAGGGGGCTGACTGAGGGACGCATGGCACAGATTCGCCCGGGAGTCCGACACCTCCTTCGCCACGACGTGACGAACATCGAGGCATACCCGGCACCCGAGCCGCTCGAGGAGTTTGCCCGATCTCTCGGAGTAGATCCACGCGACGTACTGAAGCTGGATCAGAACGAGAATCCCTATGGCTGCTCGCCGCTCGTGCGCGAGGCGCTCGCCTCCTTCGCCTGGTATCACGTCTACCCGGATCCGCTGCACCGCGCGCTTCGCGACCGCCTGGGACGCTACGTTGGGGTGGATCCGGATCAGATCGTCGTCGGCAATGGATCGGATGAGCTGATCGAGCTGGTGCTGCGGATGTGCGTCGAGCCTGGAGACCGGGTCATCAGCGCCGGGCCGACCTTCGGCTACTACGCAACCGCCGCCCAGGCCGTCGGAGCACAGTATGAGCTCGTGCCACGCGGGCCGCACTTCGAGATCGACCCGGATCTGCTCGCTGCGAAGATCGACGCGCGGACCAAGGTGCTATTTCTCGCCTCCCCGAACAATCCAACGGGAAATGCAACGCCGAGCGCAATCATCCGGCGCGTGCTGGACATGGACGTGCTCGTCGTCGTCGACGAAGCCTACTTCGAGTTCCACGGCCAGTCAGCCGTCGAGCTTCTCAAGGCGGGTGCACAGAATCTGATCGTGCTTCGGACCTTCAGCAAGTGGGCTGGCCTCGCCGGTCTCCGCCTCGGCTACGGGATCTTTCCCGAGGATCTGCTGCCGATCGCGTTGAGCCTGAAGCCCCCGTACAGCGTCAGTCAGGCAGCGGAGGTGGCCGGTATCGCATCCCTCGACGATCTCGATTACCTGAGGTCGAACGTGGAACGTATCCTCACCGAGCGTCAGCGTCTGGCCGATGGGCTTGCCGGGACTGGTTTCCTCGTGCCGTACCCGTCCGACGCGAACTTCATTCTGTGCGAGGTCGTCGGTCGCTCTGCAGCCGACGTACAGGCGCGGCTGGCGCAGCGTGCAATTCTCGTTCGGCGCTACGACAGCCCGCGTCTGGAGAACTGTCTGCGGATCTCGATCGGCCGTCCCGATCAGACCGACCGGCTCCTCGCGACCCTTCGGGAGATCGCATGATCACTCCGAGCGCGCGCCGCGCCCACCTGGAACGTCAGACGCGCGAGACGCGTATCGCAGTCGACGTCGACGTCGACGGGACTGGCATCGCCGAGATCAGCACCGGTATTGGCTTCCTGGATCACCTCTGGGATGCCGTGGCCCGTCACGGTCTGTTCGACCTGAGGATCAAAGCCGAGGGCGACCTCCACGTCGACTCGCATCACACCGCGGAGGACGTGGCGATCTTGCTGGGGAGAGCCTTCGACCAGGCACTTGGCGACCGACGGGGCATCGTTCGCATCGCTCACGCCTACGCCCCCCTCGACGAGGCCCTGGCACTCGCCGTCGTGGACGTCAGCGGGCGTGGCCACGGCGAGGTAGATGCGCCGATCACCGAGCCGATGCTGGGATCGCTGGACTCGGATCTGGTCCGTCACATGCTGGTCTCGTTCGCGGTCGAAGCCCGACTGACGCTGCACGCGCGGGTGCTTGCCGGCCAGAACGGCCACCATCGTGCCGAGGCCCTGTATAAAGCCTTCGCACGGGCCCTCGACGCGGCGACCCGCCGTGACGAGCGCCTTGGCAATTCAGTGCCAAGCACCAAGGGCACGCTAACCTGAGGCCGTACCAGGAGAGCAGTCGGGGTTTGGTCCCCAGCTATCTCCATTGCGAAGACGCTCGCTCCTCAGTCGCCCGGAGCCGGCGTGACCTCGTATGAGTAATCTTCGATGACAGGATTTGCCAGGAGTCGGCGGCACATCTCCGCGACCAGCGTGTCAGCCGTGGCCTGATCGGCGGCACCGAACCGGATCTCGAAGACCTTTCCAGCGCGAACGCTCTCGACGTCGGTAAAGCCGAGCTGACGAAGCCCACCTCGAATCGCCAGTCCCTGCGGATCGTTGACCGCGGGCTTCAGTACCACCCGGACGCGGGCGACCCACTTCTTCACGTCGAGCTCCCGGGGAGTGGAGCTCCAACCAGGCGACGGTACGCGTCACGGTACTTCTGGCTGGTGCGCTCGACGACGTCTGGCGGGATCACCGGCGCGGGAGGCTCCTTGTTCCAGGCGATCGACTCGAGCCAATCGCGGACGAACTGCTTGTCGAAGCTCGGTTGATCACGCCCCGGCTCGTACAGCTCGGCGTCCCAGTACCGCGATGAGTCCGGGGTCAGTAGCTCATCGATGAGCATCAGCTCGCCATCGACCAGGCCAAACTCGAGCTTCGTATCGGCCAGGATCAGCCCGCGAGTGAGAGCGTAGCTATGCGCGTCGCGGTAGATCCGCAGCGAGATCTCGACGATTCGACGCGTCAGATCCTGCCCGATCAGATCGCTCATTCGGTCGACGCTGATGTTCTGATCGTGTCCGCTTGCCGCCTTCGTCGCGGGAGTAAAGATCGGCTGCGGCAAACGCTCGTTCCAGGCGAGACCGGCTGGCAGCGCCTGACCACAAACCGTGCCGGTTGCCCGATACTCGGCCCACGCCGATCCAGCGAGGTATCCTCGAACAACGCACTCCACGTCGAGACGATGAGCCTTTTGCACCAGCATCGAGCGACCAGCCAGCTGGTCAGCATATTCGCGTGCGGCTGACGGAAATGTCTGCAGATCGGTGCTGATCAGGTGGTTGCGGATGATAGACGACGTCCGTCGGAACCAGAACGCGCTCAGCTGCGTGAGGACGACGCCTTTGTGTGGGATCGGCGTCGGCAGAACAACGTCGAACGCGGAGATGCGGTCGGTCGCGACCAGGAGAAGCCGGTCTCCCAGATCGTAGATATCGCGCACCTTTCCGCGAAACAGCAGGGGGAGCTTGTCACAGTGCGTTTCGATTACCAGGTCGGTGCTCACGTGGTCTCCTCGCCGTCCAATTATACGGCACGCTCCGGTCAGCCTCAACGCGCTGGCAAGAAACTTGTTGTGCCACGGTGAGTGAGCTTCACTATAATCTAGTCGAGTTCCAGGGCGGGGGTGCCGGGGTGTCGCACGAGAACCGTGCACAACCTCCTGCTGCTCGTAGTTGCGCGGCGCCATCCGCAGAGGCGCGTGGGGTGGCCCCCCGTGATGGACAAGCTCGAGCGAGCGATGCTATAGTGAGCGCAAACTCGTGACGGGCTGGTATCAGGTGCCACTGTTTGGGAGGTAGTGTCGTGGAGTTCGGGGAGACCCTGGCCCGTTTGCGAAAGAGTGCTGGAACGACGACAACGGCGCTCGCGCAAGCCGTGGGGCTGGATCCTCTAACGATCGACCGAATCGAGCGGGGAGAGAGCCTGGATCTCGAGCGCCAGCTCGTGCTGGACCTGGCCCGAGCCCTCTCGCTCAACGACGCCCAGACCGACGAGCTGCTCTGGTCGGCTAACCATCTCCCACGTGCATCCCAACCGCACGGGTCCGACGACACCCACGTCGTAGCGCTGTTTGTCGACCACGAAAATGTCTACATCGCGTTGAGCGAGCTGATCCGGGCGCTGCCACCGGACGTCCAGGCACAGGAGCGTCGGAAGATCGAGCCAGGAGCGCTGGCCCTCAAGCTACGGTCCGCCGCCGAAGAGATCGGATGGATCAAAACGGCGCTCGCCGTCGCCGATTGGGAGCGTCTTCCAGCCGGGCAGGTCAAGGAGTACCTCAAGCTTCGGTACCAGGTCGATTACAACCTTCCCGGGCGCAACAACGCCGACCTCAAGCTGAGCGACGCGATTCGCGACGTCCTCGAATCCGACGAATACGCGGACGTGGATAGCTACGTTCTGGTTACGGGTGATGGGGGATACCTGGCTGTCGTGGAAACGCTGCTGCGTCGTCACAAGCGCGTCTACGTCTGGGGCGTACGGGGCGCGACAAATCACCTGCTTGTCCAGAACGCTACTGGTTTTTCCTGGATTGACGAGATGCTGGGGATAACCGCGGGCACGTCAAACGGCGGCAACGACCGCGACCTCCACGACACCTCCCCCAGTGCCGGGCACGATGCCGACACCGCGGGAATGCCGGTTGGAAACGATGTCAGTCGTCTGGAGGCACTCGCGATCCACCTGGCTCGATACCTCGAGGCACGCTCCTGGTCGTTCATCACGTTCGTACGATTCCTCGGTTTCCTCGACGAAACCGGCGTGTTTGGCCAGACCCGTGAAGAGCAGCTAGCCTGGCTTTCGCACGCCAAGGAAACTCAGGTTATCCGCGAAGAGATCGTGGACGATCCTGGCGATCCCACGCGCATCGCCCGTCGTTTCTACCTGAACACGAGTCACCCGCTGGTGAAACGCGCTCAGGCCATCCGCGCCCGCGTTGGCGAGATCGTGCCGCTCGCGGGCCGCGGTCTGGCATTCGGGGTCGTCATCGATCGGCTGATCAATGATCCGCAGCTCCATCTGACCGACGTGCAGGCCAAGAACTGGTTGACGTGGTTTACTGACGCGGGCTTGCTCCTGGCCGAGCAGGTACCGCACTTTCGGAAAGAAGGCGTTACCGTCACCCTGCTTCGGCAAGCCCCCGGGGCGTGGGACGACGTGGCGCATCCCGACGAAGAGGCGGATCGGAGTCGCCTTGAGCAGGCCGCGGAATTTACGGTCATTCGCCTTGCGAACTTTCTCGACCGTCATCCGCACTTCGGCTGGATGGCGCTGTCCCAGCTTCTGAACCGCATCACGGCCAGCTTTGGCGGTGGATCAGTGATGGTTCCGGTGATGACCAGACAGGACGCAAAGCTGGCGATCGCTCTTGCGCAGGAGCGTGGATACATCTCCCTCGAGCAGATTCCCAATCTGAAGACCGGAGGCGCGACGACGGTAGCGCGGCTCAACCGTGAAAATCGCCGCGTGGCGGAGCTCCTTGCCGTCAGGGACGCTCTGATTCGCCGGTTGGCCGCAATGCTGGTCAGTCGGCCTGCCGTGTCACGATCAGTTTTCCAGGCTGCCGTGGCTGACCAGCACGGTTTATCGCACGACGAGGCGGGCGAATGGACCGACCTGCTGATCGTGGAAGGGATCTTCCTCTACGAGCCCAGCCACGACGGCACGGCTGGAATCATCCGCGCCGACCAGCAGGATCTGATCGTTTCGCGCGTCCTCTTTCGGACGTCCTCGATGCAGCTCGATGCTCAGCGAGTCTGACGAGCCGATAGCCCGTCGTCCATCTGCAGCCGAGCCAGCCCTCGTCGGGCGGACGATCGATTTTACCACCTCCGCGGCCTGACCCGGGTGCACTGAACGCTCTCGTCGTCCCTGGCCTGACGTCGGACAACACTCCGCGCGGCAGGACTCTCAGCGGAGAGCAGCGGTCCGGGCCGGGTATCGCTCGGCCGGTCGTGACGTCGGGTTGCCCAGCGTCAACGGTCCGGGCCCGCCTTGCTGTCGCCCTCGGCGATGCCTGCCGCGCACTGGTCTATGTACCGCGGTGTGCGGTGAGAAATGACGCGGGCCGAGGGCCTACGTCTGCTGCGGCCGCTGCCCCTGTCGGGGCTGCGGTGCAGCCTGCTGCCCGGGCTGGGCAGACGGCGCTGGCTGCTCGATTGGAATGCCGTAACCAGGCATCGGCGGCTTTGCCGCGATCACGTCCTGACCGGCAGCACGGCTCGGCGTCGGCGTCTCGTGAACGACGAGATTGTTCTGCACGCCACGGACTCCACTCACCGTCCAGGCGTCCTGCGCTGCGAGGTCTTTAGCCAGGGTGGAGCTGACCGTTCCGTCGAGGGTGACCATGCCATCCTGAACCGATACCTGGATGCCGATAGAGCTGACGGCATCGTCGTAAAAGAGGGCCGTCTCGACGTCGCGCTTGATATCCTGGTCAGATCTTGGCGTTACCTGCCCGGGAAACGGTCCGTGATCGCCCATGTAAAACACGCTCGGCTCGGCCGGCCGTTCGCGGAAGGGTTCTCGGCCTTCGAAGCGTTCACCGCGGACTTCCTCTGCCATCTGATCCTCCTGCGCTCCCATTCTCCTCCAGCCAGAACGCAAACGTGGTGAAACCTCCGACTGGTTGCCCACCCAAAACGGTCAGGCGGTCGTGGCAAGCTCGGGACGAACTCTGGCTCTACACCGCCTGGTGGAGCACCAGCGAAGCGAGGCTATCTGCACAAGGTGTGCCCGCCCGGCCTTGCAGATTGCTTCTTCGCCCGGCTACAATGCGAGCACGCCATGAACATCGCGCAGTTCCTCGAGTGGTTTCAGACCACCGATCACTATCGCAATGTGCTTTCGATTCGCCGCTTTCCCTCTCGCCCGGCGCGGTTCGGACAGTGGCCGTCGGGGCTGGACGAGCGTATCGTCTCGGCATTGAGTCGACGCGGGATCGACCGCCCGTACACGCATCAGGCGGATGCAATCGAGCGCATTCTCCGCGGCGAGAACTGCGTGATCGTCACTCCGACTGCTTCCGGCAAGACGCTCTGCTACAACCTGCCTGTCCTGAATGCCATCCTAGGGAACGCGGACACGCGAGCGCTCTACCTTTTTCCTACGAAGGCGCTGGCGCAGGACCAGCTCGCCGAGCTACAGGGGCTCGTCGACCGGCTGACGTTCGGCGTGAAAACCTACACGTACGACGGAGACACACCAGCCAACGCCCGGCGTGCGGTCCGGCAGGCTGGCCACATTGTGATCACCAATCCCGATATGCTCCATACCGGGATCCTTCCTAATCACACCCAGTGGCACCGCCTGTTTGCCAATTTGCGCTTCGTCGTGATCGACGAGATGCACATCTACCGCGGCGTGTTCGGGTCACACGTGGCAAACGTGGTGCGGCGACTCAAGCGAATCTGCCACCATTACGGGTCGAGCCCGCAGTTCGTCCTCGCCTCCGCGAGCATCGCGAACCCCGAATCCCTGGCGCGGCAGCTCATCGGAGACGACGTATCCGTGGTCACCGATAGCGGGGCGCCGGTCGGCGAGAAGCACGTGATCTTCTACAATCCACCCGTCGTCAACCGCGCGCTGGGGATTCGTGCCGGCTCGGTCGCCACCGCGCGGCGTCTCGCGGTCCAGACGATTGCCAACCGTATTCACACGATCGTCTTTGCGAGAAGCCGCCTGAGCGTCGAGGTCCTGCTGCGCTACCTGCGCCAGGAGGCAGCCCAGGCCCATCTTCCCGAGGAGGCGATCCAGGGGTACCGCGGTGGCTATCTCCCAAACGAGCGACGTGCGATTGAGCGTGGTCTCCGAGATGGGCGTGTCCTGGCAGTGGTGAGCACCAATGCGCTCGAGCTGGGCATCGACATTGGCAGCCTCGACGCGTGTATCATCGTCGGCTATCCGGGAACGATCGCCAGTACCTGGCAGCAGATCGGTCGGGTGGGACGGCGCGACACGCCATCCCTGGCAGTTCTGATCGCGTCGAGTACGCCACTCGACCAGTTCGTCATCACCCACCCCGATTACCTTTTTGAGGCATCGGTCGAAAGCGGCCTGATGAACCCGGACAACCTGCTGATCCTGGCAAGCCACGTCAAGTGCGCCGCGTTCGAGCTGCCTTTCCGCGATGGGGAGGAGTTCGGCGCCCTCCCCATCCAGACCCTGCTGCAGCACCTTGCCGAGCAGCGTATCCTCTTCCACTCCGGCGACTCCTGGTTCTGGACGGCAGAATCCTTCCCGGCTCAAGAAGTCAGCCTGCGGACTGCGGCAAGCGAGAACGTCGTCATCGTGGATCAGACCGATCCCAACTCTGTACGCGTGATCGGCGAGATGGATCGACCGAGTGCGGCCACGATGCTCCACGACGAAGCGATCTACCTGCACGGCGGCCGCCAGTACGAGGTGCTTCGGCTCGACTGGAAGGAAAAGAAAGCATACGTCCGTCAGGTCGACGTCGACTATTTCACCGACGCGAACCTGGCCGTACGGGTCGCTGTTCTCGACCAGTTCGCCCGCGAAACGAGTCGCGCGTGGGGCGAGGTGAGCGTGACCTTTCTGGCAACCATCTTCAAGAAGATCAAGCTCGAGACCCACGAGAACGTCGGCTGGGGAAAGATCCGGCTGCCCGAGGATACGTTCCACACGACCGCCTACTGGCTCACCCTTCCCGATCGACCATCTGGATGGAACAGTGGGGAGATCGAGCGTGGGCTGGATGGGGTTGCACACGTGCTCGCGAACGTCGCGCCGTTATTCCTCATGTGCAGTCCAGGTGACCTTGGCGTGTTTGCCGAGACACGCAGCCCGTTCACCGGTCAGCCAACGATCTTCCTGTATGATGCCATCCCTGGCGGCGTCGGCTTCGCGGAGAAGCTCTACGCGAGCCACGATCTCCTTATTCGGAGTGCGGAGGACGTCATCACGAACTGTCCGTGCGACGACGGTTGTCCGAGCTGTACCGGGGCGCCGACGGGCGAGGGCGAATCCGCGAAGGTCGTGGCGCTGGAGATGATCCGCGCCGTACGCGCGGCTACACGGTAATTCACCACGGGACCTCGGAAATCTTTCGGCCAGGCGGTCGAGGATCATGACAGTGCACGAGCCCAGGGGCCACGACGAAGACCTCAGACGACTGCTTCCGGCGGCTCAGCAGCCTACCGTCACGCCGTCAGCGCCTCGAGACGCGGGCGCCCGTGGACAGATCGCCGTTTTCGACGCTCGGCTCCCATTAGGACACGCGCTGGCAGACATGTCACGTGGAGTCGCACATCTGCTCGGCGGTCCGGGTGGGGAGGCACCGTTGGCGCGAGGTGCGGTCTACCTCGACATTGAGACGACTGGCCTGAGCCCCGGTGCCGGAACACTGGTCATCGTTATCGGATTGGGATTCGCGGACGCCGATGACTTTGTTGTACGGCAGTACTTCCTTCACGATCCAGCTTCCGAGACTGCCTATCTCGAATCGGCCGCGACCCTGATCTCGCGCTTCGATTGTGTCATTACCTTCAACGGCAAATGCTTTGACGTTCCGATGCTCGAGGCTCGCTACGTCCTGCACCGGCTGCCTATGCCGACGCCCCGTCATCACCTCGATCTTCTGCGGCCGGCGCGGCAGATCTGGAGCCGCCGACTGCGCAAAAGCAACCTCGCGACGCTGGAGGAACGAATCCTCGGCATCATCCGTGAGCGCGACGTACCGGGATACGAGATCCCAGGACGATATTTCGCGTTCTTACGCGACCGATCGCCCGATCTGATCGATCCCGTCATCGAGCACAACCGACAGGACGTCTGCTCGTTAGCGCTGCTGACTGGAGTTATCGGTCGACTGCTTCACGACGAAAGGCTAGCCCGATCGTCGAGCCCGAGCGATCTTCTCGGACTGGCAAGGCTACTTGAGGGATCGGGCTATCTCGCCCGCGCAGCGCGCTACTACGAGGCCGCGTTGATCGGTGCCTCCCCGACCGAGCGCGTGGAGGCACTCACGCGCCTCGCTACCCTGGCGCGCAAAGTCAACGAGCTGGATCGGGCGATCCAGCTCTACGAAGCAGTTTCCGCCTATTCGATGGCACCGGCCGCCACGGCCGCGATCGAGCTCGCCAAGATCTACGAGCACCGCGTGAGCCGGCCGGATCGGGCGCTCGTCTATGCTCGCCGGGCACTCGATCTCCTGCAGCGGCACCCGTCTCCACGCAGCGAGGCGACCGCCAGGGACCTGGGTCAGCGTATCGCTCGACTTGAGTCGAAAACCAGAAGGAGGCTGGGCCAGAAGAGCTTCTGAATCACGAGCACGGTAGCGCTGGTTCTCGCGTGTCGCCACCCCGGGGCAAAGAGGAAACAGCCGAAGATCCGGGCCATTCGTTTCGTCCGGTCCTCAGGTCGACGCCTGGCCCAGTACGATGGCCGCCGGCCCTGCGGTACATTCCGGGTAGAAAGCTCGCCGGATGTGCCTGATCTGCAGATCAGACACATCCGTGTAGGTTTCGCTTTTGCAGCGTCGAGCGGAAAGGTTAAGCTGCCGGGGAGATGGCTATCTCCCTCTCCTTCTGCGAGAGGGCCGGGGTGAGGGTGTGTATCCGCGGCGCCGCCCGGGACCCCCGGCCCTCACCCTCACCCTCTTCCACAGGGAGAGGGGATTGGGCGGCTGCTAGCTTATTCGCACTGCCCCATGCCCTAGTAGAAGAGCTGAGCCAGCTCGTACAGGGTCAGGTCGACCCGGCGATTGGTGGCGACCGCCTCGGACAGCTTGCACGGGACGATCTCCACGCCCCGCAGCGCAGGCATGAACCCGAAGCGACCCTCGTTGATGTAATCGACGGCCGCGACGCCAAAGCGCGTGGCGAGGACGCGATCGAAGAGAGTTGGCGACCCGCCGCGCTGGAGGTGTCCCAGAACGGTGACGCGGGTCTCAAAACCCGTCCGACGTTCGATCTCGCGCCCGACCAGCTCGCCGATATTCCGACGATCGAGTCGGACGTGACCGAACTGGTCCGTGTCGCTCTGCTCGAGGGTTGGCAGATCTGGAACGACCGCACCCTCGGCCACGACGATGATACTGAAGTCCTTGCCCATCTGTCGCCGCCGTTCAAGGTGCCGGCAGACGGTCTCGACATTGGTCGGTCGCTCGGGGATCAGAATAAAGTCTGCGCCGCCGGCGAGCCCGCCGACAACCGCGACCCAGCCCGCGTCTCGCCCCATGACCTCGACGACGAGGACGCGGTGATGTGAGCTCGCGGTCGTGTGAAGCTTGTCGAGTGCATCCGCGACAATTGTCACGGCCGAGTTGAAGCCGATGGTGTAATCGGTCCCATTGACGTCGTTGTCCATCGTCTTGGGAATGCCGACCACCCGGACGTCGCGTTCATAGAGCTTGGCTGCGACACCCAGGGTATCATCCCCTCCAATCGCCACGAGCGCATCGAGGCCGTGCCGATCCAGGTTTGCCATAACCTGCTGAACGTGCTCGGGATTTTTGAAGGGATTGGTTCGCGACGTTCCAAGAATCGTTCCCCCGAGGGGCAGAATTCCTGACACGTCGCGGACAGACAGGGGAGCGATACTGCCTTCCCCGAGCAAGCCAGCCCAGCCATTGTGAATACCAAGTACTTCATACCCGTAGTGATCAGCCCGGCGAACGACTGCCCGAATTGCCGCGTTCAGTCCCGGGCAGTCACCACCACCGGTGAGGACGCCAATTCTCACGAAATTCCCCCCAAGGCGTAGTAGCCAGCACCAGTCGCACCTGCTAAACTACAGGAGGCTGTTGCCTGCGATCCACGAAAGTCATCCTATATACACGTGCTCTTAAGTATAGGTCACCCGAGAAATTGACGTCAAGACGCGACGCCGTGTCCCTCGCAACCGCGCTTGGCGACGAAGCCAGCCGTATCGTGGCCGCGCGGAATGGAGATACCAGCGCGTTCAACCAGCTCGTGATCGCGTACCAGGAGCTGGCATTTAACGTTGCCCTGAGACTCGTCGGTGACGCCGACACCGCTGCCGACGTGACCCAGGACGCCTTTCTTTCCGCGTTCCGCCACCTGGATCAGTTCAAGGGCGGGTCATTTCGATCCTGGCTGCTACGTATCGTCACCAATGCAAGCTACGACGTGCTCCGGAGCAGCCACCACAAGAAAGGCCACTCCCTCGATGAGATGACTGAGAATGCCTCGTTCGACGTCACTGACCCAGCCGATCTGCCCGAGGTGATCACGCTCCGCCACGAGCTCGCCGAGAAGATCCAGGAGGGCCTGGAAACAATTCCGTTGGACCAGCGAGCAGTTCTCATCCTCTACGACATTCACGGGCTGAGCTATGACGAGATTGGCACGGCGCTGAACGTGAATCTTGGTACGGTGAAGTCGCGCTTGAGTCGCGCCCGCGCGCGGCTGCGCGACTATCTGATGCAGCATCCGGAACTTTGGAAAGGTTGAGACCGTCTACGATATAGCATGATGAGCGAACCAGCTTCAGTCAGCGGCTCGGAACACGTTCACGAGCGGCTCTCCGAGTTTATGAACGGCGACCTGTCTGACGCCGAGCGGCAGGCAGTCGAGGCGCACCTGCGCGGGTGCGTCGAATGCCGGCGCGACTTCGAGAGCCTTCGAATGACCGTTCAGCTCCTTCGGCAGGTACCACTCCGGCCAATCCCGCGCAGCTTCACCATTCCTGCACAAACCAGGCGCCGCTCTCCCCAGGTGGTGTGGCTGCGGTGGTCGACCGGCGTCCTGGCGGCGACACTCGTCGCCCTGCTCGCGCTGCGTTTCGTCCTGCCGGGACAGCTATCGCCAGCAACACCTGCGCTCGAGCCAGCGGCGAGCAGTGCAGCGCGCCCATTCGCGGCCGCCGTTCCGACGAGCGCTCCGGCCGCGATGCCGGTACCTGCTAGCAGCTCCAATCAAGCAGCGGGGGAATCGACGCAACCGGCCACGGCTGCGCCAAGAGAAGCCGTCCAACCACTCGCCGCCTCGGCGCAACCTCCAACAGTGGCACCAACCCCTGCTCCCGCGGTGCCAGGCCACAACGCGAGTGGTCTGGCGCAAGCGGCCGCGGCGCCAACCTCCGGGGTCAGCAGCGCGGTCACGCCGGTCGAACGCGTGCAGAAGGCAGCTGCGCCCGTGGCCGGCCAGTCAGCTACGCCGCAAGGGGAGGCCACCGGGAACGCGGGCGCCGCGCCGACGCCGCAGCCAGTCGCGGGCCTCCGCCCTCTGTCTCTCACGACTGATTCGTCGGCAAGCGAGCACGGGGGCCTTCCAGGGTGGTACACGCCCGCGCTCGTCGCCGTCGGAGTGCTGCTGATCGGCTCGCTCGCTGCCCTGATCTGGCTCAGCCGTCGCGTCTGACGCTGCCGCGACCGCCCACGATCCGCCGGGCCGACTCTGTCACCAAACCACGGCGCGCCCGCGAGGCCGGTTCGCTGAGATCTTTCGAACGTGTGCTACGATTGCCGCGAACGCGCGAGGGGTGCCTCGATGATCATTCGTTTGGCAGACGTCGCCGATGCGGCCGGCATCGCTCGAGTCCACGTCGATACCTGGCGCACGACCTACCGCGGAATCGTTCCGGATGAGTTCCTCGCGGGATTGTCTTACGCCCAGCGGCAGGCAGCGTGGGAACGCCATCTTGCTGAGCCGAGCGCGTCGCAGTGCGTCTACGTCGCCGAGAACGACGGGGAGGTTGTGGGGTTCGCCAACGGCGGTCCGGAGCGGTCGAATGATCCCATCTACCGCGGCGAGCTTTACGCCATCTACATACTGGAGCCGTGGCAGCATCACGGTATCGGCAAAGCATTCGTCATGGAGATCGCTCGCTGGCTCGTGGACCACGGCTGCACGTCGATGCTCGTGTGGGTCCTCGCCCAGAATCCGTCGCGTCGCTTTTACGAGGCACTCGGCGGCACGTACGTCCGTAATCGGACGATCACGATCGGCGGTGCGCCGCTCGAGGAGGTCGCATACGGCTGGAAGGATCTCGGCACTGCCCTGACTCGCTGGCAGGGGATCGGGTGATCGCAAGCTGGCGTCGGCGGCGGGTCGTGGTATCCTCTGATTCGTTCGCCGCCCGCGGGAGCGATGCGCGAACGGTCCCCTTCTGCCTTGCGAGACACGATAAAATAGGCTCATCGCAATCCGCGTGCGATTCAGGAGCCAGGGTGGGTGAGTAGTGGAGAGCCAGCGGCGATTTCGCATCGGCGTGGACGTTGGCGGGACCTTCACGGACGTCTTACTCGTGGACGATTCTTCGGGGGTATTTCACGTCGCCAAGACGCTTACCACGTCGGATGATCCGTCGATCGGAGTGCTACAAGCCATCTCCAGCGGTCTCGAAGGAGCGGGCATTGGCGCGTTGGAGCTCCGAAACGTCATCCACGGTACGACCCTGGTGACGAATGCGATCATTCAGCGGGCCGGAGCCCCGACTGCCCTGCTGACCACGCGCGGCTTCAGGGACGTGCTCGACATTGCGCGCGAGCACCGGTACGACATGTATGATCTTCTGCTCGAGCTTCCGCGACCGCTGGTTTCCCGAGAGAACCGCTTCGAGGTCGACGAGCGCATCCTCGCCGACGGCACAGTCCACCGCGCACTGGATCTCACCCAGGTGGATGCCGCGCTGGTCGAGATCGAACGGCGGGGTCTCCGTGCGGTTGCTATCTGCTTTCTTCACTCGTTCCGAAATTCGAGCCACGAGAGACTGGCTGCCGCCCGAATCCAGGAGCGAGCACCCGCGCTCCGCGTTTCCATCTCGTCGGAGGTTGCTGGCGAGATCCGGGAGTACGAACGTACCTCGACCACGGTGGCCAACGCCTACGTTCAGGAGCTGCTGGACGAGTACCTCGGACGACTGGAGACAGGGCTGGGCGACATCGGCTTTTCCGGGCATTTACTGATCATGCTTTCCAACGGCGGAGCTGCCACGGTCGAAACTGCCAGGCGTTTCCCCGTGCGCATGATCGAGTCGGGGCCAGCCGCGGGCGCGCTGGCGGCGGCGCACGTCGGATTGCTCAGCGGACGGCCTAATCTCCTCTCGTTCGACATGGGCGGGACGACTGCTAAAGCCTGCTTGATCGAAGACGGAAAGCCGTTTACCACGAGCGAGTTCGAGGTCGACCGGATCTACCGATTCAAGCAGGGAAGTGGATTGCCGATCAAGGCGCCAGCCATCGACTTGATCGAGATCGGAGCAGGCGGGGGCTCGATCGCGCGAGTCGACCGATTCGGACTGATCAAGGTCGGTCCTGAGAGCGCTGGTGCCGCTCCGGGCCCGGCGTGCTACGGCCTTGGCGGCGATCGTCCCACGGTGACTGATGCCGACCTGGTGCTGGGATATCTCGATCCAGACTTCTTCCTCGGCGGTCGCATGCGCCTCGATCGAACCGCCGCCGAGCGTGCGATCGATACCCACGTCGCCAGGCCATTAGGACTCTCACTCGAAGCCGCGGCGTGGGCGATCCACCAGACGGTCAACGAGAGCATGGCCTCGGCCGCGCGGATGCACGCGGTCGAGCGCGGCAAAGACGTCCGGAGCTATCCCCTCTTCGCCTTCGGTGGCGCCGGGCCGGTCCACGCGTTCCACGTGGCGCGCATTCTCCGTCTGCGCGAGGTGATCGCGCCATTCGCGGCTGGGGTCGGGTCGACGCTCGGTTTCCTGGCAGCGCCGATCTCGTTCGACTTCGTCCGTGGCGCAGCTGGGATCCTGGACCGTCTAGATTGGGTCGAGATCGATCGACTGTATCAGGAGATGGAAGACGAGGCACGGGAGCTCCTCGCGTCGGCGCAGGTACCGCGCGAGGCGATGAGTATCACGCGCTCCTGCGACATGCGACTGGCCGGCCAGGCCCATCAGATCGACGTGCCCGTTCCGCCGGGTAAGCTGACCGCGGAGAGGACCTCGACGATTCGAAAGGCGTTCGACGAAACCTACCTCCGGCTTTTCAAGCGGGCGGCGCCTGGAGTGCCAGTCGAGGCGTTGAACTGGCGGCTGAGCGTTGCGGGACCACGACCGGGGCTTCACACTCCACGCGCGACCGGAGCGAGTGACGCCCGCGCAGCAGTCAAAGGCCGTCGCCCGGTCTACCTACCAGAGCGCGGCGATTTCATCCTGGTCCCGGTCTACGACCGATATCGCCTCGGCCAGGGTGCCACAATCGGCGGTCCGGCTATCGTCGAAGAACGCGAATCGACGGTCGTCATCGGTCTTGGTGGACACGCGGCCGTCGACGCGTGGTCTAACCTGGTCGTGAGCATCGACGGGGAGTAAGCGGTGGCGCGAGTAATCGACACGATCGACCCATTGTCCCTGGAAGTCTTCTGGAGCCGCCTGATCGCGGTCGTCAACGAACAGGCGACCGCGCTGATCCGAACGTCGTTTTCGCCTCCCGTGGCCGAAGCGGGGGATCTCTCGGCGTGCGTGTTCGACGCGCGGGGCAACCTGCTCGCCCAGGCCGTCACCGGGACGCCCGGCCACATCAACTCCATGGCGAATTGCATTCGACACTTCCTTGCCACTTTCCCCGTCGAGACCATCCGCCCCGGCGATGTCTGGATCACGAATGACCCGTGGAAGACGTCTGGACACCTGCTGGACATAACGATCATCACGCCGACGTTCCACCGGGGAAAGCTGGTTGCGTTCTTCGGGAACATCTGTCACGTCGCCGACATCGGAGGTCGAGTCTTTTCTGCGGACGCGCGCGAGCTGTACGAAGAAGGGCTGTTCATTCCAATCACGCGACTCTTCATCGAAGGAAAGCCAAACGAGGAGCTGTTCCGGATCATCGAGAACAACATTCGCGCACCCAACGAGGTCATCGCGGAGCTGTACTCGATGACCGCGGCGAACGACGTCGGCGCCGCCCGGCTGCTCGAGTTCATGGACGAGTTCGGCTTCACGACGATCGAGCCGCTCGCCGACGAGATCATCGACCGATCGGATCGCGCGATGCGCGAGGCGATCGCACGGCTTCCCGATGGCTCCTACCACAACGCGGCGATGACCGACGGCTACGAAGAGCCGATTCGCCTGCAGGTGCGCGTCGACGTAAAGGGCGATTCGGTCCTGGTCGACTTCGCCGGGACCTCGCCGGAGAGCCGGTACGGGATCAACGTCGTGCTGAACTACACTCACGCCTACGCGACATTCGCGCTCAAGGCGCTCCTGGCGCCGGACGTCCCGAACAACGAGGGTAGCTTCCGCTCGCTGACCGTGACCGCGCCGGAGGGCAGCATCCTGAACTGTCGGCGCCCGGCGCCAGTCGCGGCCCGTCACATCCTCGGCCACTTTCTACCCGCGCTGATCTTCGGCGCACTGGCCGACGTGGTTCCAGACCGCATCATGGCCGAAGGCTCGGCGAACCTCTGGAATACCCAGTTCCACGGATTCTACCGTGACGGCAGCCGCTTCAATCTCCTCTTCTTCAACGCGGGCGGGACCGGCGCGCGGACCGGCCTCGACGGCCTGTCGTCGACCGCGTTCCCGTCGGGCATCTCCGGGACACCGGTCGAGATCATCGAGAACCGATCGCCGCTCGTCGTGCTCGAGAAGTCGCTGCGTACCGACTCCGGCGGTCCCGGGAAGTTTCGCGGTGGCCTCGGACATCGTCTGGTCATCGCCGGGCTGCGAGCCGATCGTCCCTACTCGTTCTCGCCGTTTTTCGACCGTATCCGCTACCCCGCGCGCGGCCTCCAGGGCGGCCAGCCGGGAGCGCCCGGCAACTACTACCTCAGGCATCACGATGGCACGATCGAGCGTCCCAATCCGAAGGCGACGGTGTACCCGGAGCCAGGCACCGAGATCTGGATCGAGCTCCCGGGCGGTGGTGGACTTGGCGATCCGCGTGAGCGCGACCGCGAAGCGGTACTCGCGGACGTCCGGGCGGGGCTGGTCAGCCCGGACCGTGCCGAGTCCGATTACGGCGTTCGGCTCATGCGGCGCGAGGACGGGGAATGGGAGGTAGACGATGCCGGATGAGCTCTGGGAAGGGGCACGGCCCGGCTTCAGGAAGCGTTTTTCTCTGCCCCGTCCGAGCCCCTGACACGAGCAGATCTCTACGCCTTTTGCGATCGCTCCGGTCAGTCGCATCCCGCGCTCGACGCGGCACCTTGCCCCGCGGGCCTGTGTTGGGGATGGGGCACGAGGTGTGAGGCGGAGACCACGCCGCTTCGGTTTGACAGATTTTCCGCGACGCGAGATCATGATATACCTATCTCTTTGTCATCCGAGGGTCTTCACGTGGCGGCAGAGTCGAGCCGACCCATCATCGTCCAGAGCGATCGTACGGTGCTGCTGGAAGTCAACAGCCCGCTCTACACGGAAGCGCGGGATGCGCTGGCACGCTTTGCCGAGCTGGAGAAGAGCCCCGAGCACATCCACACCTACCGTATCACCCCCCTGTCGCTCTGGAACGCCGCCGCCACCGGACTTACCGCCGACGCGATTCTCGAGGCGCTCACGCGGTTCGGAAAGTACGACGTCCCGGCAAACGTTCGCTCCGACGTCTGCGACTACGTCAGCCGCTACGGGCGCCTCAAGCTCGTCCGCGACGGCGATGACCTGCTTCTGATCTCGGATGACGTTCCGCTTCTTGCCGAGATCGCGCACCACAAGCGCTTCGTCGGCTTCATCAAGGCGCAGCGCGACGCGCATACACTGGTGATCGATTCGGCGCTGCGCGGCCATATCAAGCAGGCGCTGGTACAGTTCGGATTTCCGGCCGAGGATCTCGCCGGCTACGTCGACGGCGCCCCGCTCGCGGTCTCGCTTCGATCCGAGACACGCGACGGCGCCACGTTCGTGCTCCGTCCGTATCAGCGCGAAGCGGTCGACGTCTTCTACGCGGCGGGCGGCGTCAAGGGCGGGAGCGGCGTGATTGTTCTGCCCTGTGGCGCCGGGAAGACGATCGTCGGGCTGGCAATCATGGATCGGCTGCAGTGCGCTACGCTGATCCTCACTCCCAACACCGTGGCCGCGCGTCAATGGATCGGCGAGATTATCGACAAGACCAGCATCTCCCCGGACGCGATCGGCGAATACACCGGTCAGCGCAAGGAGATCAAGCCGGTGACCGTCGCGACGTATCAGATCCTCACGCATCACTCCTCGCGCGACGGCGCTTTCCCGCATTTCCAGCTCTTCAGCGAGCGCGACTGGGGGCTGATCATCTACGACGAAGTGCACCTGCTCCCGGCCCCGGTCTTCCGGATTACCGCCGACATCCAGGCACGGCGCCGCCTCGGGCTCACCGCGACGCTCGTCCGCGAGGACGGCCGCGAGGAGGATGTCTTCTCGCTGATCGGCCCGAAAAAGTACGACGTGCCCTGGAAGGAGCTCGAGCACCAGGGCTGGATCGCCACGGCTGAATGCCACGAGGTCCGTCTACCGCTGCCTGGAGAGGTCCGCATGGCGTACGCGGTGAGCGAGGACAAGGAGAAGTACCGCATCGCCGCGGAAAATCCGCTAAAGCTAGATGCGCTGCGGACGATTTTGTCAAAGCACCCGGACGATCAGATCCTGATTATCGGCCAGTATATCGACCAGCTCCTCACGATCAGAGAGATCGTCGATGCGCCCTTGATCACCGGCAAGACATCGGTCCGCGACCGCGAAGCGCTGTACGCGAAGTTTCGGACGGGTGAGATCAACCGGCTGATCGTCTCGAAAGTCGCAAACTTCGCAATTGATCTGCCAGACGCCAACGTGGCGATTCAGGTTTCCGGGACTTACGGCTCACGCCAGGAGGAGGCTCAACGCCTCGGGAGAATCCTGCGTCCCAAGCGCAACGGCCTGCTCGCGCACTTCTATACGCTGGTCACCCGCGACACCAAGGATCAGGAATTCGCGGCGAAGCGTCAGCTTTTCCTCACCGAGCAGGGGTATCGGTACGAGATTCTCGGATCGGACGACCTGGCGAGCTATCGACCAGTCACCTTCCAGCTGAACGGGCGCGTCGTCGATCCGAACGCGCTCCCGGAGCCCCGCTGACGCTGTAACGCCAGGTCCGATCCTCGCCACCGCGCTCGATACAGACGCCAGGAGGTCAGACGGCCTGACCTGTCGTGACCGGCGCTCGCCCTGAATCGGTAGCCGGTCGCGACCGACAGCACGACTCGGTCTCGCCGCTTGCCACGCGTGCAGCGGACGACTTCGTGAGAACCGGCCGTCACAAAGCCGCCGCGCGAATCACTCTCTCCGTCGCGCTGGAACTCGTGTCAGCTCGTCCGACCTACGGACGAAAACGTCCCGGGGCGTCGATCATCCGGACCGGTCTCGTCACCGAGGCCAGGCCCACCCTGAAAAATGGCGAGAACCGGAGGAAAAACGCGCGAGGAACCCAGCGCGTTCGAGTCTGCAAACCGCTGGACCGGGCGGTCTGGGTGACGTCTCCTGAAGAAGGCTGGAAGGCTGCAGAGGCGGCGTTCGAAGGCGAGCCCGGCGGGCGATGGCTTTCTATCGAGTCTGCGGCGTTCGAGCGGCGCGCTTGTGGCCGAGGTAAAGCAGGGTATCGACAATCGTCGCGCCCAGTGCGATCGCCCCGAGAGCCAGCAGCCGCGGACTGCGAGCACCAGCCTTCCAGGCAAGGCCGACCGCCAGCGTATCCATTCCGTCGGATAGCGCCCGTGCCAGGATCCATGGTGCCACGCGCCCACCGTGAATCGTTGCCGAGAGAATCCCGATGCCGTTGATTGCGTCGCGGGCGCTCACTGACCGGATCGCGATGTCGGCAGCAGGACTCTCCCCGCGCGGCAAACCGAACACCCTGGCAAAGAGCTCGGGTGCCAGGAACGGCAGGACTCCCGCCGTGACCGTTCCGATGCCGAGCGCGATGGTTAGCTGACGTAAGTTCGAACTGGATACGACCATGCGTCCCCTCCTTCCGACGCGGGCATTCACCGGCCCCTCACCGCGACTCAGCCGGTCCGTGGCGACGCGCGCTCTGCCAGGACCAGTGCCCCGTACAGCCCGGCTTTCTGATCGAGCTTCGACAGCACCACGTACTCGTCGATGCGATCCTTCAGCTCCGGCAGGTCGATGTAGCCGTTGAGCACCTCGACAAGTGCGCGGCGCACGCGTGGCAGGAGATGCGCTTGCCTCATGACGCCGCCACTCAGCACGACCCGACGCGGCGACAGGGTGAGGATGAGCGACCTGATCCCGTGAGCGAGGTAGCGCGCCTCGAGATCCCAAACCGGATCGTCCGGAGGAATCTCCGGGACCGGACGACCACAGCGCGCGGCCAGCGCGGGCCCTGACGCAATCCCTTCGAGACAGCGGCCGTGGAAAGTGCAGATTCCCGGGAACGAATCACCCGGAACGGCTGGCACCGCGATGTGTCCCATCTCCGGGTGAAGCAGGCCGTGAATTGTCGCGCCGTTCACCAGCGCACCGCCGCCGATGCCGGTTCCCACTGTCAGATAGAGGACTGGATCGATTCCCTGCGCCGCTCCCCATCGCGCCTCACCCAGGACCGCCCCGTTCACGTCGGTATCCCAGCCAACCGGCACACCGAGTCGGCGGGCGATGGGGGCAAGGATGCGCGCTCCCGACCATTCTTCCTTGGTCGTCTTCAGAACGCAGCCGTACGTCGAAGACGTCGGATCGAGGTCGATCGGACCGAAGGTGGCGACGCCGATCGCCACGAGCCGAATCCCCGGACGGGGCCGCTGCAAGAACTCGATGACCTCACCAATCGTCTCGGCTGGACCGGTCGTCGGAATCGTGACTTCGTCAACGACGTCCGTCGGACTGGTTCCGATCATGCAGACAAACTTGGTCCCGCCGCCTTCGACCGCTCCATAGACGTCTCTCGAAGCCACCCGCATCCCTCAGCCATGAGCCTTTTGGGGAATTATAACGCACCGAGCCAGCATCGCGAGCGCCCGGCCGGGGAGTCCTGCGCTATAATTGCACCGGCTGGCTCCTGAGGCGTACATCGGAGCCGGAGACCCCGGCTTCTTCTCAGTCCCTGGTGCTCGCCGTCTCTGCCGTAGGAGTGTGTATTGATGCCCGTTCGAATTGGCTTCGTCGGCGTGGGCGGTATCGCCCGCGAGCACCTCAAGAACCTCGCCGAGATCCCGAACGCACAGATCGCCGCGGTCTGTGATACGGTCGCCGCGACGGCGGAGGAAGTCGGGAGGTCTTATGGTTGTCCCGCCTACTCCAGCCACGAAGAGATGCTATCGCACGAGCGCCTCGACGCCGTCTACGTCTGCACGCCGCCGTTCGCCCGGGGACCGGCCGAGATCGCGGTCGCGAAGCGCGGAATCGCCCTGTTCGTCGAGAAACCGGTCGCGCTGGATCTGTCGACCGCGCGAGAGATTCAGGCCACGATCGAGCGAGAGAAGGTACTGGCGAGCGTCGGCTACGTTTACCGTTATCTGGAGACAGTGGATCGGGCCCGAGACGCGCTGGCCGGGCGTCAGATCGGCATCGTTCTCGGGCAGTATCTGACCAGCACGCCACGCTCCCCGTGGTGGAGAGTCAAGGCGAAGTCAGGCGGCCAGCTCGTCGAGCAGACGACCCACATCGTCGATACTGCTCGCTACCTCGCGGGCGAGGTCCGCACGATTGTGGCAGCATCTGGCCGCCGTCTGGTGCACGATCTGGAGGGAATGGACATCGACGACGTCGCCTCGGTGCTCCTCACCTTCGAGAGCGGCGCGATTGGTCAGATTGCATCGACGTGCGGGAGTATTCCAGGGTACGGAGCTGCCGGACTGACGGTGTTTGCCGAGAACGTCGTCGTCGAGATCCTCGGCACGAGTGGCGTCCGTATCCGGCGGCCTGGACGGGTCGAGGAGATCCAGGTTTCCGGCAGTAGCATCTTCCGCTCCGAGGATGAAGCTTTCGTCCGCGCGGTCGAGACTGGAGATCACTCGCTCGTGCGCTCGACCTTCGCCGACGCGGTCAGGACTCTCGCGGTGACGCTCGCGGCAGACGAATCGGTGGCCAGGGGATCCATTATTCACCTATCATAAGATCGTTACACTCATCACCTATTCTCGCGAATCGGAAGTTACTGAACGATTGTTCTAGACAATCGCGAAAACTTGTGTATACTCAGAGCATCCAACAGCACAAGGGGCTACTCGGGGAGATCGGATCGTGCGTTGCTCATTCGTCCATTTTGGAGACGTGCACCTCGGTACCCAGCAGTACGGCTGTCCAGAGCGTCTGAACGACTTTGGCAAAGCGTGGCTGTACGCCTGCGAGTATATCGCCACCACGCATCCTGACTTCGCGATCTGTACCGGCGACCTGTTCAACCGCTTCACGATCAATCCGGTCACCTTCGACCAGGCCTATACTGGGTTGTCGATGCTGCGCGAGGCGGGCGTTCCCATCGTAGACATCCAGGGAAACCACGATCGAACGCGTTACGGCGAAGCCAAGAACTGGCTGGATAGCTTTGCCGATCACGGCTTGCTGACCCATCTCGACATCCTTACCGGCCCGGATGGCATACGCCTCCTTCCGGTTCGCCCCGGGCAGTCTCGCGGCAGCTTCGTCGAATGGTCCGGCTGCCGCATCGTCGGCCTTCGCTATCTTGGTGCGTCGACCGAGCGAATACTCCGTGAGCTGGGCCCCTCTCTGCAGCACTTCGGTGACGACGGAGCGTTCAGGATCCTCGTGCTGCACGCGGGCCTGGAAGGAATCGTCCCGGGCGTGAGCGCCGAGCTGACGGTCAGCACGCTTGAGCCGCTGCGAGAGTACGTGGACTATCTCGCGCTTGGGCACCTGCACAAGTACTACACTGCCGCCAACGTGGCGTATAACGGCGGAAGCCTCGAGACGTGGGCACTGAACGAGTGGGGATGGGAACGCGGCCTCCTTCACGTCGAGATCGACACCGACCGACCGCAACCGGTGTCCGTGCGGCTCATCGATGTGCCCCGACGACCGTTCGTCACGCTCAGGGTAGACGTCGGCAGGTTCGAAAGCCCCCGCGCACTCGAGCGTGGCTGCTGGGAGTGCCTGCAGCAGGCGCGGGCGCGTGTTCAGGCGGAGCGGCCGGTCGTCTTTTTGACCTTGCAGGGACGGCTTCGATTCGACCAGCAGGATCTGCGGGTCAACAAGCTCGAAGATGCCTGCCGCGAGATCTTCGATCCGCTCTACGCCGGTGTCCGTGAAGACTACGCAACGACGAGCTTCGACACCGAGAAGGCCTTCTCTTCTGACGAGCCGGTGGACCGATCCGTCCTCGAGCGGCAGATTCTGCGGGCGCGCCTCGCCGAAGATGAGCGCTACGCTCCCGTTGCCGCCGAGCTGGCCGGCCTCGCCGTGGAGCTCAAAGAGCTGGCTCTCCACGGCGCCGACGGCGCGCATCTCCTCAAGGCGTTCCGCGCAGCGCGTCAACGGATACCATCTCAGCCCGAGCTAACCCCGGAGGTGGCGAAGCACGCGGAGGTCGAGCCGTGATCGTACAGGAAGTCCGCCTGGAGAACGTCAAATCGTACGGAAGCCCGGCAGAAGTCGTGCGGCTGAGCCGCGGCGTGAACGCGATCTGCGGCCAGAACGGGTCGGGCAAATCGACCATCCTCGAAGCAATCGGCTGCGCACTCTTCCTCCACCTGCCCTATCGGCACCAGGACTTCGTTCGCGAGGGCGAGACGAGCGGAACGATTACCGTGGTCGTCGAGTCACGGCTTGATCAGCGCACCTACGAAATCGTGCGCAAGGTCGGCAATGGCGCCGTGCACTACGTTTACGATCCGGACATCCATCAGCAAATTGCCCGCGGCGAGGCTGACGTGCGCCGCTGGCTCCATCAGCACCTGAAGATCGACGAGGAAGTCGACCTGCGCGCCCTTTTTCTCGACTCGGTCGGTCCGCCACAGGGAACCCTCACTGCCGCTTTTCTGGATTCTCCGCAGGAGCGCCGATCGAAGTTCGATCGACTGCTCCGGGTCGCCGAGTACGATGAGGCGTACCGACGGCTTGGCGCGTTGGAAAGCGCCATCGACGACGAGCGTGACGAGGTCAAGCTGGCAATCACCCGTCTCGAGCCGCTGACGGAAAGACGTCGCGAGATCGAAGCGCGTCTTGCCGACGTACGCGAGCGGCAGTACAACCTGGCGGTTCAGCTTCAGCGGTACGTGGCCGAGCAGAAGGCCCTGGAGCACGAGATCGAGGTATACGTGCGCGCCGAACAGGAGTGGCATCGCGCCGAGCACGACCTCGAGCTTGCGCGCGAACGAGAAAAATCGGTAAATGAAGCTCTCGAGCACGCTCGAGTGGAATATCGGCGCGCCGCTGACGCGCGTCAGACCTGCCAGCGCTGTCAAGCGGGGTATGAGGCGTACGTTCAGGCAGTTGAGCACCTGCGCTCGCTCGAAGCGGATCAAAACGAGCGCGATCGCCTTCAAAAAGAGAGGATTCGGGCCAGCGAGCAGGTACAGCGCCTCAGGAGCAGAATCGACCTGCTTGACTCGGACATCGCGCGAGCCGAGCAGGCAGCACACGAGGCGGCAGAGCTGCAGAAGAAGATTCCGGAGCAGGAGGCTGCCGAGAGACGCTTACAGGCCGCGCGCGATGCCCGAACCGAATCGACGCAGCTCCAGAAGCACATCTCCAGCCTCGAGTCCCAGATCGACCGGGCTCGGCGGCACGCGGAGCAGCTAGAGAAGGACGTCGCCTCGGCCCTCGAACAGCAGCCCATCGCCGCCGAGCTCTCGGCCAGGCGGGAGAACCATCAGAGGCTCACCGACGAGCTTGCCGCCGCGAACCGTGCCGTTGGCGAGCTCACGGCGCTCCGCCGCTCCCTCGACGAAGCACGCCAGCGCGCCGAACGGGGACGAAAGCAGCTCGAGGAGATCGACGCGCAGATCGCGGTGGCGAGCGCAAGCCAGGAAGATGCCGCGCAGCTGGAGGCTCACGAGACCACTCGACAGCAGATCGCCGAACAGCGCGCGGCCGCAACGTCGCACCTCGAGCACGCTCGGGCAACGCGGCAGCAGGTCGCGGGCGGCCTGTGTCCGTTCCTGCACG
This sequence comes from Chloroflexota bacterium, assembly GCA_902810745.1. Classification (GTDB taxonomy): domain Bacteria; phylum Chloroflexota; class UBA6077; order FW602-bin22; family CADDYW01; genus CADDYW01. Next base: position 14,101 of record CADDYW010000009.1, on the reverse strand, counting down.
AAGCCTGTCGGAACCTGCGGCCAGGCGTGACGCTCGAGGCACACTTCGACGAGGAGATCCGGGCCTGGTCTGCCAGGCTTTCCGATCTCGACCGACACTTGCAGGAGATCGATCGGCGGGTGCAGATAGCACGCGAGGCAAAAGCAAAAGCAGACGCCCTGCCGCAGCTTCAACGCCAGCGCGAGCGGCTCGTGGCGGACCTCAGGCAGGAAGCCGAGAAAATCGCCCAAGACCAGGCAAAGATTCAGAAGACCGCGGAGCTCGCGACGCGTGCAACCGAAGTGAAGCGGGCCGCGCAGGCCGCGGAGCTGCTCGTCCGCGAGGCCGAGAGAGCGGCTCACGAGGTGTCACGGCTGGGCCCCTTGCGTCAAGCCCTGGACGAGGCCCGTGCCACTCTCTTGACACTCCAATCCGAGCTCGACACCGCTCAACGCCGCCTCGACGCGCTGCAACCGGTTGTCGACGATCTTCCCGCGGCTGTCGCCATCCTGAATGCTCTGGGAGGACCGCGGGAGCAGGTTGGTCGCCTGCTCGCTGAGGCGGCAAAGATCGACCGGCTTCGCGCCGCGCGCGAGGATGCGAACGTCGCGCTGGACCAGGCATCTGCCCGCGTAGAAGAGCTGGATCGGCTGCTGGCATCCTATCGAGACCTTGACGATCAGCTGGCCAGGCTGCGGCGCCGACGTGATGAGTGCCGCGCCGATCACGACGCTTACACCGCTGCCGTGGCACTCGCACAAGCGTTTGACGAGCGTTCGAGTGCACTCGCCCGAGCAGAGGCACAGGCAGCAACCGCGCACGACCAGGCTGCTGCCGCCCAGCAGCGACTCGAGGAAGCAACGCGTTCCTACGATCGTGATGCCCACAAGCGGGCGGTTGAGCGTCGAAACGGGCTCGAAAGCGCCATCGGCGAGGTGCGGGCACGGATGGAGGAGAGCGAGGTCGATGAATCTCGGCTAAACGCCGAGCTCGACCAGATCCATCACTACGAGCAGGAGCTTGCCGCTCATCGACGTCGGCTCGAGGAGATCGATGAGGAGAGCCAGCTTGCCGGACTTCTGAGACAATCGATCAAGTCGGCCGGACCAGAAATTACGCGTCAGCTGCTGGCGAGGATCAGCCGAATGGCGAGCCGGATCAACGCGGAGATTCTTAACCAGGCTGGCGTCGAGCTGGAGTGGACCGATAGCTACGAAATCGTGACGAAATACCAGGGAGAAACGCGCGGCTTCGCCCAGCTTTCCGGAGGCGAGCAGATGGCAGCAGCACTCGCCGTTCGGCTGGCAATCCTTCGAGACCTGAGCAACGTGCGCATCGCGTTTCTGGACGAGCCCACGGCGCACCTCGATCAGGAGCGGCGCACGAATCTCGGTGATCAGGTCCAGCGACTCCAGGGTTTCGATCAGCTCGTCGTCATCAGTCACGACGATACCTTCGACGGCCTGTTTGGACACGTCATTCGAATCGGCCGCGAGAGCGGCCGATCGCGCGTTCTCGATGAGAGCTGAGGATGCTGTACGCGTCTCGCGTCACCCAGCAGCTCGAGGCAAGCGCTGAGCGATTTCGCGTGTTTGCCGAGACCGAGTCGGCAGCCTTCCACCGCTTCGACCGGGCGATATCGCTGCTCGACCAGCTCGACCACGACGCGATTCTCCAGGCGGTGGCGGATGCCGAGCACCCCGGCGCGTTACCCGGAGAAGAGTGGATCGGCCAGTCCGGGCTGGTGATTCCCTTCAAGGCTTGCTTCGCGGATCACCGGGCAGCCCGTGGATGGGCACTCGACCGCATTCGCGGAATCCCCACCGTCGCGGTCGACGGCAGCGAGATCAAGCCAACCAAGGATTACTCACTGCCCATCGCCGCGGTACAGGTCGCCTGGTTCGAGAACCCTCACCGCGAAGATCTCCACTACGTCAAGGACGCGGCCTTCGAGATTATCCATCCGGACGAGATCGCGGGCGAGCCGGGAGATGGATTTGGAAGCGCCGACCAGAAGCTCGCCTTGCGGCGATTTCAGGCCGAGGTGCGTACGCTGATCCGGTGTATGACGTCGCTGCGCGAGCAGCACCGAGAAGGACTGCCGCCAGTCGCGTTTTTCGACGGCAGTCTGATCGTCAGCTTCACCCGGGGCATGCTCGAGGACTACGGTACCCGCTATATCGAGGAGATCTGTCATCTCCTTCAGGCGTCCGAGCAGCTTGCCGTCCCTCTCGTCGGGTTCGTCGACACCTCGCTCGCCAAGGACCTTACCACGCTCCTGGCCGTCCTTGGACATCTTCCGCGACCACAGCGGGTGCCCGACAGCCGGCTCCTAGAGCGGCGTCTCGCCTGGGGTGATCGCACGCGCGCCCTCGTCTGCGCCCGCGATGACGTGCTCGACCGCTATCAGGTCGCCGCCGATGAGACACCTGGTTCGACGCCTTTCCAAGGGTCCCGAGACTTTTCACGCGAAATCTGCTTCGTATACTTGAAAACGAACGGACTGGCTCCTCCCGCCCGCCTCGATATTCCACGCTGGGTCGTGCGCGCGGGACTGCTTGAGCACGTTATCGACGTGGTTCGCGCCGAGGTGATCATCGGGAACGGCTATCCCTACTGCATCGAGACGGCAGATGCCTGCGCCGTTCTCAGCGTCCACGATCGCGAACGCTTTTATCGGCTTGTCCAGGATTTCGCCGGCCGGCACGGCATTGCACTGCGCATTGTGCCCAAGGCGGCTAGCAAACGGCGACGGAGAGTTTAGGTCGTCATGGAGATTGGCCGAGTCGTTGGGTCGAACGATCACGCCGACTACATCGTGCAGGTGTACGGGCCAGCCGAGATACCGTCACCTCCGGCCCCGATCGATCGGGCTTTCGGAAAGTTCGTGGAGATACCAGTTGACGAGCACGACCGACTGATCGGTGTCATCTACACGACTCAGCTCCTTAACCCCGAGTACGGGAATCTCGGACCACGGCTGAGCACACCGCAGGAGCTACCCGTCTTCAGCCCGGATTACCTGGCAGAGACCGCGACCCTGATCGGCGTCGCGGTGGTTGGCTCCGCGCACCGTCTAGGCACGGAAACGGTCTACGATCAGGAGACACCACGTCTCGCTTCGAACGTGGGCGCGCCGGTCGCGCTTCTGTCCGACGACGAGATTCTCGCCTTTCACCAGCATAACGGACGTCTGCGCCTCGCTTACTTCCCACGCCTGCAGGCGCGACCATTCCCATCGTTGCCAGATCTGCTGTGCGAGATCGTCGATCGTCTGATCGCGGCGTTCCCATCGGACCGGCGCCGGCTCGAGGTCGCGCGGCAGAACATTCGGTGGCACGCCGCCGTACAGGTGAGATGACGGATGGTGCAGCAGAGCGAGCGAGAACTTTCCCCGGTTGGAACGACCAAGGGTCCGGGCGAAACACCACAGGAATACCTTTTCATCAGCCCCGACTACGACCAGCGCCTCAAGGTCGGAGAGTTCGTCTTCTACGAGGCGCCCCAGGATCCCGAGCACCGGCCGATTTACGGCCGCATCGTCGGGCGGCGCCCCGTTCGCCTCTACCCCGACGAGTTCATGGCGGATCCCAGCGTCCCACCGCGCGCGATTGCCGAGCTCTTCGGTTACGAGGGCGATGCCGAGCTCTTCGAAATCTCCGTTCGGATGCTTGGCTACTTTGACGACCACCTGCGCGCGTTCGTGAACCCCCGAATCTCACCGCGAGTTGGCTGGCCCATCTACCTCGCCACCGATCAGATGCTCGCGAGGGTACTGAACAAGGTCGAGGCCGGTGAGGTCGGTGCCGTCCACGTCGGATCCCTTCTGAGCCGTGACCCCGGTGCCGTACCGGTCGTGCTCGCCGGGCGGGACTTCACTTCGACACACCTGGCGATCATCGCCTCGACTGGGTCGGGCAAGAGCTACCTCGCGGCAGTCATCGTGGAAGAACTGATGAAGCCACACAATCGCGCCTGCATCCTCGTCGTCGATCCACACGCCGAGTACGATACCCTCGCCGAGATGACCCGCCACCCGGCGTTTCGCGCGTCTGACGGCTACGAACCGGTCGTTCGGGTGCTCCGGCCCAGTGACATTCACGTGCGCTTTTCGTCGCTACGTCTCGGCGACCTGCGCTACCTGATCGACATGACTGACCGGATGGAATACGTGCTCGGCCAGGCGCACCGCGCGCTGACGCGTCGAAAGGCACAGGAGGCTGGCCAGGGCGATCTGTGGACACCAGACGAGCTGATCCGTGAGATCCAGAAGTTCGCGGCGCAACGGAAGGAAGAGGATGACGGGATGGACTTCCGCAGCAGCGCGGGGGCGCTGGAGTGGCGCATCGAGCAGCTCATCCGAAATGCCCAGATCCTCGATGCCACCCGCCACCTCGACCTGCGTGCTCTCTTTCAGCCGGGACAATGCACGGTACTGCAACTTGACGAGGTCGACCAGCGAGAGCAGCAGGTAGCGGTCGCGGTCCTGCTGCGGCGCCTCTACCAGGCACGGCAGGATACCGACCGAGGGCGCGCCCAGGCACGAAGTGACCTCTATCTGCCGTATCCCGCATTCGTTCTGCTCGAAGAAGCTCACCACTTCGCCCCGGCAGGCGAGGGTGGCAATCGCGTCGTGAGTGCCGATATCTTGCGGACGATTCTTGCCGAAGGAAGAAAGTTCGGGGTCGGTATCGGACTCATCAGCCAGCGGCCGGGCAAGCTTGACCAGGATGCACTTTCACAGTGTATGACCCAGGTGATGCTGCGCATCGTCAATCCGATCGACCAGGCGAACGTTGCCGCGGCGGTCGAGGGTGCAAGCCGGGATGTGCTGGACGAGCTGCCGGCCCTCTCGAAGGGTCAGGCCGTGATTGTCGGCCAGAGCGTCAACGCGCCGGTTCTGGTTGCGGTTCGCGAGCGCCACACTCCGCACGGAGGCCAGGATCGGGATGCCCCGAGCATCTGGGTCGACTATAGCAACCCCGAACGAAAGGCCGAGCGCGAGCGCGACCTCGCGCCACTGGCAGGCACTGCCGTGGAGAACCCCCTCTTTTATCCCGAACGGCCGCGCGTTGCGCCCGCGACGCCAAAGACCTTCGAGGAGCTTTTCGGTCCAGATGAGCCGGAGCAGTGATACGGACTCCCGGAGAAGGTTCGTCGATCTGCTGTCGGCAGCATTTCGAGCCCACGCGAGGAATCTCCGACAGAGTGCAGCTACCTCGCGGGACTAGCTCGCCGGGATCGTCCAGCACGACGCGACCAGAACCACCGCGCGTCGACGCCTAGCGCTTCGCAAAGTACTGCAGTGCCAGGCGTATCCGCTCTTCGAGGTCCAGCGCGCGATCGGTCGGCAGGCTCCTGATCGCTGCTTGCGCATCCGTCGCGCTATAGCCCAGTCCGAGGAGAGCGTCGGCCACGTCGGCGTCGATTGAACGTTCGTCGGTCGGTTTCGTTCCGTTCGACACGGCAAGCTTGCCTCGTAGCTCGAGGATGAGCCGAGCCGCGAGCTTCTTTCCGATGCCCGGGATCACGGTCAGCTGTTCCACGCTCTCGCTCGCAATCGCTCGCCGCAGGGCCTCGGCCGAGGCCCCGGAGAGCATCGCCAGCGCCAGCTTTGGCCCGACGCCAGAAACCCCGAGGAGCTGCTCGAACACGTCACGCTCGTCCGGAGAGAGAAACCCGTAGAGGGCGAGAGCATCTTCGCGGAGATAGAGATGAGTGAGTAGTCGGACGCTCTGACCAATGGGAGGGAGACGGTTCAGTGTGCTTGTCGGCGCGAAGACGCGCAAGCTAATTCCGCCAATCTCCACGATGGCCCAGTCTGGACCGACCGCTTCGAGCGTGCCCCGAATGGCAGAAATCACCTGACCCTCCCTGATCCCAGCGAGCGCGTCCGCCCGCGCCAGCTCCACGAGCCTGGCTCAAGAGTCGTTTGCGTGCATCAAACGATCGTAGCGCTCTCGTCCGGATGCGCTATTGACGTGACACAATGCGAGCGCCGCGGCATCCGCGGCGTCGTCCGGCTCGGGAATGGCCGACAGGCCAAGAAGCACCCTGACCATCTCCTGGACCTGCTCCTTCCGCGCCCGCCCGAAGCCGGTCACGGCTTCCTTCACCTCAAGCGGTGTGTAATGAAACACGCGAAGCTGGCGGTGAGCCGCGGCCAGCAACGCCACGCCCCGCGCCTGCCCGACCGAGAGTGCACTTCGAACGTTGCGGTTGAAAAAGAGCTCCTCGATTGCCAGCTCGGTCGGCCGAAATTCGTCGATGATCTGAAGAATCCCGCTATAGAGGGCGCTCAAACGCTCCTCGAGTGGTGAGGCGCTCGCCGTTTCGATGACACCGCAGGTCAGCAGATTAACCTGGCCGCCGTCCTGGCGAATGACCGCGTATCCCATGCGCGCGGTGCCCGGATCTACGCCAAGCACACAGCGCGTCATGCCGCGATTTTCACTTCGCGTACTGTTCCAGGACGGCGTCCGCTATTTCCAGGTTTGTGTACACTTTCTGGACGTCGTCAAGCTCTTCCAGACGGTCGATCAGACGCAGCACCTTCAGCGCGGTCTCGTCGTCGGTCGTAACGGTCGTCTTGGGAACCATCGTCGTCTCGGCCGAGGCAATGCGGATATTCCGCGCGGCGAGCGCCTGGCGTACCCGATCGAGCGCGGACGGTTCCGTGTAGATCGATACAGTCGATCCCTCGCTCTGAACGTCCTCGGCGCCCGCGTCGATCGCCTGAAGGGCGAGCTCGTCGGGATCGTTCCCGTCAACCTCCACCTCGATCACACCACGCGGCTCGAAGAGCCACGCAACACACCCACTCTCGCCCAGGTTTCCTCCGCCGCGCGTGAAGGCATTACGAATCTCGGCGGTCGTGCGGTTGCGATTGTCCGTGGCTACGTGGACCAGCATCGCAGCACCGCCGGGCCCGTACCCTTCGTACACCGCCTCCTCCAGCGCGGCCCCATCGCCCTGGCCCGAACCACGCTTGATCGCGCGCTCGATATTCTCGGTTGGCATATTCGCGTCGCGGGCTCGCTGGATCGCCAGCCTCAGCCGGACGTTCGCCTCGGGATCAGGCCCACCCTCGCGGGCGGCGATCGAGATCTCGCGCCCGAGCTTGGTGAAAAGCTGCCCGCGCTTCGCGTCGTTTCCGGCCTTCTGGTGCTTGATCTGCGCCCATTTACTATGTCCTGACATCTTTGACCATCCTTTCGTTGGAGCCCACGGTCACGCGAGAAGCAGAGACGCTAGTAAAAGACTCGTCATAGCCCTCAAGCCGGGCAGCGTCTGCCGCCCGGCATCCAGTACGGTCCGTTGAAACCCAACGTACGATTATACCATGCCCATACCATTCGACCCGACGTTTACCCACGCAGGACAAGCAGATTTCCCGACTCGTATCGCCGAAGCCTGAGGCGAAACACGACTGCCGCGATGACGACGAATGCGATGGCGAAGGTAATGACTCCAGCGAACAGCAGGGGATCGAACCGTCGCAATAGTTCGACCGGCACGTGTCCGACCATGCCGGCAGGGATCAGCGTGAACGTCAGGAGCTTGACCCACCCTCGGAAGATGCTGCCAGGATACGTCGAAAAGCTGGTCATGGCACTGCTAGCCTGCGTGCTGAACGACTCCGAGTTGCCGATCCAGAACGCGGCTGACCCGACCAGCACGTGATAGGCGACTGTCACCGCGCAGCCAGTGCACGAGAAAGCAAGAAACAGCAGCAGCGACGCGGGTCGAAGGTTGCCCGCGAGGCAGTACGCGACAATGCCAAAGAGCACGTCGCCCCAGGCCGACGTGCTTGATCGGCTGATCAAAATGTGGACCAGCACGTCCCTGGGCAGCGACAGGTAGTAATCGAGCTGTCCGGTCGTGATCACCGTCGCCAGGCGCGGGCCGTTTCCGAAGATCGCGGTTCCCAGCCCAAAGGAGACCGCAACGACGCCCCACAGTCTGAGGACATCCGCCAGCTCCTAGCCACCAACCTGCTGGAACCGCAGGAAGAACAGCCACCAGAAAAAGATCATGATGCTATCGTTCAGCGCCATGCCAACGACCTGCGAGATGAAGCTGGCGCGATACTGCACGGCAGCAGAAAGGTTGAGCATGGCGTACGCCGCGACGAAATCGAGGAGCCGTCGCATTCTTGCTAGCCTCCGTTCACGTCGACGCGACGGACACCGCCACGATAGATCAACGCGGCGACCGCCGCCACGGCAACCAGCCAGAGAACCTGCGTTGCAGCCGTTTCGAAAAAGCGCGTTACGTCGAAGGCAGCCGCGAGCTTCGCGGGCAGATAGGAGATCGACGTGAACGGCAGGTTCGCCGCGACCTGACGTAACACGGGGGGAAAGAGGTCGAGCGGCAGAAAGAGACCACCCAGGGTGAACACGATCTTCTGATAGATCCAGAAGAAGGCGTACGTATCCTCGAACCAGAATGCAAGCAGGCCAATTCCCAGCTCGATTACGAAGTTCAGCGACATCGCCAGGAGCGACACGAAAATTACGGCTGGCCACGCCAGGGCGGGGATCGGCGGCGCACCGGCCAGCGTGAGCGCGAGAATCGCGCCGACAGAAAAGTTCAGCGGGAGGGCCAGCAGCCCATTGCCCATGTACGTGGCGAACTGGAAGAGGGCGTAATTATACGGGCGATTCAACGTATAGGCCAGATCGCCGCTCTTCACGTCCTGGTCGATCAGAGTGAAGGTCCGGGGACAGCTCATGATGATCGTCTCGGTCAGCACCAGGTACCAGATCATGCGAGGAAGATCGAATCCGCCGACGGACGTGCGCCCCGACACCTGGAACGTCACCGCCCAGAGCTGGATGAAGACGAAGATGACCACCGCCATCAAGTCCGAGCGCGCCAGCACGTCGAGCGGATACGCCAGCGTGCTCTGCGCCGTTACGACGAGAACCTCGGAGTATTTACGCAGCTGCGTCATCATCACGTTCTCACCGGCTCGCCGCGGTTCGTCCCGTCGCCCTGTAGATCGCCGCGATCACCTCGTCGAGCGGCGGCTCTTCGACGGTTAGATCCGCGACGCGATAGCTCGCCACGATCTGCGCGATGAGCTGCTCGATCGGCTGTCTATCTAGATCGACCTCCAGGCGAAGCCGATACGGCGCTGCGTCCAGGAAGGTCGCGCCAGCCAGCCCGACCGAGATGCTCTCGTCCGCCAGCTTCAGGTCGATCACTTTCCGCCGGAGATACGACCGCTTGAGCTCGGCAACCGTGTCGTCGAAGACCAGCGCGCCGTGATTGATCACGATGACCCGACGGCAAACTTGCTCGATTGAATCACCAGCCAGGGATGAGTCGCGCAAGAGCGCCTGGGAGGTGGGGCGCCTTCTCGGCGGCTGTCTCGACCAGCCAGTGCTGTCCATTTCGCCGGATCGTACGGTCGAGGACGAAGGCGGTCCGCGGGTTCGACGCGGGATCCACGACGGGAAGCACCTGGCCGCTCTGCCAGTTGTAGACGCCAATCTCCAGGCGATACGTTCCGTCTGGTACGTCGTCCGGCAGTTCGATCAGATGCGCGTCGGAGACGACGTCGCCCGCGGCCCAGTTACTCGGCGGATAGCCTCGGTCAGCACCGGGCGCCTGGTCCTTCTGCGCAACAAGCTTCCCCGCGCGGTCGACAACGTGCACAAAGACGGAATAGTCAAAGTCCGGGTGCACCGCGGCCTCCCAGAACAAGAGAACCCGCAGTGACCGGCCTCCCGACTCCAGGGTCGCCTGGTAGCCGCGCAGACGGAAGCTATCTCCGAAGCGAACGTCAGCTGGATTCGGAACGAGCCAGAGCTGCCAGGTTGGCAACGCCACGATCGCGTACGCGGGGCGGATGACCCGAGCCAGCATGTAGATCGCGGTCGCGGAGAGCAGGACAACGAACCCGACGGTGGCTGCATTCACCACCCGCCCTGGCAGCAGACCGACGACCGCGGTCGCCAGCAAGAGCATGAGTGGCCCTATCGCCGGAAAGAGAAAGCGCCCCTGGTAGCAGGCACCGTTGCAGCCGCTGAGGACGACGCCAATCACGGCAAGCTCGACGACGGCCGCGTCGAGGACAAGGAGTCCCAGGGCAGCTTTCTGAAAGCCAGTCCACGTCCGAACGCGGCCTCCGAGGAGGAGCCAGGCAATACCCACGACCCCGACCAGGGTCAGGACGCCGCTTGCCACGCTAAACCAGCTCGGCGCGGGCACGTCCATCCAGCCAAATTCGCCCCAGAAGGAATGGAACTGAGTCCTGAGGAGATCTTCGAGATCGCCGAGCCGAAGGGGACCAGTGCGCCGATTTTGTGGATCCATGGCCCAGCCGACCACGTGGTGGTACAGGAGCGCGTTTCGAGCAAACCACCAGGAGTCGAGTGCGAGCACGGGGACGAGCAGGGCAACGGCACCCTTGACGAGCAGCGCCGTCGACCGATGATAAAGGACGAGCCCCAGCAGCAGAATTCCGGCTACGACCCCGACGGTCAGACCAGTCAGCTTGGCCAGTACAGCCAGGGCGGTCCAGCCTCCGAGGACGATCCACTGCCGACCGTTCGACCCGGGCTGCCGCAGAATGCGCAGCATCTGCCAGGTCGCGCCGGTTGACAGGCACGTGAGCAGGTTATCATTGTTGACGGCGGCGCTAACGAACAGGAACTGAGGATCGAACGCCGCGAAGGCCGCCGCGAGCAGACCGATCGCGGGCTGCGTCGGGAAGATCTCCCAGCCGATCGCGATGACGAGGATCACGGTCACCGCGCCAAGGAGTATCGACATCTCGCGAGCAAGATGAAGTCCGAGCGCCTGGCCACGGAAGGGAAAGGTCTCCGAGGACCCGTGAATTGCCGCGTTGATATCTGTCCCACCGTGGCCCGCGAAGAGAAAACGCGTGTTGGCCCGAAACGCACCCGACGGATCACTCAGATTCGCAGGGAGCGTAGCCAGGACGCCGAGCAGATAATACAGGGGGGGCTGGTGTTCCTCGCCGAGGGCGCCGGGATGATCAACGGGGAGAGAATGGCGGAGGGCGACCTGCTCGACGTACTCGAAATGGGCCGGTTCATCCGGTGCCTCCCACGCTGGCACGGCGACCCCATATGCCGACGCCAGTAGCACGTACGCCAGTACGAGAAGGGCGGCAAACTGAGCACGGGCGTTCTTCCGAATCGGGACCACCATGCCAGGCTGGGGATAGGGAGATGGTTAGCCGGATGAATTGTAGCCACGAGACGTCGGGCATGTTTTAAAAATCTGTAAAATCGCAGGCGCCTGGTCGCCAGGGCGCAGGCTCTGCGCTGAGCCGTCAGGAAGATTGCTTCGCCGTCCGCGCTTCGTACTTCTCGAGGTAGGTGAGCACCGCGCGCGTCTGGACATCTGCAACCAACGCGCCAGACACCAAAGCGACGAGCAAGGTAACGCCGATGCTGACGACGCTGACGACGACGAGGACGATCAAAAGCAGCAAGCTCGGGATGATGTTGTCGATCGCAAGCACAAAGGCGTTCCGAAGGATCAGGCGGTAGCTCTTCGTGTGCTGCTCGACCAGAAGAGGATTCATATAGAGCAGCATGGTGAACCAGAGAATCAGAACGTAGAACCAGAGTATCGCCACGAACTGGAGCAGGCGCACACTGCTATTGAGGTAGAATGCGAGGTTCACCCCCAGCAGGATGGTCACGACCGCGCTGATCGCCAGCAAACCGAGGCTGCGCAACCCCAGTGTCTTCAGTCCGCTCCAGAACAGATCGAATTCGACCCGCTCCTCCTTCACCAGCTGATTCGCGTAGTTGTGAATGCCAATCGAGGCGGGACTCGGCGCAAGCACGGCAAAAAGCATCGCCAGGAGGAATGCGATCTCAGGTGGTACACGGACGAGCGCAAGAAGAAGCGTGAGGACGGCGACGATCGGGATACTCAGCAGCAGCCAGAGCAGATTCATCCCGACCATGGGGAAGAGCTCACCGTAAACGTCGACGACGGCTCTCCAGATAATGCCGAAGGGGTTGACCACGTGTATCCATTCCTGCCCGAAACTCGGCTTGAACTATAAACCTCGCCGCGAGTCGTTGTCAAATCGCTTCCGGAAAGCTCGTTCTGATCGTCGCTCTTGTGGCTACGTAAGCCTCGGCGCTATAATCGATCTGATAGACCCTGATCGTGTCGAGAGGATTGGCGTTGCTCATCGAAGCCACCATCGTCATCGACGCACCGCGTGACGACGTTTTCGACATTCTCACCGAATACGGTGGCCCGGTTCGACTCAGAATCAACCCCAGTCTGAAGTCGCAGACTATCATCGAGCGCCAGGGGAACACAGTTCTCTGCGAGAACGAGTGGGAGCGTGACGGGAGGCGCATCCAGCAGCGACGGCGCTATACGCTGTATCCGCGAGAGCGAATAGAGGAGGAGGTCGTCGGCGCTCAGAATGGGATGGTTCGGGTCATCACGCGTCTCGAGCCCGAAGGCGACCAGACCCGGCTGACGATGACGAGTGAATATCGGTTCCGCGGTATCTGGCGGCTACTGAGCAAGCTTGCCGAGGCGCAGCTACGGCAGGCGGATGAGGCGATGCTCGAGGGACTGAAAGAACGCATCGAAGCCGAGTTCGAAGAGGTCGAGGAAGAGTAGGGTATGCGCGGGTGCATCCGTTGACCACGGGAGTCGCAGTCAGAAACCCCCAGGGCAGGGACGCCGCGACGCCACCTCCTTTCCTGGACAGTTTACCGCTCGACCCGTGGCGCTGGGTCAAGCTCCAGGTGGCATCCCCGCCCTTCCACACGACGCATGCTAGCTGCAAGCCGTTAGACGGTGATAAAAACCTGCAATCCCCACGTTAGATAGATGTAAGGAGCCGTGGCGCGCTTTCGACTAATCGTGATCGACGTCGACGGGACCTTGATCGAGCGGGGCAAGTCCATCTCGCCGCGGGTACACGAAGCCATCGCGCGCACGCAGCAGCGTGGCGTGTATGTCACCCTCGCAAGTGGACGGATGTACCTGCTGCTCGAGCCGTTGGTGGAGATGCTTGGCCTGCGCTCGCCAGTCATTTGCTACGGTGGCGCGCTTATCGTCGATCCAGTCACGCGTGAACCGCGGTATCGGCGTGGAGTTCCACTCGATCTCGCCCGCGAGGTCATCGTCGCGGCCCGCTCCCGCGCGCTCCCTGCTCGCGTCTACATCGATAATCGCGTCTTCGTCGATCGAATCGACCCGAACGCGTTCAACTACGAATCGCTGACGCGAGTCCGCGCCACCGCCGTGGGCGATCTCCTCGCCTTCCTTCAAGACGATCCAACCCACCTGGCGGTTGACGCCCCACCAGAACGAACCCGGAGTCTCGTCGAAGAGATGCGCCAGATTTTCCATCCGCGCCTCCACGTGACGACCGGCCACCCTCTGCTGACCGAGTTCAGCCATCCAAGCGTTCATAAGGGGTCGGCAGTAGCCTGGCTTGCTCGAACCCTCGGGATTCCGCTGCGAGAGGTTCTCGCGATTGGCGACGACTGGAATGACGTGGAGATGCTGCACTGCGCCGGGCTGGGCATTGCCGTCGAGAATGCCCACCCGGACGTCCTGGCCGTCGCCGAGGAGATCGTCCCGAGCGTTGCCGACGACGGCGTCGCCGTCGCACTCGAACGCTTCGTGCTCGACCGCCCTAGCATCAAGCAGAAAGGCTGAGCTGCCGGGGAGATGGCTGCCTCTCTCCTTCTGGGAGAGGGCCGGCGTGAGGGCGTGAGTCCGCGGCGCCGCACGGGACCCCCGGCCCCTCTCCCACCGGGGGATGGAACGGCTGCCGGCTTATTCTTACTGCCCGGTACTCTAGCTACCGCCCGAGGAAACCCTCTTGCCAGATCTCTTCAGGGCGCTTGGTGCTGGCCGCGCCCCCTGCGCACCGTCGACCAGCAGGCGCCGCCGCTTTCGCGGCCGGTCTCCCCGCAGCGGACGTTGGCGAGGGACCGGAACCCGCGCGTGTCGCCTCCGGGCGCGGGCGGGCGCGCGATGGCGTGCGGGGATCGTGCGGCTTTCCGGACTCGCCGCGCGCCTACGTCGACGCCGTGGCCGCCGCGGGTGCCGCCACCGGAGCGGGCGCCTCGGCAGGCGCCGCGAAGCGGTATCC
>CADDYW010000008.1 GCA_902810745.1 Chloroflexota bacterium | reverse complement strand
CCGCCTCCCCCTTCAACGACAGCACCTTCGTAATCGCCGCCGTCAACGTCGTCTTCCCGTGGTCGATGTGCCCAATCGTCCCCACGTTCATATGCGGCTTCGTCCGCTCAAATCGCTTCTTGGCCATGATTCTTCAAACCTCACCGTTAAAACGTAAAACGCAAAACGTAAAACGCAGGTCGTGAAACGTCAGCCGCGCCACGGGAGACGGATCGATTACTCATCGAGCTGTACCGTCGGAGATCGTTCTCGAAACCCCGTCCTGTTCGTCCCACGTTGTGTGTTTTACGTTCCGGGGCTCACCGCTTCTCGAGCCCCGCGGCCACATTCTGCGGAACTTCCTGGTAATGCGAAAACTCCATCGAATAGCTGGCGCGCCCCTGCGACATGGAGCGCAGATCGGTTGCGTAGCCAAACATTTGGGCAAGCGGCACGAGGGCACGAACGATCTGATTGGGCGCCCGCGCTTCGATGCCGACGATGTGACCACGCCGTGCGCTCAGATCGCCCATGACGTCGCCGAGGTATTCGTCTGGCGCAACGACCTCCACCCGCATGATTGGCTCGAGCAGGACTGGTTGCGCCTTCTGGGCAGCGGCCTTGAAGGCCATCGAGCCCGCGATCTTGAACGCAACCTCGCTGGAATCGACCGGGTGATAGGAGCCATCGTAGACGATCGCTCGAATCCCGACCATCGGGTACCCCGCGACGATCCCGCTCTCCATCGCCTCCTTGACGCCTTCCTCGATCGCCGGAATGTAATCCTTTGGAATTGCACCGCCAACGACCTGATTCAGGAACTCGAAGCCCCCCGATGGACCGAGCGGCTCCAGACGGATCCAGCAGTCTCCGTACTGCCCACGCCCACCGGTCTGGCGAACGAAGCGGCCCTCGGCCTCGGCCGTCTGCCGGATCGTCTCCCGGTACGCCACCTGCGGCTTGCCGATATTCGCCTCGACGCGGAACTCGCGGAGCATTCGGTCGACGATCACCTCGAGGTGAAGCTCGCCCATACCAGAGATGATGGTCTGCCCGGATTCTGGATCCGTGCGAATGCGGAACGTTGGATCTTCCTCGGCCAACCGTGCCAGTGCCAGGCCCATCTTGTCCTGGTCAGCCTTGGTTTTGGGCTCGATCGCCTGGGAGATGACCGGCTCCGGGAAGCGAATTGCTTCGAGAAGGACCGGCTGATCCGCGTCACACAGGGTATCCCCGGTGAACGTGTTCTTGAGACCCACGACCGCGCAGATATCGCCCGCGCCTGCCGAGCTGATCTCCTCGCGCTTGTTGGCATGCATCCGGAGCAGTCTGCCGACGCGTTCGCGCTGATTCTTGGTGGCGTTGAGAACGTAGGAGCCGGAGGCAAGAACCCCGGAGTACACCCGAATGTAGGCCAGTCGCCCGACGAAGGGATCAGCGACGATCTTGAACGCCAGCGCGGCGAACGGCTCCGAGTCGCTTGCAGTCCGGGTAACGGGCTGCTCGGTCTTCGGGTCTGTGCCGACGATGGGCGGACGGTCGAGCGGCGAGGGGAGATAGCGAACCACGGCGTCCAGCATGGGCTGAATGCCCTTGTTTCGCAAGGCGCTCCCACAGAGAACGGGTACGACTTGGCCGGCGATGGTCGCGGACCGCAACCCCGCGACGATCTCGTCGATCGTCAGTTCGTCGCCCTCCAGATACTTGATCATGAGATCGTCGTTCGTCTCGACGACGAGCTCGATCAGCTTCTGGCGCTGCTCTTCGACGTCCGCGCGGTACTCATCCGGAACCGGCGCAACCTGGGGGTTCGCCCCGAGGACGTCCGTGTAGAAAAGCGCCTCTCGTTTCAGGAGGTCGATGACTCCCTGGAAGGTGGACTCTTGTCCAATCGGGATCTGAAGGGGAACGGGCTTGGCTCCGAGCCGATCTCGGATCATCTCGATCGTGCGCCAGAACCCGGCGCCGACGCGATCCATCTTGTTGATAAAGCAGATCCGCGGCACGTTATACCGATCGGCCTGCCGCCAGACGGTTTCTGACTGGGGCTCGACGCCCGCGACCGCGTCAAAGACGACAACGCCCCCGTCGAGCACGCGCAGACTGCGCTCGACCTCGACCGTGAAGTCGACGTGGCCCGGTGTATCGATGATGTTGATACTGTGGCCATTCCACTGGCACGTCGTCGCCGCGGCCGTGATCGTGATTCCTCGCTCACGCTCTTGCTCCATCCAGTCCATGACGGTGGTCCCTTCGTGAACCTCACCCATCTGGTGGATCAGGCCGGCGTAATAGAGGATTCGTTCAGTTGTCGTTGTCTTGCCCGCGTCGATGTGTGCAATGATCCCGATGTTTCGGACAAGCTCGAGCGGTACTTCTCTAGGCATCCAAATCTCGTACGATGTGGTTGATTACCACCGATAGTGGGCGAAGGCCCGGTTCGCCTCGGCCATTCGGTGCGTGTCCTCGCGTCGCTTGATGGTTGCGCCGGTCCCGTGAGCTGCATCGAGCAACTCTCCGGCCAGCTTTTCCGCCATCGAACGTCCCGACCGCTTGCGAGCCGAGTCGATCAGCCAGCGCATGCCCAGGGAGATGCGGCGATCCCCGCGGATCTCGACTGGTACCTGGTAGGTCGCTCCACCGACTCGTCGAGGCTTCACCTCGAGGATCGGCGTGGCATTGCGCAGGGCTAGCTCGAACGTTTCGATGGGATTGCGGCGGGTCTGATTCTCGATCAGGGTAAGAGCATCGTAGACGATGCGCTCGGCGGTCGCCTTCTTGCCTTCCAGCATGACATTGTTGATGAACTTGGCCAAGGTTCGGTTCTTGTACTTCGCGTCCGGGGCGACCTGTCGACGTACGACTCGCGCTCTTCGCGGCATGGTGACCCCCTACTTCTTTGCGGCTTGCTTCGGAGCCTTTGCTCCGTACTTCGACCGACCTCGGCGTCGATTCGCCACTCCCGCGGCATCCAACGCCCCACGGACGATGTGGTAGCGCACACCGGGCAGATCCGGAACGCGGCCACCGCGAATGAGGACGACCGAGTGCTCCTGAAGATTGTGACCTTCACCCGGAATGTAGGCAGTCACCTCCATTCCGTTGGTCAGACGCACACGGGCGATCTTGCGGAGAGCGGAATTCGGCTTCTTCGGCGCAATCGTCCGCACAACGGTGCACACGCCGCGCTTCTGTGGGGACCCCTTCCCGCGGGTGAGCTTGTTGCGGAGTGTATTCAGCTGGAAACGAAGCGCTGGCGCCTTGGTCTTCTTCGTCGTTTGCTTTCGACCCTTGCGCACGAGCTGATTGATTGTCGGCAAGCCTTCTCCTCCCTGACTAATAGGCAAAGCCGAAGGCACCAACAGATGCCGCGTCAGGTTCCTGACGCGGCATCTGTCCGATTACCTTCGACTTTACATGACGCACTAATCCCAAAGTATATCAGAGCTCGTTATTACCGTCAACGTCGTCTACCGCCACGGTAGACGAACCGTCTTCGGTGCGAGCCGTCTCAGCTTCCACGACCTCGGGCAGCGGCTCGCCGCCGAGAAGCATCATCTGCGCCCTCTGCTTCAGGCGCGCGCGCTCGGCGACACCCGAGCCCGCCGGGATCAGCTTCCCGATGATGACGTTCTCTTTCAGCCCGACGAGACGGTCGACGCTGCCCTGGATCGCGGCCTGGGTCAGAACCCGCGTTGTCTCCTGGAAGGACGCCGCCGCCAGGAAGCTGTCGGTGTTGAGCGACGCCTTGGTCACGCCAAGCAGCACTGTCTGGGCCGTCGCTGGCTCGCCACCTTCGGCCAGGACCCGCGCGTTGATGTCTTCGTACGCGAATCGATCGACGAGCTCGCCCGGCAGCAGCTCGGTATCGCCCGGGGTATCGACCCTGACCTTGCGCAGCATCTGCCGCACGATGATCTCGATATGCTTATCGTTGATCGTGACGCCCTGGGACCGGTAGACCTTCTGAACCTCCTCGACCAGGTACAGCTGAACCGCATCGCGGCCGAGGATGCGCAGAATGTCCTGCGGATTCGCGGCACCTTCGGTAAGCTGATCTCCCGCGGCAACCCACTGCCCGGTTTCGACCCGGATCTGGGCCGTGGGTGGCACCACGTACTCGCGCTCGTCGCGCTCCTCGTAGGCAATGACCACACGCCCGTCTTCGATCGACACCGTGCCGCTGAAGCGCGCCGGAATGACCTGCTCGCCAATCCGCAGCAGCGGCTGGTCGAAGTCCACGTGATCGCCGGGCGAGACCAGGATCTCGGCGCCTTCCGGAATCACCTGCTCGTCGTGGTAGGTCTCGGTCGACGTGACCTTGATCCGCCGCAGATCTTCCGAGCGATTGACCGTGACCACTCCGTCGATCTCGCTGATGACCGCCTGGCCCTTGGGAACGCGCGCTTCGAAGAGCTCCTCGACGCGCGGCAGACCGCTGGTGATGTCCAGGCCGGCGATACCGCCGGTGTGGAACGTCCGCATCGTGAGCTGGGTACCAGGCTCGCCGATACTTTGCGCGGCGATGATCCCAACCGCCTCGCCGATATCTACCAGGTGCCCGCGAGCCGGGCTGCGACCGTAGCAGTACTGGCACACGCCATGAGTTGTCTGGCAGGTCAGTGGTGACCGCACGTGGATCCGCGTGAAGCCTTTCGCCAGGATAACATCGGCGAGATCCTCGGTGATCTCCTCGTTGCGATCGACCAGAATCTCCCCGCTTGTCGGGTCGACGATTGGGCTGGCCGCGAGGCGTCCGACGATTCGATCACGGATTGGCTCGACGACGTTTGGACCTGGCTTCTCTTCGATCCAGATGCCGGCAGTCGTTCCGCAGTCCTGCTCCTGCACGATCACGTCCTGGGCGACGTCGATCAGACGCCGCGTCAGGTAGCCCGAGTCGGCGGTGCGGATAGCGGTATCGGCCAGACCCTTGCGGGCACCGTGCGTCGAGATGAAGTATTCGAGCACGCTGAGCCCTTCGCGGAAGCTCGACCGGATCGGCAGATCGATGATGCGTCCGCTCGGGGCAGTCATCAGGCCGCGCATGCCGGCCATCTGGCTGAGCTGCTGAATATTACCTTTCGCTCCCGACGTCGTCATCATGTAGACGGAGCCGAAACGATCGAGGGTCTCGCCGACGGCTCGTCGCACCTTCTCGGTCGTGTCGTTCCAGATATCGACCGCCTGGGTGTAGCGCTCGTCCTCGGTGATCAGGCCACGGCGATACTGCTTCTCGATCTCGGCGATCCGCTGATCCGCCTCCTTGAGCAGCTCATCGCGCGCAGCGGGCACCTGGAGATCGCTGATGGCGATCGTGATCCCCGAGCGCATGGCGAAGTCGAACCCAACGCGCTTGATCCGGTCGACAACCTCGGCGGTGCGCTCCGAGCCATACTTCCGGTAGCACATGCCGACGATCGCGCGCAGCCGTTTGCGGTCCTGGACGTCATTCGTCTCGGGCAGGAACCGTAGCGCCTCCGGCAGCTCCTGGTTGAAGATAATTCGGCCGATGCTGGTGTCGATCAGCTCCTTCCGGCCGGTCTCCGGGTTCTCCCAGAGCAGCTTGACCTGCGCGTGCAGATCGACGGCCCCGAGGGTGTAGGCCAGGATGGCTTCGTCGGCGTTCGCAAAGACCTTGCCTTCGCCCTTGACTCCCGGCTTGATTACCGTCATGTAGTAGCAGCCGAGAACCATGTCGAGCGTCGGGGCCACCGTTGGCTCGCCGCTCGACGGGAGCAGCAGATTTCGGCTCGCCAGCATCAATTCGGTCGCTTCACGACGCGCGGAGTTGGACAGCGGCACGTGAACGGCCATCTGGTCGCCGTCGAAATCCGCCCCGAATGCCGAGCACACGAGCGGGTGAATTCTGATTGCCTTACCCTCGATGAGAATCGGCTGGAACGCCTGAATCCCCAGTCGGTGCAGCGTCGGCGCTCGGTTGAGCAGGACCGGGTGATCCGCGATCACTTCTTCGAGCACGTCCCAGACCTCGGGGCGTAGCCGCTCGACGATCCGCTTGGCACTCTTGATGTTGTGGGCATAGCCGCGCTCGACCAGCTTGCGCATGACGAACGGCTTGAACAGCTCGACCGCCATGATCTTGGGCAGGCCACACTGGTGGAGCTTCAGGTTCGGCCCGACGATGATCACCGAGCGACCAGAGTAGTCGACCCGCTTGCCCAGCAGATTCTGGCGGAATCGGCCCTGCTTGCCCTTGAGCATGTCGCTCAGCGACTTGAGCTTGTGGTTGCTGGAACCCGACACCGCGCGTCCACGGCGACCGTTGTCGATCAGCGAGTCGACGGCCTCCTGAAGCATGCGCTTCTCATTGCGGATGATGATCTCCGGAGCCCCCAGCTCAAGCAGCCGCTTGAGGCGGTTGTTGCGGTTGATCACCCGCCGATAGAGGTCGTTCAGATCCGACGTGGCGAACCGGCCGCCATCGAGCTGGACCATCGGCCGAAGGTCTGGCGGCAGCACCGGAAGTACCGTGAGGATCATCCACTCGGGCTTGTTGCCGCTCTTGCGGAAAGCTTCGACGACACGAAGCCGTTTTGTTGCCTTCTTGCGCCGCTGTCCCGAGGCCGACGACCCACGGATCTCAGCGCGAAGCTCCTCGGCCATCTGGTTCAGATCCAGCGAGCAGATGATCTCCCGGATCGCCTCGGCACCCATGCCAGCGCGGAACACGTGGCCCCACTTCTCGTGAAGCTCGCGGTAGCGGGCTTCGTTCAGAAGCTGCAGGCGCTGGATACTCTCCAGGTCGGCCTTCTGCGCCTCGAGCTCTTCGCGGCGCTTGGCGATCTCGGTCTCCTCGCTCGCGGTCAGAGCGTCGGTCTTGGCGCTTGCCTCTCGGCGAGCCTGATCAATCTCGGCGTTGATCCGTGCGCGAAGGTTGTCCAGATCTGACTGATAGTCGCGCTGGATCGTCTCGATGCGCTCGTGCGCGAGCTCGTCCAGCCGATGCAGCACGTCGGCATTGACCATCTGGTCGAACTGGACCACCACCTGGCCGCCGTAGGTAAAGTCCTGTGGAGCGGCCTGATTCTGCAGCTTCTTCAGCTCCTCGCGCAGAGCTTCCTCCTCCGCGCGTGCCGCCTCGAGCTCGCGGTTCCGCCGCGCTTCGAGTACGCCCTCTTCGGCTGCCTGGCGCTCCCGCAGCTGGGCCTCCTTCTCGGCGAGCTGCGCATTGATCTGGCTGATCTGATTGAGAGCGATCTCCTCGGCATCCGCGCCCGGGCTCTGGAGCTGATGCTCGATCTCTTCCAGCTCCCGCCGCCGCGCCTCCTCGTCGACCTCGATCACGATGTACTGAGCGAAGTAGAGAACGCGCTCGAGACTGCGGGGAGACACGTCAAGGAGCAGCCCGATCCGGCTCGGCGTACCTTTGACGAACCAGATGTGGCTGACCGGCGCAGCGAGCTCGATATGACCCATCCGCTCGCGGCGAACCTTGCTGCGCGCGACCTCAACACCACACTTATCGCAGATAATGCCCTTGTAGCGAACGCGCTTGTACTTGCCGCAGTAGCATTCCCAGTCTTTCGTCGGACCGAAGATCTTCTCGCAGAACAGCCCGTCCTTTTCCGGCTTCAGCGTCCGGTAGTTGATCGTCTCGGGTTTGGTCACCTCGCCATACGACCAGGATCGAATCTGCTCTGGAGACGCGAGGCTGATCCGAACCGCATTAAAATCATTGACTTCGAGCATTCATCCTCCTGGATTGCGTGACGCGGAAAAGCGGTGACGCGGACACGCGCTGACCAGGCGACTCGGCACCCGAGTCGCCTGGCACGTCGGTCCCCACGTCATTCACCCAGCTCCGGCTGGGACAGGCTGATGCCCAGTTCGGGCAGAGCATCGTCACCTGACTGGGAATCTTCGATAAACTGAATTCGTTCTTCGTCCTCGTTCAGCACCTCGACCGCGAGCCCAAGGCTCTGCAACTCCTTGACCAGAACCTTGAAGGATTCCGGCACTCCTGGCTCGAGAATACTCTCGCCCTTGACGATCGCTTCGTAGGTCTTGACGCGACCGACGATGTCGTCCGACTTCACGGTCAGGATCTCCTGAAGGATGTGCGCTGCACCGTAAGCCTCGAGTGCCCAGACTTCCATCTCGCCGAAGCGCTGGCCACCGAACTGCGCCTTTCCACCCAGTGGCTGCTGGGTGATCAGGCTGTACGGTCCGGTCGAGCGCGCGTGAATCTTGTCTTCGACGAGGTGGATCAGCTTCATCATGTAGATACTGCCGACCGTTACCTCCTGGTCGAAATACTCGCCGGTACGACCGTCGCGCAGGCGCGCCTTACCGTTCGTCGGGAGATGCGCCCGTTCGAGCTCCTCGACAATTTCATTCTCGCGCGCGCCATCGAACACGGGGGTCATGACCTTAAACCCGAGGGCTTCCGCGGCCCAGCCGAGGTGGGTCTCCAGGATCTGCCCAACGTTCATGCGCGAGGGAACGCCGATCGGATTCAGGATGATCTGCACCGGAGTTCCATCATCGAGGAACGGCATGTCTGCCTCGGGAACGATGCGGGCGACAACTCCTTTATTTCCGTGGCGACCAGCCATCTTGTCGCCCTCGGAGATCTTGCGCTTCTGCGCGATGCTGACGCGGACGAGCTCGTTGACGCCGGCTGGCAGCTCGTCGTGGCCATCGCGAGTGAAGACGCGTACGTCGACCACCTTGCCACGCTCGCCGTGCGGCACGCGCAGGCTCGTATCCTTGACCTCGCGCGCCTTCTCGCCAAAGATCGCGCGCAGGAGCCGCTCCTCGGCGGTGAGCTCGGTCTCGCCCTTCGGAGTGATCTTGCCGACCAGGATATCGCCCGCGGTGACCTCGGCCCCGACCCGGACGATGCCGCGTTCGTCGAGGTCGCGCAGCGCCTCGTCGCCGACGTTCGGAATGTCGCGAGTGATCTCTTCGGGGCCGAGCTTGGTGTCGCGTGCCTCGACCTCGTGCTTCTCGATGTGAATCGAGGTGAACTTATCGTCGCGAACGAGCGCCTCGCTGAGGATGATCGCGTCCTCGAAGTTGTAGCCATCCCAGGACATGAACGCGACCAGGACGTTCTGGCCCAGCGAGAGCTCGCCGTTCTGGGTCGACAGGCTATCTGCCAGTGGCTGTCCCGCCTTGACGCGGTCACCGACCGAAACGATCGGGCGCTGGCTGAAGCACGTGCCCTGGTTCGACCGCACGAACTTCTGCAAGCGGTACGTGTCGCTCTCGGTCTCGCTCACCTTCACGACAATCTGCCGCGAGGTGACGCTGATGACCTCCCCGTCGTTCTTGGCGAGGATCACCTGTCCGCTATCCCGCGCGACCTGCGATTCCATCCCGGTGCCAATCGTCGGCGACTCCGGGCGGATCAGGGGCACTGCCTGCCGCTGCATATTGGAGCCCATCAGCGCGCGGTTCGCGTCGTCGTGCTCCAGGAATGGGATGAGCGACGTCGCCGGGCTGACGATCTGCTTCGGCGACACGTCCATGTACTGAATCTTCAGCGGCGACTCCAGGAGGAAGGCCTCGCCGTGACGAACCTCGACCCGCTCGTCCGCGAAATCGCCATTCGCATTCAGACGGGAGTTAGCCTGGGCGATGAGCCATTTCTCCTCTTCGTCGGCGGTAAGATACCGAATCTCACTCGACGCGAACGGCCGTGTCGGGATCCGCTGCAGTGGGAGCGCCGCGATCTTCTTTGCCAGCTTCTCATCGATCTGAACGCCGGCTTCGGCGATCACCGCGCCGTTCGCCGGGTCGAGGATGCGCTCCCGGGTGACGCGTCCGACCAGGTGCTCGACGTCATTCGGCACCTCTTTGTGGACAACCCGGTATGGCGTCTCGATGAAGCCGTACTCGTTGATCCGCGCGTACGTTGCCAGACTGCCAATCAGACCGATGTTCGGGCCCTCGGGTGTCTCGATTGGACAGATCCGACCGTAGTGGCTGTGATGAACGTCGCGTACGTCCATGCCCGCGCGCTCGCGATTCAGCCCGCCGGGGCCCAGCGCGCTCAGGCGCCGCTTGTGGGTCAGCTCGGCCAGCGGATTCGTCTGATCCATGAACTGGGAGAGCTGGCTCCCACCGAAGAACTCCTTCATGGCGGCCACGATCGGACGAATGTTGATCAGCGCGGCCGGGGTCGCCGTCTCGGGGTCCTGAATACTCATGCGCTCCTTGACGACCCGCTCCATGCGCAGCAGGCCGACACGGAAGGCGCTCTGGATCAGCTCGCCAACTGCACGCACGCGCCGGTTACCGAGATGATCGATGTCGTCCGGTCGACCCTGGCCGTTGTTGAGCTTGATCATCGTCGCGACGATCTGAACCAGATCCTCGTTCGTGAGGACGCGCTGCGTAATCGGGATGTCGATTTCCAGCCGCTTATTCAGCTTGTAGCGGCCGACCTTGCCCAGATCGTATCGTCGGAAGTTGAAGAACAGCGAGTTGAGAAGGTTTCGGGCGTTATCGATGGTCGGTGGATCACCCGGGCGCAGACGGCGATAGAACTCGAGCAGGGCATCATTCTGATTCTTACTCGGATCCCGCTGGAGTGTCTCCTGAATGTATCGGTGATCGCCGGTCTCGACGTCCGCAAAGAGGTTGAGAATCTCTTCGTCGGTCTCGTAGCCAACGGCCCGAAGCAGAGTGGTGATGGGAATCTTGCGCTTGCGGTCGACTTTGACCGAGAGGATATCCTTGTTCGACGTTTCGAACTCGAGCCAGGCACCGCGGTTCGGGATCAGTTTGGCGAAGCAGAGATCGCGACCGGTGGTCGGATCCTCTTCGAGCGTAAAGTAGACCCCGGGTGAGCGAACGAGCTGGCTCACGACGACTCGCTCGGCCCCATTGATCACGAACGTTCCCGTTTCGGTCATCATGGGGAAATCCCCCATGAAGATCTCTTGCTCCTTGATCTCCCCGGTTTCCTTGGCAATCAGACGAGTTCGGACGCGCAGCGGCGCCGCGTACGTCATGTCGCGCTCGCGACACTCGAACTCGTCGTACTTGGGGGTGCCGAACGTATAATCTAGGAGTTGCAGTTCAAGATTTTTCCCGGTAAAATCGGTGATCGGGGAGATTTCGGCAAATAGCTCTTTGAGCCCCTCCTCAAGGAACCATTGAAAGGAATCGATCTGCACGCGAATGAGGTTGGGCATCGCCAGGACCTCGTTGATGCGTGCATAGTTCTTGCGGTTTCCATTCGGCTCCACGCCGCGTGCGAGGGCCTGATTGACCGCAGCAATGGCCATGCGTGTACACTCCTTAAAGAGAGGAAGATAGACAGGGACAGAATACTATAACATGAAACAGGCGAATCTGTCAAAACAGTACGCAGACTGCCTGTTTCTCCTATGAAACTTTAAGGTCCCCCCGCTTTCCAGTCGCGACTGAACGTCTCCTCTACCCGCCGCACTACTGCCGCGTCGCTGACCAGCAATCCGACCTCCCGATTCTGATCCAGCGATGACGTCGAGACATTCTCGCTGCCGATGAATGCTTCTTCTCCGTCCACCACGATCGCCTTCGCGTGAACGTACGGATTTCGCAGACGCCGTACCTGAACGTGGCCTGCTGTCAGCCTCTCGGCGCCTGCCGCGTTTCGGTCGGGGCCGCTGGTCGAGCCAGGGATGAGCACCTCGACCTCCACTCCGCGCGAAGCCGCCTCGATGAGTGCACTTTCAACCTGCGCATCCTGGATCTCTTCCGCCTCCACGTGTAAAGTTTTCCGAGCGCTGCCGATCAGGGCCAGGAAATCGGTCCGGCTGTTCGTCGGGCTAATGACGAGATGCTCGTCGTTGACCGAGAACGACTGATGCCCCCAGTCGGCATCGAACAACGTCGCGAGCTGATCGACGTCCCGTGGATCGGAATCTTCGATCAGGAACTCGCGATTGTCAGTAAACGCACTGTGGGTCCAGTTTGCCGTCCCAACGAGGGCGACCTTGTGGTCTGCCACCGCGTACTTATCGTGGCTCAGCTGGAAGCCCGACGGACTCCAGCGCGTCGCGATCGTTGTAGTACGGAGACGATCGAAGACCGCCCGATTGCCCGGGCCCGAGCCATAGGGGTTTTCCTCGAGCATCACCCGCACCCGCACACCTCGTCGGCGGCTAGCTTCCAGGGCGTCGATCACCTGGCGGTCGCTCAGCAGGTACATTGCGACGTCCAGTGACTGCTGCGCGCCACGAACGAATTCCACGACTGGCTGGACTCCGTCATCAGGCTCAACGAAAACCTGCGCCGACGCAATGCCCGACGGTGCTGACCGTGGGACGACGGATGGCTGAACAGGACGTCCGCACGCGGCCAGGACGAGGGCAGCAAGCAGAATGGGCGCCCAGAGCGCCCGAGCGAAGAAACGCACCTACCAGTGAGCGGGGTGATCCTGGCCCACGTCGACACCGAGGAGCCGCTGCAAGCGTTGCCGGTCCAGCCCGACCACCTCACGCTTGTCGACCAGCACCACTGGCGTGCCGACCTGGCCGGAAGTCAGAATGAGCAGGTCGCGGTTACTGACGTTCGTGGTAGCTTCTTTCGCGGAAAACGTGATGTGCCGATCGGCCATGATGCGCGCCAGATCGTCACGCGCGCGAAGGCAATCCGTGCAGTTCTCGTTGTAGAAGAGCGTCACGCTCTCGACCATTCGCGCCACCCCGGGGTCGTTCGGTCTCCAACGTTTTAAGTATAATTCGCTGCTGACTGCCTGTCAAAAAAGCGTGAATCGAGGCGATCACACTCCTTCAGTCGAAGTTCGGCGGACCGGCGACGGGAAGACGCACGTAGAAGGTTGCCCCGTGGCCCCCTTCCGATTCCAGCCAGATGTCGCCGCCGTGCCGACGGGCAAGCTCTCGACTGATATAGAGACCGAGCCCCAGTCCGGTTCGCCCCTTGTGCAGTCGCCGCGGCGCCTGGTAGAAGCGCTCGAAGATCCGTCCCTGATCTTCCTTGGGAACGCCCGGTCCTTCATCGCTGACCGCGATGAGCACGCTCTCGTCCTGTGTACCGACGCCCTCGCGGGTGATCCTGACACGAACCGGACTACCAGGCGGCGAGTACTTGACCGCGTTGTCGAGGAGATTGGTGATGACCTCTTCGATCCGCCGGCGGTCTGCCCGAATCGTCGTACGACCGGGCGTTTCGACGGTGATCTGGTGTGACCGTACCGCCACCTCGACGTCGTGGGCGACCTTGCGTGCTAGCTCAGAAAGGTCGAAGTGGCTGATCTCCAGGGTGAGCAGGCCAGCCTCGAGGCGTCTAGAATCGAGAAGCTGCTCGATCATCGCCAGCATGCGTTCGGCCTGATCGCTCATGCGCCGCAGCAGATCGATCTCGCTCGACCGACCTGCCTTCTCCGCCCGACGCAGGAGCAGCTCGGTGTACGCACGCATCACCGCGACAGGCGTCTTGAGTTCGTGCGAGACAATGCCCAGGAACTCCTGTCGTGCTTCGGTCTGAGCGTGCTGCCACTCGATCTCGCGCTGCCGCTGGCGGAGCTCGCCCCGCTCGATCAGGAGGCCGATCCGCGCCGCCACGAGCGACAGAAAGGCGACGTCTTCCGAGTCTAGGCCATCCGTGTTATCCGAGGCAACGAAGAGGACCCCACGCGGCTGCCCGGAGACCTGGATGGGCGTGGCAATGAGACTTTTCCCATTGCCGAGAAGTGCGATGTCACGAAGCAGCGGCTCTTTGCTGATGTCTCCGTACGCGAGGGGGCGCCCGGTCTGCACGATGCTCGCGAGTGGTCCCAGGGAAGACGCGGGCAGTGTGGTTCGTATGAACGCATCGGACGACACGTCCCCGAGGCAGAACACCTCGAAGGTCGACGAGTCCCCTTCTCCCAGAAGAATGCCACACCGGTTGTTGCCGAAGCCCCGGACAATCTCGGTCAGCATCTTGCGCGAGATGGGCTGCTCGTCGTCGATCGAGCTCAGTGCCAGCAAAGTCTCCGCCTGACGTGCCCGCCGCTCCTGGGAGCGATAAGCCTGGTCGCTTGCGATGACGCTGGCAATCAGGCCGCCGAAGATCTCCAGCCACCAGCGCTCGACATCGGCAAAACGACCGGGCTCGCGGCGCGTGCTGACGAGGACACCGAGGAGGACGCCGCGGAGGATCAGCGGAACAGCGAGCATCGAGCGGATCGGCGTCGGGCGGCAGAACGGGTCGGCGTGACGTGGGTCGTTGGCGAGATCGTTGGAGATGGCCGCACTCCCCGTCTCCGCCGCGATACCCTCGATGCCCTGTTCGATCGGAAACTCTGTCTTGCCGCCCGGACCGATCACGAGGCCATTGGACGCCCGCACGGTCAGGTGTCGATCGCTCTTCAGGAGCACGTACGTTTCCGCCGCGTCGAGCATCGCACGGCTCTGCGCGAGAATCTCGGTGAGAACCTCGTCGATCGGACGGCGCTCGGTTAGCGTGCGAACGACCCGATCGAGCGCCTCACCAGCAGTAACGCGTTCGAGCATCGCGTCGAGCTGTCTCAGGCGCGGGCAGCGACCGAGCGGTAGTCAATGAAGCGATAGCCCAGGCCTTTTTCAGTCTGAATGTACCGCGGATGGGCCGGATCCGGTTCGATCTTCTGGCGCAGGTAACTAATGTAGAGGCGCACGTAATGATCTTCCTCGCGATACTCTCGACCCCACACGCGAACGAGCAAGGCTTCGTTAGTCAGGACACGACCGGGGTTCGAGACGAGGTGGTAGAGCAGTCGGTACTCGGTCGGAGTGAGCGATACCTTCGTGCCATCGCGGTAGACCTCACCGCGGGCGAAATCGACGACGAGGTGCTCGTCGATCTGGATCTGTGTCTTGGGTAAGGCACGTGGCATCTCTGCCCGGCGAATCACGGCCTGGATTCGACTGAGCAGCTCCCGCTGGCTGAACGGCTTCGTGACGTAGTCGTCAGCGCCAAGACCCAGTCCGCGGACCTTGTCCGCTTCCTCTCCCTTGGCGGTGAGCATGATCACGGGAACCGTGGACGTCTCGCGAATCTGCTTGAGCGTTTCGAAGCCGTCGAGCTCAGGCATCATCACGTCGAGGACGACGACGTCCGGGATCCGCTCCTTGAGGACGTCCAGGGCTTCATAGCCGTTCATCGCAGTAAAGACGATGTACCCTTCGTCCTCGAGATACAATTTAACGGCGTATAACAGGTCTGGCTCGTCGTCGACAACAAGCACCCGTCGTTGCTCGGCCATGGTTCCACGCTCCTCACACCGCCCGACACCACTGGGTAGGGCCAGTGGCCCGATCATACCGCTCCCGGCTCTCGTCGTACATCAAGACGAAGATGGGCGAAACGCTCAACGCACCGTCGGTGCCTTCAGAACCAGCTTCGCGAGCTCCGACCCACCTCCAACCTCACCGAAGCTTCCCCGGCGGCAACCGGATTTTTCACCCGTTCCGAAGAGACAATACTGCGCTGGCGTTAGAGCAATGCATGAGGACCGTTAGATCCGTGTCTGATTCCGGACGATCCGTGCACGATCGCGAGTAGAATCAACGTGGCGCGGTGTCGAGCCCGCTTATGAGACTTGATGCGATCGATCAGGAGCTAGCGGCCTTCGAAGGCGACGCGACGCTCGAGGACGAATCGAATCTGGACGCGCGAGTACGCGCACTCGACTTCATCCGTTTCCTCCAGGAAGTTGCGCGCACCCGTCAAGGCGACGATCGGATAGCCGATATGCAGCGTCGGGCGGAGATGCTCCACGAGCGGCTCGCCCGGGTCAATGATCGGCTCTTCAAGCGCGTGCGACAGCGCATTCGATCCGGAGACTGGACACGAGACGAGCTACGGCGTGAGCTCGATCGCTTCACGCGCTATCCCCCACGACAGCCGAAGTTCGTGCACATTGGCTTCGATGGTCTGGACGCCCTGATTGATGGCATCCTGCAGGACCGGCCACAGCCGGCGCCGACGCTAGAGCACGTTTCCGAGATGATCGATTACCAGCCCTCGCCTGCCAGCGTCGTTCTGGACCTCCTGGATCACGTCGAGCCGTCCCGCGATGACATATTCTATGACCTTGGATCGGGCCTTGGGCGCGTGGTGATTCTCGTAAGCCTGCTGGCCGGCATTGCCTCCCGCGGGATCGAGTACCAGCCGACCTTCTGCTCATACAGTCGAGAGGTTGCGGCTGCGCTTGGATTGACTGAAGTTGCCTTCGTCAACTCGGATGCCCGCTCGGCTGACCTGTCAGAAGGCACGATCTTCTACCTTTTCACTCCTTTCACCGGCTCGATGCTTCAGACCGTGCTGGGGCGGCTTTATCAGGAGTCGCAGCGACGCCAGATCACCATCTGTACCTATGGCCCGTGTACGCGTGACGCGTTCGCTCAGCCGTGGCTCCGCCCTCTCGATCCGACCAGCAACCACGATTTCCGCCTCGCGATCTTTCGGAGCGTCTGACGTCTGGGTACTCGGGTACTCCCTGCCGCGCATTGATCTTGCGTGTTCTGGACGCCAGAGAGCAATCCGGTGCAGGGTCGAAAGGACTCCCGGCTGCAATCCCGCCGTGACCCAGGGCGGAAATGTTCCCATGGGCTTGGGGATCCTGGAGCGCTGCGCAAGAGGATATTGATGAACGACCTGGAGCACATGCGCCGGGCGTGCGGTCACGTCCTGGCGGAGGCGATCGTCTCGCTGTTTCCGGACGCCAAGCTGGGGCCCGGTCCGTCGGTCGAGGATGGGTTCTCCTACGATTTCGAGCTGCCGCGCCGGCTCACGCCCGCCGACCTCAGGACGATCGAGGAGCGAATGGCAGGGATCGTCAAGCGGGATGCACCACTCGTTCTGTCGGTCATGCCACGCGACGAAGCCCGGCGTCTGTTCGCCGAGCGTGGGCAGCCGTACAAGGTCGCGCTGATTGATGATCTCGACGCCGACCTGGTCAGGATCTACCGGCAAAGCGATTTTGTAGATCTCTGGAGCGGTCCCCTCGTGGCTTCGACGCGTGAGATCGGGGCGTTCAAGCTATTGAACGTGACGGACGCGCCATGGCGAGATGATCCGAATCGACCACTGCTGCAGCGTGTCCACGGCACGGCGTTCCCGACGCAAGGCGAGCTGGCTGCGCACGTGGCACGGCTGGAGGAGGCAGCACGCCGCGATCATCGCCGCCTCGGGCGGGAGCTCGACCTTTTCAGCTTCTCCGACGAGGTCGGACCAGGCCTCGTTCTCTGGCATCCCAACGGCGGGCGGATCATCACGGCTATCGAAACTTACTGGCGTGACGTGCACGAACGCGCCGGCTACGAGCCGGTGTTCACGCCGAACATTGGACGGGGACGCCTCTGGGAGACCAGCGGACATCTGCAGTTTTTCCAGGAGAGCATGTTCCCGGGCATGGCGGTGGATGGACACGAGTATTACGTGAAGCCGATGAGCTGCCCGTTTCACATCCAGATCTACAAATCGTCGGTGCGCAGCTATCGCGATCTGCCGATCCGGCTCGGCGAGCTGACGAACGTCTACCGCTACGAGCGAGCGGGTGTCCTCCACGGGTTGCTGCGGGCGCGGGGATTCAAACAGGACGATGCCCACATTTTCTGTCGCCCTGATCAGGCCTTCGCCGAGGTGCTCGGAGTTATCGATCTCACGCTGCAGATTCTGGGCGCGTTCGGCTTCTCGGATTATCGCGTCTTCCTCTCGACGCGACCCCAAAAGGCCCTGGGAGCGGCAGAGCAATGGCATCTTGCCGAGGATGCTTTGCGCCGAGCCCTCGACGCTCGGCACCTTCCCTATGAGGTAGACGCCGGAGGCGGCGCGTTCTATGGACCGAAGATTGATCTAAAGATCCGTGACGCACTGGGACGATACTGGCAGTGCATGACGATCCAGTTCGACTTCAATCTACCAGAGCGGTTCGATGTCTCGTACGTCGCCGAGGATGGGAGAGAGCATCGCCCGTACATGCTCCATCGGGCGATCCTTGGCTCGATGGAGCGTTTCATCGGCGTTCTGATCGAGCACTACGCGGGCGCGTTTCCGGTCTGGCTCGCGCCGGTTCAGGCGCGCCTGATCCCGATCGCTGACCGTCACACTGCCTTCTGCGAGCAGATCCGACAGCGGCTGGTCGACGCCGGAATCCGAGCGGATCTCGACGCCCGGTCGCAGCGAGTGAGCTACAGGATTCGCGAGGCGCAGCTGCAGAAGATCCCGTACATGCTGATCGTCGGAGACAGAGAGCTGGACGCGGGAATGGTGGCAGTGCGCCTACGCACCGGCGAAGATCTCGGCCCGAGATCGATCGACGCGGTGCTGGGTCTGATTCGGCAGATCATCGACAGTCGCGCGCAGCACCTCGTCTAGCACGTCGGCACGTCTTCTGCAGCGCCCTTCCCAATCACGCCGCGTCGAGCGACGTACTGGTACTCCAGCCGAAGGTACCCGGCGGACCGTCCCGTGCCTACTCCTGAGCAGGCGGGGTCCCGATCGAGCAGGGCGATCGAGACCGGGGTGACGCGGACTCCCGTGCGCATCGGCCGGGTCTCTGCCGTGACGTCTCCGGTGCAGCGCGCAAAACGAGTGGTGAGGCGCCGAAGCGTTTTGAGGAAGCGAGTGAACGATCGTGGCAATGATCGTCAGTGAGCCAACGAAACGTGCGTATCAGCTCGCGCTGCGTGCCCTGACGGTAGACCGTATCCGATTCGTCGTGGGCGGAGCATGGGCTATCGAGCATTACGTCGCGCTCGGACGAGCGACGCTGGACCTTGATCTGATGATCGAGCCCAGGATGACGGATCCTGCGGTGCAGGCGCTCACCCAGCACGGCGGCAGCGTTCTGGGGCACGATACCATGCAGGTGCGGATGGATCTGAACGGGGCCGAGATTGACCTGGTGCATCACATCGCCCAGGGCGAATATGCAGTCGATGCGACCTGGTGGCAGCACGGGGTGCCCGCGCGCTTGTTCGACGTGGCGACGCTGGTGGCTTCGCCGGCCGACCTGATCTGGAGCAAAGTGTTCATCGCCTCGCGTCATCGGTTCGATGGCGCAGATATCGTCCATCTGATTCGAGGTGCCAGCCAGACAATCGACTGGAGACGGCTGGCCCAGCATCTTCGCCCATATCCAGAACTGCTTCTTGCCTACCTGAATCTCTTCGAGTTCTGCTATCCCGGCGAACGTGATGCGATCCCGTCCTGGCTCTGGAATGATCTGCTCCGCAGGTTACAGGCACCGGAAGCGCCGGGAGGACCGAAAATCTGCCGTGGCACCCTTCTCGACAGCACCTCCTTCATCTTCGACGGCATTGCGAGGGGATACCAGGACGTCCGCCAAATTTGACATCGACGCGTCTGGCCACCTATCATACGTCCACTTCCGACGAGGGAAGGAATCTCCTGACCTCACAGCGTGGTGCGGTCCCCGTGGTGGCAGACGTTGTCCTGGTGGCAGGCAGCCCGAAGCTCTACCGCCGCTGCCCTGGTCGTGGCGGCGTTGGTTGGTCTCGCATTCATCTGGCCGTCAGCGAATCCGAGCAGCTCCCCGACGACGCGCGGAATTGTCGACGGTAGACATCCGTCCGTTGGCCCCTCCCAGGTGAGCACGGTGCCTTCCGCGACGTCAGGAGAATGGAAGCACGGTGTGCTCGGGTCGATTGAGCCAGGGCCGATCGCTCAGGGTCTGGAGCCAACGTCGGCGGGCACGGAGCCGTCTGTACTCGAGCGATTGCGCGTGCAGTCGCAGACGATTCCCGCGTCGATTCTTGGATCGGCGCTCGCCACGGCAGGCGCAGAAGCCTCGACGGTTCTCGGGCCGACGGTTCCGGCGCAGGTGCGACGCTGGGAAGCGCTGATCACCGGGTACGCGAACCAGAATGGGCTTGATCCAAATCTCGTCGCCGCGATCATCATGACTGAGAGCGGCGGAGATCCCAATGCGACGAGCCCGCGTGGTGCGGTTGGTCTCATGCAGGTTGTCGGCGGGTCGTACGATCCGGAGACGAATATCGCGCAGGGCACCAAGATCTTCGCAGATGATCTCCGCCAGCTTGGAGGCAACGTCGAGCTGGCACTGGCGGCCTACAATGCTGGCATCAATTCGGTCACACGCTATCAGGGCATCCCACCCTACCTGGAAACCCAGAACTACGTCTTCGAGGTACTTAACCGCTACTACCTGTACTCCCCGAGCTGATCGCGCGATCGCCCGCCGAGAAGTCACCGCTGGCGCGGGGATGTCGAGCAACCCTCGCCCGATCCCTGAAAGCTACGACGCCTCACGCGAGCCGATTGACCGCAGCGAGGAGCCCCAGGATGAAACCTGTCGCGTGTGCGCGTCCACGGTGTCCCCAGTCAGTATCGTCCACCATGCGCGGAACGTGATCGTCGATCAGGAAACCGGTAAAGCCCACCATCTTGAGCGTTCGCATCGCCTCGACGACGTCGACGTTCCCATCGCCGATGAAGCACTCCGAGAACCTGGGCACGAACCCCTGAACGTCGCGGAAGTGGACGTAGAAAATCTTGCCGCGGGAGCCGAAGTACTTGATCGCGTCGATGACGCCACCGCCCATCTCGGACCAGCAGCCCATGCAGAAATCCAGGCCGTGGTTTGGACTCGGGGCAACATCTTCCATCGCGTGTCGGAAGCCTTCGAAGCTGCGGAACAATCGCGCGATGCCGCCGAGCGACTCGACCGGAGGATCATCCGGGTGGAGTGCAAGCTTCACTCCTGATTCCTCGGCGACCGGCACGATCGCTTTCATAAAATACTCGTAGCTCTGCCACATCTCCTCTTCAGTAAAGACGCGTCCGTGGGTCAGCGGAGCGTTCTTGGCGAGCTCGAGATCGAAGGAGGTCGTCACGGCGCCGCCTCGGGTGGGCGTGGTCCGCGACGTGCGCCAGACCGAGTTCGGCATCCAGTGGTACCCGAGGATCGGGATGCCCGCTCGGCCGAGATTGCGAATGGTCTGCTGGTAGTTCTCGATCTGCTCGTCGCGTCCCGGTAGACCCAGCATCGCCTTTTCATAGAACTTCAGCGGCACGTTCTCGATCGCCTCCAGTCGGAGGCCATATTCCTCGACCGTGCTGCGCAGCTGCACCAGGTCCATGAACTCCCATCGCTTCTCCCCCGGTAGCAGTGGCGTATTGAGCAGCACGCCAGTCACTCCAAGCTGCTTGGCAAATCGCAGACGCTCGTCGGTCGCCTGATTGAACTGCCCGAGGGCAACGCGCATCACTTCGCCACTCACGGTCGCTCCTCCCAGTAAAAGCGCTTGTTATCCTGCCTCGGCATCCTTTCGTCCGAGTCGACGTGCGCCGTTTTCCCCGGTTGGAAACGAGGTGCAGCGTGTCGAGGTGCGGACACGTCGACCCTGGGTTACGCGGGATGGCCAACCCGGCACGCGCGTTTAACGCAGACATCCTACCGGATCGGGAGGATCTGGTGAAGAGGTCGCTCGGGCGTTCGTCGTCGGTCCCAGCTACGTTGGATCGAACCAGCAGCCCGGACCGTAGCTTGGGCCGAAGGGTTCGTAGTCGTAGAGCTGCCAGAAGGTCCCTTCAGCTCCATAGCCTGGCTCTTCATACTCCAGACGCCAGCCCGTCAGGGGAACGGAAAAGTCGTTGCGGAGCCCATAGTAGCTGAAGGGAAGATTAGTCCCATAGGAACCCGGCCTCACGTGTGGATGTGGCCGGAGGATCCCTCGGATAGTCCCGCGCCCTCGCCGTCGAGCGGGACGGCTGCCCGGTGCGCCGGGTGCGAATGGCGGACTCTGGCTCGATTGTCCCGGTGCGCGGCTCGGCATCACGGCGTCTCCTGTGCGAACCGTCTCAGGGAAGTGGGGCAGCGGTGCAATTGCTATGCCGCGCGAGCCTGGAGAACACGGCTGCGACGGGCCATCGATCCGCGGCCACGCGCAATCCAAGCCACGGCACGGAATCTCTGCCCCGCAGCGGTCAATGCCAGCGGCCCCGGCTGGCGCGCGCGGTGCCGCTGCATCGCCTTTCTCCCGCGGTCCGGAGACGTTCAGGCCGCACGCCGTTAGCTAGCCGGCCGTGGTGTGATGACTGGTTCTGGCGCTATGGGATCTGTTTCCTACCGTTGGGATGAACTCCCCGGCAGAGACACCGTCGTCAGCTCCACAAAGTCTCCACCTCCCGCGACGGGCAGGCGCTCGCCGGTCTTGAGCAGGTACAGCCCAGCGATCAGCCGATAGCTGCCCTGAGGCAGCCCCGGTTTGAGCGACAGCTGATGCTGGTCTAGGACAACCTCTCCCGGTAGCCACGCCGAGGTCGGGAGCTGCCCATCGGCTGGCCAGCTATCCGATTGGGCGACGAGCTGTCCGGCGCTGTTCAGAAGCTGGACGAAGACCGTGTAATTCTGGTCGAGAGTTTGATCTGCACGCCAGTGCAGCGTGACTGACAGCTCACTGGACGTGCGTGACGCGGGGAGATCGAAGCCGAGCAGGCTCACGTGATCTCCGAACCGAGCCGAGAGCGCAAACGACGGTGGAGGCTGGGGCGTCCGCGAGACGACGCGAATGTCGCCCAGTATCAGACCGGCGATTCCTGGCACGCCGTCCGTGACCGGAAGCCGCTCCAGGGTATCACGATGGTACAACGCGACCTGAACCTTGTAGAGCCCGGGTGGCGTGTGCTCGGGCACGGCGATGTCGAATCGGCTCCAGACGATGTCGCCGGGACGCCACTCCTCCGGCGGATAGCCCAGACCCTCGACATCCCTGACGACCTGCCAGCGCTGATCGAGAAGCTGCGAGAGCATCTGCAGCTCGTCGGCTGGAGGCCGCCCGATGACGCGCCAGATCATCGTTGCATGGAGAACATCGCCCGGGCGAACCGGACCGTCGATGCGCGCGCCGAGAGGCTCCATGACTCCCGGGATCCGCCCAGCGACTGGCCTTAGCCGTTGATCTTCCAAGAGCTGCTTCACTTGGGCTCGGACCTGCTCGGGACTGAGACGGAAGGCGAGAAATAGAGGCGGGGCGGCGCCGCCGTCGATCCCTGCGGGAAAATACTGTGATCCGACCAGGGCGCTCCTGGGAAAGAGATCGTACACGTCCGGGGGCATGCCGCTGAAGCCCAGGACGTACAGGGCGGGTCGCTGGTCACTCGGTGAATAGACCACACTCTGGCGTCCATCGAACCAGCGGAGATACGGGTAGACCGGCCGCGCAATCTGAGCGATCGTCGGGTGGTGATAATACTCGTTCGCGACGAAGATCTCCTCCCGGCCCGGCTGTGCCACCCGATCGAGGAAACGAGCCTGGGCGACAGCGTCAGCGTGGTCCTCCCAGGATGCCCCGAAGCTCGTCGCCCAGACGACGAAGTAGTCGCGCGCCGTCCAACCCGCGTCGATCAGTAACAGCAAGGCCACGAGTGCACTGGCAACGCGTGATCCCAGCCTCGGGCGCGCAGAGATCTGTCGCCAGAGCCAGTCCAGGCCGAGCGCTGGGACGAAATACACGGCGGGCACGAGACCCATGGCGCGAAGCGTATACGCACCGACGTCCCACGACAGCAGGCTGGGGAAGAACATTACTGCGAGCCAGATGCAGGTAAAAGCAGCAGAGTCATCGCGGCGCCAGAGTCGACGGAGGAGCACGGCGATGCCAGCGTAGAATGCCACGCCGATTGCGCCGACGAACATCGGGCGCCCGGGAATGTTGTAGCGCCACATCGGCTCGCCGGAGAGGGTGAAGCTCTTGAGCATCTTTTCGGTGTTGTCCAGCAGGAGCCGCCAGGGATGCCCGCCGCTGACCTGCGGCCGAAAGATGAACACCTGCTCCATGCGCGCGGAGAAGGTGCCGGGGTTCGTAAGGAAGAACGCGGCGAGTGGGGCGGCGACGAGGACGGCAGCCAGGGAGAACGCCGCAATCCTGAGCACGTCGCCGTGTTTTGGTCTTGCGCCCCGGACGAGGAGCCAGATGGCAAAAGCGACGAAGACAGCCGGGAAGGCGCGCGCACCAAGATAGGTATAGAGGGTCGCGCCGAGGCCGACGCCGGACAGCGCGTACCAGGTGAGGCTCCTCTGCTCACGTGCCAGGACGAAAAAGTAGGCCGTGACTGCCTCGAGCAGTGGCTGGGTGACCGAGCGGTAGCCGTTCCGACCGGACATCACCTGCCAGAAGGACACGCCGATCAGCGCCATGGAGAGCATTCCGACGCGGGTGCCGAACAGGCGGCGTCCGAGAAGGAAGGTCAGAACCACGGTGAGCACACTCACCGTGGCCGAGGTCAGGCGGAGCGGAAGAATATCCTGGTTTCCGCCCAGGAGCGCCATCATGCCCGCGCTGAGATAGATGTAAAGCGGCTCTTGCCCGAGGTACTGACGGAAGAAGATCGGTCGCTCGTCGCCACGGTAGACCTCTCCGGCCATCACGCCCATGAGGGCCTCATCGTGGTGCCAGCCTGGAGGGTAACGGTCGAGCCAGACGAACCTGAGCGCGGCGGCGACGACGAGGATGGCGACAACACTCGCCCCGAGCGCGGTCCTTCGGGTCGGCAGCCACTGCATTCTCCCGTGGCCACGGCCGCCTCGCAACGTCCACATTCGTTCGGTTATCGCCAGAGCCCCACGTTGACTTTCCACCTGACCGAGGCATGCTACTCAACGTGCTGCCACGCGTCAACCGACGCGAGCGCCGACCGAGGTCAGGGATCTCGTATTCTTGCTGGAGCGGCAGGGCGCCCAGGCAATATCAGGTCCATCCTGGTCTAGCACACCCGCTGGCGGAGAAACACAAACGCCGCCCGGAAAATCTTCCGTGGGCGGCGTTTCGTGGCGGTGCAGGATAGCTACAGGCAGGATCAGCGCCTGCTTGTGATCGAGGCGTGGCGCGTGTGGAGTCGGAGATCGACCCGTACGCTCTCTATCGCGTTAGCCCCTCGATCGGGTCATCGCGGAGGGACTCTCACATCGGCGCGCTGTCTCTCCCTTCCCGGCGGGACATCAGGCTCGCGCTGCCAGCTAATGATCGTATCGGCAAGGCGAATGAGATCGATCTCGAAAAGCGCGGAGAGCTTGCGCAAGTTTGCCGCGCGTGGCATCGCGCCTCGCTCCCACGCCCGAACTGTGTTGACGCTGACGTCGGTCTGCCTGGCAAGGTCCTCTTGCGTCCAGCCCCGTGCTCTGCGGAAATGCGCGATCGGATGCATCGGCGGCACCTCCGTCGCTGCTCGTGGAACCGCGAAATGGTCAATTGCTGCTCGACTTGATTTAGTGGCTGCAGGTCTGGGGCAATCACTCCCGAAGAAGCGACGCCGCGTACTGCTCCCTAGCGCTCGGTCGACAGGACCTTCGACTGCGCACGATGATTATCCGCCCGTGTGGGCGTCAAGGTCGGCGCGCGGGGCTCCTGGAGGATACTCAGAAGGGTCGTCGCGAGGCGGTCCGGATCGTGGCGTACGAGCAGGCCGGTCGTTACCAGGTCTGCTCGGATAACTTGGACGTCGGGGGGAAACGATGCGTCGTCACAGCCAACCAGGTGCTGGCCCGCCTGGGCATACCGCGCAAGCACACGCTCGGTCGGGATACCCGTGTTGACGACGATGGTGTCCAGGCGGGCCGCGCCCAGATACTCGTTGATCGTCCTCACAAAGTCGTCGGCACGATAGCCATCCGACTCACCGCGCTTCGTCATCACGTTCACAACGTAGACCAGGCGTCCTGAGCTCTCTCGCAGGGCGTCAGTCACGCCGTCGACCAGGAGCGGGGGGATAACACTCGTGAAGAGATCGCCGGGTCCGAGAACGATGAGATCGGCCTCGTGGATTGCCAGTCTGGCCTGCGGATTGATAAACACGCGCGGATCCAGGTAGACGTAATCGATGCCAACGCTCGCGTCGTCGCGCTGATCGATCGCGGCCTCTCCCTGGAGGGTCGAGCCGTCCTGAAGCCGCGCGCAAAGAGTACTCCGACCGAGTGTGACCGGTACGACAGCCCCCTGGATTTTTAGCAGCTGTGCCGCGACGGCAATCGCCTGCTCGAGCGATCCGGTCAGCTCGCTAAGGGCGGTCAGGAAGAGGTTACCGAGAGTGTGGCCACTCAATCCTTCCCCGCGATCGAAACGATAGGTGAATAGCTGGCGTAGCAGGAGGCTCTGGTAGTCGTCCGGCATCAGCGCGACGAGGCACTGGCGGGCATCCCCGGGCGGCAAATGTCCGAACTCGTCACGCAGGCGACCCGAGCTTCCACCGGAGTCAGCCATCGATACCACGGCCGTGGGCGCAAGGCCGAGGCGCCGGAGACCGGTTAGAACGACGTACGAGCCCGTCCCACCGCCGATGACCACGACGCGCGGACGAGCATTTCTGCGTTTGACCGACATTTCAGTTCCTCACCCGAACTTTTCATCGTCTTCGCGGCTTGTTTCATAAAGGTGACCAAGGAGGAGCATCGTCCTGCTCGCGTTCCTGCTGGGAAGTGCTATCTGATCCTGACGCGCGCTACCGCTCCGCGCGCGGTCTACCGGAGGACGCCCGAACGACCGCTTGACATCAGTCCTGTCTTGCGGTAGGCTGATCGTAACGTCGGAGCGAGGAGGATCAGTGGTCACCTTCGTCACTCCCTCGACCATTGCCAGCGTTGCCGCGAGCGCGTCTAGCCCTGGCCTCGCACAGTTCCTCGCGCTCGTCGTTGCTGCTACCTTTCTCGTGCTGCTCGTCGAAACGGAGCTCGTCGACGAGGCGCTGAGCCCCGGTGCTCGGTTTCTCGCGCGCGGGGTGAGCATTGGCATCCTTCCCCTGGGAGTCGCCTTCGTAGCAATCACCGCCGCCGCGCTGCTACAGGCCGGGTAGACCCGTCGACACTCAGATCTCGCTGAACTCCTGCCACTTTCGCCGTCGACGCTGGAAAAGCGCGAGATTGGCCGCGACCATGCGGTTACCGGGGTCCAGCGTGAGAGCACGTTCCAGACAGTAGATAATTTCGTCGAGCGTCCGCCCGGTCTTCGCCTTCCAGAACCAGGCGCGAACGTTTTCCGGATCGACCTCGACGGCCTTGGAGAAGTAAACGTAGGCCTCGTCTGCTCGCCCTGCGTCGATGCAATCGATTCCGTGCTCGATTAGCTCCGAGGCGGTCAGGCCCATCAGCCGAATAGCTGGCGACGCGAGTGTGACGAGGTTCTGTCCCTGGGCAGCTGCGGTCTCTGCTCCACCTCGACGTGTCTCTTGCAGAGCGCGGTCCACCGAGCTTACCGCCAATCGGCAGATCGCGCGTACGAGCTCGACCGCGGGCTGCCAGGGTCGTGCCGCCATCGTTCGCCGTACCCACTCTTGAACGTCTCTGCCCAGTACCAGCGCGACCGCCAGCCAGAGATCCGGAGTCCGGATAACCTCGAGCAAGTCGCTTCGCCAGCGGGGAGCGCGAAGCCGCGCGGCAACTCGAGCCATGGCATCCGGGTCCCGTGTCAAGGCGAGCAGCCGACGACTGCCGCGAGCCCCGTGCTCAACAGCGAGCGCGAGCAGCTGCAGGAGATGTCGCGCAGCGCGCACAACGGATCGGAACAGTCCTTGATAGGACACCTCGCGTGCCAGGAGAATGCGCGCGGCGAACGCAGGTGCAGCCAGAGGTATCCCGCGACTGAGGGGCTGTCGGGTGGCGGCTCCTTCTATCTTGATCCCCGTGGACCCTACCTGACGCGATGCGTTCGGTATCGCCAGCCGCCCGCGCAAGAGTACCGCTGGAGTGCGTCCGAGGGGCGCGAGTGTTAAGATCACCGCCGCGACGACCATGCAGAACACGGTCGCGGTCAGCAGCGCGAAGATCATCACCAGAGCATAGCTCTGCGGGGCGGGCAGGAATGGAGCGATCAAAAGCAGGCTGACGGCAAGGCTCGCGTGCCCAGCGATCACCGCGAGAATTGAGCGGGCTTTCCAGGCGATAGCTGCGAAGGCGAGTGCCACGACGAACGCGAACGCAAGATGCAGCAGCGAGCGGTAGCCGACGTTCATGAAAGCGTACAGGATGGCGACGAAGATCATTCCCCGGCGACCCAGCGCCTGCGTGGCGCTGGTCTGGAGAAGGCCACGGTAGACGACCTCCTCGCCAAAGCCCGCCATCGCGATCAGGACGAGGGCAGGATGCCAGGCCGCTT
This sequence comes from Chloroflexota bacterium, assembly GCA_902810745.1. Lineage (GTDB taxonomy): Bacteria > Chloroflexota > UBA6077 > FW602-bin22 > CADDYW01 > CADDYW01. The sequence goes on along the minus strand of CADDYW010000008.1, from coordinate 73,344 downwards.
GTAGCGTCAGGGCGCTCGACCAAGGTTCCGGATGAAGAATCAGGTAGTCGATCAGCCCCAGCGTGAGACCTACCGGAACGAGGGCCAAAGCCAGGGGGAGATCCCGAAATCGCGGGGAGAGCCCAAGATCGCCCCAAGTGTAGCCGATAGCTCGGCTCGCGATGGCGGTGGCGCCAAGGATGGGAACGCCGGTGACAAGGTATGAATCCAGTACAGGCAGGCGCGCGAGGGGCAACGACAGACTGAGAATTCGGCTGACTGGCACCAGTGCCAGGGCCCAGAACAGCGCCCGCGAGTCCTCGTCGCGCGTGCGAGAACCGTGATGAATCAATGCCAGCAGACTGGCCGCGTCGAGTATCATGCCAGGCCGGGCATCGACGACGACGGCTGTGACCTCGGCAGCCAGCAGAAGAAATAGATAGATCCAGGGCGCAACGTCGCGATAGCCAGAGCCGCGATCCCAGGCTCCCACCCCGCCACGTCGGACGACCGTGTGCGCGGCAAGGGTGTCTGGACGTGGAGGGTCTAACGCGCGTTGCGCGGCCACTGCCGACAATCGGATCAGTTGCTGCGCCAGAATAGAGGATCCCGTCTGAAAGACACGGATCGCTCGGGCCTTCGACGCTGCATGAGAAAGGTCTGCCATCTTCTCCCACCAGTACCCACTTCTTTCATCGACAGTTGCGTTTTCCAGGGTCAAGCATCCCCGCCGACGCCGATCTTCACTCTACCGACCGACGCGTGGCCGCGTGGACACTGCGATCAGTGTGTACTACGGGGGTGCGCGGAGGGTCGCCTGCGGCGGAGAGACGAGAGAAGCATCGGCCGGACGGCTTGTCCCGTCGCCGCCGACGTTCATCCACATGCGCAGCCGTCGGTACGACTCGGAATGGCCGTCGACGAAGAGGAGGATATCGACCTCCTGATCGTCGCCAGCCCACGGCATCCGCCAGGAGAGCGCCATCTGCCGGACCTGACCGGGCGAGAGGGAGATTGCGCCGCTCTGGAAGACGAGGGAGCGGTGGCTCGGATTCCATCCGTCGTTTACCCACGCTTCCACGCGGTAGGTCCGAGCATCGCGCTCACGATTCACGATCCCCGCGGTTACGGTGACGAGGTCGTTTGGTCTGACGCTCACCGGAAAGCCATCGGCAGAACCACCTGCCCCGAGGAGATAGAACTCGGTGGTGTAGCTCGTCGGCGGTGGTACTGCCAGGATGACCATCGTCGCTCCAATGACGAGAGTGATAACGACGAAAAGCACCACTACGCGACGGTCGGCTGACCTGGCCACGGTCCACCAGGATCCTGGGTGCCATTCCCAGGCGATTGGACGGTATCGAATCTCTGCTGGGAGCCGGGACCGCCGCCAGGATGAGATGCTCGCGAGGAGCACGGAAACGACAACCTGTCCCACCAGAATCGTCGCCGGTCGCAAGCCCCACGGCAGGACGCTCAGCGTCAACGCGACCAGTGGTACGACCGCGACACTCAAGGCGATGCTCAGGCCCGATCGTTCGACCACGTCGAGGTCGTCCGATCGGGAAAACAGTGCACCGGTCAGACAGTAGCCCGGGATGTAGAGAACGTAGATCAGGGCGAGTAGCAGTCGTACGGGCTCGAGGAAAGGCAATCGATCTCCGAGGACAAGCAAGAAGGCCAGGATGACCGCGCCCCCGACGATCAGACGAATATCGGTATCGACGTGTAACCGCGGCAGCGCCACGGCCAGCAGGTTTCGCGGACGGACCTCTTCGGCTGGTGTTTCTAGCACCCCGTGATCTCCTTACCGTTCAGCACGCGATCATAGAGGATCGCGACCTCTCGAGCTGTTCGCCGCCAGCTAAACTCCTGCGCCCGTGCCAGCCCACGTGCGCACAGTCGTGCGGCGAGATCCTGATTGGAGAGCACCTCTCGCATCGCTTCGGCAAGAGCAGCCACGTCGAAGGGATCAACGAGGAGGGCCGCATCGCCGGCTACTTCGGGCAGGGACGATGTGCTGGAAGCGACGACGGGTGCTCCGCAGGCCATTGCCTCGAGCACTGGCAGTCCAAATCCCTCGTACAGACTCGGATAGACGACCAGACTGGCACCGCTGTAGAGGACGGGAAGATCGTCGTCGGGCACGAAGCCGGTAAATCGCACGTATGGCTCCAGTTCGAGTCGCCGTACCATCTCGAACACCGGACTGTGCTTCCACTTGCGTGCTCCGACGATGACGAGAGTCCATTGCTTCGACCATTTGCGCAATCGAGAGAAGGCCTCCAGCAGTCGCACCAGGTTCTTGCGAGGCTCGATCGATCCGACGAAGAGGATGTAGGGGCGCCCGATCCGAAGGCGGGCGAGCGTTGGCTGGATCTCCTCTTCCGGAAGGGGCCGATACTCGGGCCCGACGGCGGCGGGTATCACCGTCACTTTTTCAGCCGCAATTCCGAGGTACCGAATAATGTCGGTCCGAGAATACTCGCTGCCGGTGATGATCGCGTCGAGGCGGGGCGCGATGAGCGGGAGCCAGAGTCGATAGATCAGGAGGTCAAGGGTCGAGCTCGTCTCGGGATGGACGTAGGGGATCACGTCGTGGACGGTGGCGACGCGACGAACGCCGGTCAGCAGCAGCGGCATCGAACCGGTCGGATCGTGAACAAGGTCCAGTCGATGATGGCGAGCGGCAAGGGCAATCTGCGCCTGGCCAAGGGTCAGCAGACCCGGAAGAAGACCAGCACCAGGCATGCCGACGACGCCGGATGCGCGAGCGCGTCCCGCCCATAGCACTGTCACCGAGACCCCCTCTTGCGATAGTGCACGGGTGAGCTCGCTCGTGTAACGCCCAATGCCGCCCGGAGCACGATCGAGCGCGTAGTTCAGGAAGCCGACACGAGGTGTCATCTTTGGAATGGCGTGTGAGGCCGACGGTGGAAGATCTGGGTCTGACCATCGTCGAAGGTGATGAGATCGTCGGCCTGGACGGGCAGAGTCTGCGACAGGCGAATAGCGCGCGCTCGCGTCACGCTGGAGACCAGGAAGTCCCGGACGTCGGTCCGCGATCTGTCGAGAATCAGCCCGACACTCAGCGGTCTGAGCCCGGTACGGATGTCGAAGGCAGTCGGCAGACGCTCATCGTAGCCGACCCAGAGCAGCCGACCCTTGAGATTCGCATCGGCCCAGGTCAGGGCGTACATCTCGCCAGGCTCGTAGAACAGCCACTTGTTGCTCAGCAGCGGCTCGTTCGTCGCCTTCAGAATGGAGAGAATCGCCACAACCCCCATACCTGCCCAGACACCACGAGTAACCAGGCGCCGCGACGAGAGATCCCGCGGCCTCCAATCCAGGAGCCACCTCGCGATCAGGGGCGCGGCGACCATGGCGAACGACGGGTAGATCCGCTGCTGCAGATTGCCCGAGAGGGCCCCGCTTACGTCGACGAGGATGCTCAGCGCGCTCATGAACGCGAATGCGCCGTAGAATGCCCAAAGGAGCAGCGCATCCGTCTCCAGGCGCTGCCATCCCCTGCGGAGCCAGCGGACTGTCTGGGAAAGCCAGATGGCTGACGATCCGAACAGCAGAATCCAGTCGGCAATCGAGACGGCGATGTAGACAGGAATGCTGATCCAGCCGATGCTGACGACCGCGTAAGGGTTGGATGGCGTCGTTCGGCTATTCAACAAAAGCGCCGCGAGACGCCCCCAGATGTCTTTCACAACCAGCAGATCGTGATGTGCGGGTGGATACAGGTAGGCGGTGAAGAGGATTCCCAGGATCATCGACGTGCCGCTGGCATAGAGGAGCCGCCGAAACACGCGGCCGGTCGGACGTGATTGATTTCGATTGATCCGAAAGACAAGCCACGTCAGGATGAGAGCAAGAGCGGTCGCAGCGATGAAGGAAGAGCCGAAGAGGTTGTTGAAGGTGATCAAAGCGAAGGCCGCGACGTCGAAGGCAAGAACAAGCCCCACGAATCGCTCCGGCCGCTGACGCGAGCGGATACTTCGTATGAGGAGGTACAGACAGCACAGCATCAGACCACGCGTGAACTTCTCGTGAGTTCCCCGCAGAATGGGGAAGAGGAACTCGGGCTGGATGAAGAGTATCGCCGTGGCTAACGTCGCGCCGCGACTGGAGCCGGTCCATTCTCGATACAGAAGCCAGGCCGGAATCACTACCCACGGCATCAGAAGTGCCGCCCCGTAGATCTGGAACGTCGACAGGGTGATTCCGCCAAGCTCGATGAGGAAGACCGCGAGCGCCTGGTAGCCAAAGCCGTTGGGATAGACGTGGTACTGTGACCCGGGGACAAGCTGCCCCGTGTCGAGCAGCGCGCGGATGGATGCGGTGAAATCGCGCGTATCCGTCTCACCCCACCGCCCGCCGTATCGAATCAGCGCGTATGCCGACAGCAAAACCGCCATCAGCACGAGGGTCACGACCTCGGCATAGTCGGACCGACCCTGTCGTCGCTTCTCGTCAGCTCTTGCGGCGATCATGCACCTCTCCGGTGTGGGCTTGTCGGAGTTGATTGTCTGGTTCTCGTGGCCGAAAACCGGCGCCGCACACCCGCGTGAAGCTGAGCTAATAGCTCCCTCAGCGTGCCTGTCGGGGAGACGTCGAACGCCGTCTTCAGGTAGGCCACTGCGCGATCAGGGTGACCCGCCAGTGCTTCGGTTCCGGCGTAACGCACCGTGTGCTCGAGCACATAGGAGCGAAACGCGCCCGCGTCGACGCCGGGAACGCGCGCCCAGTAGCGCTGAGAGACCTTCATTCGCTCCACGAACATCTCCAGGTGGTGGGAGACGGTCTTCGTGCCCGGATGAAGGCGGAAGCGGGAGACGGCCTGTTCGAGGTAGCTGATCTGGACACGGGTCAGGATGCGGCAGAGGAAGTCGTAATCCATGACGTAGCTGAGCGACTCGTCGAGCCCACCGACCTCGAGCCAGGCGTGACGCGGGAAGAAGACGCCGGGCTGGTGGAAGACGAAGCGACCTTCCCAGTACTTGACCAGAGCCTCCAGGCAGAGGTTGGCCTGGACGCAGAGCTCGAACCGGGCTGGTTGACCATCCATCTCGTAGGAGTTCAGAACCGAAGCGGCAACAGCGCGGCCCGGGGCGGCGCGGTAGGCGCGAGCGACGTGCGCCAGGGCTTCAGGCAAAAGAGCGTCGTCAGAGTTGATCCAGTTGCAGATCTCACCCGTTGCCCTGGCAAATCCCTTGTTCAACGCGTGGGTTTGCCCACGATCCGGCTCGCTGACCCAGGCGGCGAGCCAGGGGGCGTAGCGGTGCAGGATCTCGACGCTGCCGTCAGTGCTCCCACCATCGATCACGATGTACTCCAGGTCCGGGTAACCCTGGAGCAGAACCGATCGGATCGTCTCTTCGAGGAACTCTGCCTGGTTGTACGACGGCGTAATAATGCTCACGCGGGGCCAGGTTCCATCGTCGGGCAGTCGGGGGCTTTCTTCTGTCCACGGCCAGCCGCGCATCCCGGCTGGTGGAGGTGGTAGCTCGGAAAGCGATGGGCAACGCACGTCACACCCCCGAGCTCGCCGCCGTACGCGTGCGCACGTCGACCAGGCACGCGTACCAGTCGAGGTAGGTCTGGACCTGGTGCCTTAGACCGAAGCGGGCACGGGCCTCCGCCGCGGCACGAGTCCCGAGCGCGCTCCTGAGAGTGTCGTCTGTCAGAACCTGGAAGATTCGGGAGGCGAGCGCCTCCGGATCGCCGGCCGGCACCAGAAAACCGGTCTGTCCGTCTTCGATCTGTTCGGGAATGCCCCCGACAGCCGTCGCGACGACGGGAATTCCACAGGCGAGTGCCTCCAGCACGACGTTGGGAAACGTGTCAGCACGCGCGGCGTGCACGTAGACATCCGCGGCCTGGTAGAAGCGTGCCACGTTCGCCGCCTCGTGCTCGTAGCGAACAAATCGAATCTCCGCGGTTCCAGCGTACTCGCTTGGAGCGTCCTCGCCGAGGGCAATCAAGAGGAGCGGGCGAGCGGCAAGCATTGCGGCCACGCGGTCGAATGCAGCGCGCACCGTCGGGAAGTCTTTGAACTCATTGCGGCGAATTCCGTTCGCGGCAAATAGAAGGATCAGCGCTGGATCGGGGAGCCCGAGCGCTCGGCGCGCCGAAGAGCGATTGCCAACGCCGAACACCGATAGGTCGACCCCGTTGGGGATAACACGTCCCTCGACCACCGACGGCGCCAGGACCGACTGCTCGATCTGCTCCATCAGCCAGCGGGATGGGGCCGCGACGTACAGTCGACTGCCCTGGTACGCCGCGCGCTTGCGCTTCCAGTTCCAGGCGGTGGCGTCTCGTCGAATCGCCGGATAGATGGATAGATCCGGACAACGGCCGCACCCGGTTCGCCAGCGCTGGCACCCCAGCGTGTACGCACAGTGTCCGGTGAGCATCCAGGTATCGTGCAGCGTGAGCACAAGCGGCACCCGGCGGCTGAGCCACGGCAGGGCGCGGAGGTCGAAGTATCCTCCTCCAGGGAGGATCTGCCCGTGCAGGTTGTGACAGTGGAGGATGTCTGGTCGCGCGGGCGGGAGACTCAGCAGGCGATACGTCTCCGGAAAGTCGAGCTCCTCGAGGCCCAGCTGCCACCGCAGCCACCGCGGCAGGTTGAACATCCTGGCGACCATTTGCTGCACCCGCCGCGCCGAGGCGCTGTGGGCCGCTATCGGGTCCAGCGCCCGCGTGAGCACACGATGCGGGGATAATTCGAGGTGTGGCCGCGCCGCTTCTCGCACGAGCAGGACGTCAGGGTCGGCGGTTCGCTTTCGTCCCACCGCGAGCCACGACTGGTGGCCAGCTCGACGGTATTCCTGGAACAGGTTCCACGCGACGCGCTCGGCGCCACCGGCGACGTCGGCGGTACTCACCTGAAGGATTCGCATGCCTGACCTCAGTAGGCCGGCGGAATTCCGAGAGCTTCGACGCGTTCTCGGCCATTCAGCTCAAAGTAGGCGTTGAAGATGGCAAGTGCGTGCTGGCGAGAGCAGATGCCCCGTTTGACGTAATACCAGTCATCGACCTCTGACTCCCGCACCTCCTCGACGCTATCGGGAGCAATCCACACGGTTACACGCTGGTGCCCCAGGTGAGCGAGAATCGCGAGTCGGTGGTTGCCGTTCCGACGTACTGCCCGGATCTGGCCATCACGTCGCACGAGCAGGATGACCGATGGTAGTGAGCCGTGGAGCAGGGGAAAATAACCCCTGCGAAGCGCGTGATAGAGACGAATGGTCTGCTTCCACTCGACGTCGAGAGGGTAGGGGTCGCCGGGCTCGTACCAGGGGTTTCGTCGATAGCCGTACAGATCACGGGTATGCGCACGATGAAGCCGGTCGTAATAATAGCCCCAGGGCGTGCCGCCGACCGTGCTCTCGGTCTTGCCCCAGTCGCCCCACGGGTATGTCCCGAAGAAGAAGTGGTGGCCATCGTCGTCCCATCGTCCGCCGCGATCGTGGAAGAAGAGAATATCTTCGAGGTACCGAACGGACCTGACACGCTCGTGCTGGAAGAACTGGTAGAACGTTGTCCGCCGTGGATCGACGGTCGGGTGCCGGTCATACTCGGCAAGCAATGCGCGGAAGTAGTGCCAGCCGCCTGCACCGTAAGAGAATGCGTATTCGTCGGTCAGCGCACTGATCGGGAGTCGCCTGATCTTCCGTCTCAGGGTGAGGCTCAGGGTCGTGCTGAAGCCGAGCACGATACTCCGCGCGGCTCGGAGAGTGGCACGCGGCGTGGACGATTGCGCGGTCGGGCCAGAGTCGACGGCAGCGGAGAACGCACGCTCGCTCATGACTGCTTCCGGAGTGCCCGATTGGCGAGATTCGCGAAACGATCGACCCGAGCAGCGATCGACGGATGACGCGCACGCCACGTCTCCGAGCGAACTGCCTTCCAGAGATCGGCGTCGTCGACGTCGCACGCGAGCAGGTAATCTGCGAGCCAGGTCAGGAAAGCAACGCGCGCGGGGTAGTATTGTCCGTTCTGCCGCGCAATGGCACGGCAGGAGTCTGCGTGTCGTCGGTAGCGATCGAGACAGGTCTCCGAAACGTACACGGGCTCGTGGAGGCAGATCTTGGCGTAGAAGACCTGGTCGTCGTACATCCCTGGAAACGCGTCTTCGAATCCGCCCACGCGGAGGATCGCCGAGCGCCGTACCAGAAGACTGCAGGTGCACGGTGTCGGCGCCTGCCGCCGAACAAAGAGCCTCAGGAGCGTTGGCGGTGGCACGAGCGTATCCGTCGGTACACCGAGAGGCGGTGTGTAATCCTTGAGCGCATCCTCGGCACGACCGGTCCAGCTATACCAGCGTTGTGTGCGGCCATAGACCATCGTGGCGCCTGGCTGCGACTCCAGAAGCGCGACCTGCTGACTCAGCTTGTCCGGCAGCCACACGTCGTCGGCATCCAGGAAGGCGATGTACTCTCCCCTGGCGTAGCGAATCCCCAGGTTGCGGGAGGCGCTGCGGCCACGGTTCGCGTGGTGGTCGTGCTGGAGATAACGGACCTGGTCGGGGTATCGATTGGCGTAGGCTCGTGCGATGGCCGTGCTTGCGTCGGTCGAGCCGTCGTCCACGAGGAGAAGCTCCCAGTCAGGATACGTCTGGGCGAAGACGCTCTCGACAGCTTCGGCCAGAAATTCCTCGGCGTTCCAGAAGATGATGACCGCCGAGACGCGGGGATTGTGCTTCATCGACGATTTCACTCGAGCTTTGACGGGCGGTCGGGGCTGCTGACTCAGGAGCCGAGCCAGGCATCTAGCCGCCGAGCGAACATATCGCCATCCCAGTCGAGAACACGGAAACGTGGGAGCTGAAAGCGATCGCTCCCTCTCCAGACAACGTCGTGGATTGTCGAGCACGCCCGCTCGAAGCCGGCCTCACGCACCAGCGAGATTGTCTGCTGCGAATAAGCGCCGTGAGGATACGCGAAGCTCGTGACCGGGCGCCCGAGCACCTCTTCGAGACGCGCCTTCCCTCTCCAAATCTCATTGCGCTGGTCGTCCAACGCCAGCGTAGCCAGGCGCGGATGCGTGACCGTGTGCGCGCCGACGTCGATCAGCCCCCCGTTGGCGAGCGTAACCACGTCGGCTGCCGAAAGCACGCGATAGGATTGCCGACACCCCTGCTCGCCGACGTACGCGCGGATGGCCTTCACGGCGGCGTCTCGGTCGGCGACCGAAGCAGCCAGCAGATGCTGATAGAGCGAGTCGAGCGTCCGCTGTCGCCACGCCGCTTCGTCGGCGACCAGAGTGGCCGTGGAGGAATGAGAGCAGTCGCCCTCTCCGAGTTGCTTCTCGGTCCGATCTTCCCGAGCTTCGCACACCTCCCGCGTGATCAGCTCGAGCTGGGATGGCACTATGGCCGTCCCCAGGATCGCGTCCGCGAGCTCATCCCACCAGAATCCGGACGCGCTTCCGAGGTAGCCGCTGGTTACGAAGACAGTGGCCGGGATATCGAACTGCTCGAGAAGAGGTTTGGCCTGCTCCAGGATATCGGCGTAGCCATCGTCGAATGTCACCGCGATCGGGCGTCGCGGGGCACGCCCCGTGATCGGGTTTCGATCGAGGTCGGCCAGCGTGACCGGCGTGCAGACTGCCCGAAGGACCTCCAGGTGCTCGGCGAAGTGCCGAGGTGTGACGGCGAGTTGAAACGGATCCGACGACAGGTCGGCGACACGGTGGTAGAGCAAGATGAGCGCGGTGCCAAAGACGCGACGACGAACGACGGCGGCCAGCGGCCGCGCAAGGGCAGGAACGGGTACTCTCACGGCACCTGCTCGGGTTTGACGGCGCGGACGGTGATCAGGAGCTCGTAATCGGGATCGTGTTCGTCAAGCTCGCGCGTGCTCAGCTCGCCAGCGGTAAGCCCATACAGGAACGCGGTCGCGGCCAGAACATTCCCGTGAGCTTCACAGGCGATAGCGGGGCGCGGGAACGCTTCTTCGAACAGACGTCGCGCCGAGAGGCTCGTAAAGCTCCAGTAATGTCCCCACCGCGTCATGTCTGAACGGCTGATCCGTGTGATCCCCGGCAGGGTTGCCAGCACTACTCCACCGGGCTTCAGGATGCGAAAGATCGTCTGCACCGCGAGCCGTACGTCGTAGATGAAGGGCAGTGTCTGAGTGAGGATGATGCAGTCGAAGATGTCGCTTGAGATCTCGTCGGCGCAGGTGAGGTCCGCCAGGATCGTCGTCTTCGGCGTGTGATCGGTAACGTGGAGCACGTCGCTCTTCGTCACCCGGCTGCCTCCGAACCGGGTCGTATAGGTATCGTCGCCGATCTCGAGCACGTGTCCGCGGATATCCGCGCGATGGGCGTCGAGGAAGCGCTCGATGTAGTACCGATCGACGGGCAGACCGCGATCGAAACCCCAGCGGCGACTGATGGGAGTAAGGCGCCGCAAGCTTCCGAAGCGTACCCAGCCAACCGGCGGAACGTACTCGTTTCCGCGCCAGCGTGCCCAGAGCCAGGCCCGGATCGGGGCTGGAATCATCCTTCGCGCGCCGCTCCGCGCCAGACGGCTCGATTGCACGGTGAGACGATAGACGAGCTCGAGGAGATGATAGATCCTCGGAGCGCGAATCCTCCAAAACTCGTTTCGGAGTGCTCGGCGGACGTCGGGGTGCTGAACCTGTCGATCCCCGAGGTAACCCGCGAGCCAGCGTAGGAACTTTAGCCTGGCGGCACGATACGCGACGTCGCCCTGACCGTCGCGCTCGGCCGAGCAGCAGGAGGCGGGATGTCGGCGATAGCGGTACCAGCAGCGGTCCGCGACGTAGACGGGATATTCCAGGCAGATCTTGGCGCAAAACACCTGGTCCTCGTATCGGCCTCGGAACGTTTCCTCGAACCCCCCGACTCGCTCGACGACGTCGCGGCGCACCATCGGGCCAGAGGGCTTGGCACCTTCATTTCGCAGGAAGAGGGCGAGCAGTGTCGGCGGCTTGACTAATCGGTTCGGCTCGAGGCCGAGCTTTTCGACGTGGTCGCGTGCGATATCCCCTGGCTCCCCGGTCCAGCTATGCCAGCGCTCGACCGGACCGTACACCATCGCCGCCTCCGGGTGAGCTTCGAGCAAGGCGACCTGCTCGGCAAGGGTCGTGGGCAGCCAGACGTCGTCGGCGTCGAGAAAGGCGATGTACTTGCCGTGGCTTCTTTGAATGCCCAGGTTGCGCGACGCGCTCATCCCGCGGTTCTGGTGCCCCTCGTGCTCGACGTATCGCACGCGATCCGGGTAGCGCTGGGCGTAGCGGGTCGCGATCTCGGAGGATGCGTCGGTCGAGCCGTCGTCAACCAGGATGAGCTCCCAGCGATCGTACGTCTGGGCAATGACGCTTTCGATCGCCTCCTGGATGAACTGTTCGGCATTCCAGAAGATGATGATCGCCGAGACAAGCGGTCTGGCATCGGGTTCACCAGGAGCCGCCCCAGCGAGCGATCGATTGACCTGCACCGTCGTGTCGTTCAGGTGGCGCATAGAAGGTGTACCCGTCCCTCCTGGTGCGTTGGCAGGGAATCGACGCGACTGAAGCGCCGGCGCAGCGATTCGGCGAAGGAGTCGGCAGTGTACGGCGGGCGGTCGCCGGTTACCGGCAGCGGCCCATCGTGACGCTCGACCGGTCCGATCTCGACCAGTATCCACCGGCGTGCGAAGGCGGCGAGACCGTTGACGATCTGATCGACCGTGAGGCCACGCTCCCATGCCCTTCGGACTACCCTGCTCGAGGCCACCACGAGATCACCGCGTAGTCTCTCAGTCGCGGCGATAGCCCAGTGACCGTCGATTCCCCGCGAGGGGGTTGGGTCGGTGAAGTCCATCACCAGCGGGAGAATGGGGAGGGAACTACCCCGCGCGTCGTAGTAGAGCTGCGTGGCACTGCGCGAGTCCGTACAGAGGGCGATGACCTTACTTCCCGCGCGTGCCGCGGTTCTCGCGGCCCACCCTGCCTCGCTTCCGACGTCCACAACCGATTCGGGGTGGATCTCGTCCAGGATTCTTTCGAGCTCGAGACGTTTCAGAGCCCAGCTATCGTGCGCGAACGGGTTCAGCGCCTCGAGAAAGGTGTCAGGAGAGCCGGGAAAGGTGATCGCTTCGATCTGTTTGCGTGTTTGATTGAGGAAGGCGATACGCTGCCGCGGATCAGGCTCGCGGTACCGCAGGCGGCCAATGGACTGGACGCGCATCGTCTGGTAGCCTCGCGCAACCCGCCGCAGCGCCAGGCCGATGAGCGGCAGGCCCGAGCCACGGGTGAGCGCGCGGAGCTCCGATTCACTGACGCCCTCGTGCTCAGGAAGGAGACGCCGGGCGATTCGCTCGTGGCCACGAGCCATGAGGAGAAGCGGCCGGAACGCGAATCGGCAGAAGGAGTCGTACGCGGGCCAGACCGGCTGATCGTCGAGCGGTACGATGGAGGTGATGTCCACGTAAACGGGGTGGCACGCGTCGAAGACGACATTCCAGGGATGCCCGTCTTTCAGACTCAGGCCCCGGACGGCAAGCTCGACGGCGAGATCCAGAATGGCGATCGCGGCGTCCCGTAGCATCGCGGGTGGCCACTCCTCGGGATACGAGACGAAGGGAATCAACCGATGTCGAAGAACCATGGCGTAGCCGTCCAGCATCAGCGGCGCTACCTCGGACTCGACGAGCAAGCCGCGCTCGACGAGCGCGCTGATCAGCCCCTCGTCGAACAGACGCGAGAACAACGGCTCCTGTCGATGGCTGATTCCACGGTAGAGAGCGTCTTTCCACTGGAACAGTCTTCCATCGGGATCGCCGAACGAGTGTGGGTGGAACGTTACCTCCTTCGTCGGAATTCGTCTCCCTGCGACCGTCACCCGAGCGCCGCGACCGCTTTCAGCCGCTGCCTGGGCGATTGATTGGCGAGCCATGGCTCAGCAACACCTTTTTCAATGGAATGAGCAGCAGACCGCCCCACTCGGAAGCCCTGATCTCCCGGTTCAACGGGCAGGCGGTCAGCGACTTCCGAACGCAGGCGATCGCCTGCACGACCTCGCCCCGCGATGCGTGCTCGACGGCCAGACGATAGTAGCGCCGTCCGATCATTGATCGGATCGCGGGGCGGTATTTTGGTTCGAGGTGACGAGCGAAAAGCTCGTAGGCGCGGATCTCCCAGTGCAAGCGTTCGACCCGGCCAAGACGAGACCAGAGTCCGCCCGGATGAACGCGGTAGGTGGACATAACGCGATCGATGTAGCCGATCTGTCCGTGCTGGGCATTGAGAAGGTGAAGTGGCCAGTCGCCCATTGGTAGGTCACGGAACCAGGCTGGAAACTCGCCGAAGAGACCCCGACGGTACATCACCGAGCAGGTGTACATGAGATCGGAGACGAGGAGGTCTTCGATGCTGTACTCCGCGCGCCGCCCAGGTGGGAGATAGGTGCGTGGTGGACGTCCGTCCTCATACTGGATAGAGTTCGCGTGAAAGCAGATCGCACACGCGGGGTGCTCGTCGAGGTAGTCTGCCTGGACCTGCAGCTTGTCGGGGGTAGTCCAGAAATCATCACCTTCGAGCAGCGCGACGTACTGGCCGCGGCACTCGCAGTGGGTCTGGATCAGGTTATCCATCATGCCGAGATTCCTGTCTCGTAGCAGCGCACGGATCACGTCAGGATAGCGGTCCTGATACGTCCGGACCACGTCGCGGGTCCCGTCGACCGAGCAATCTTCACCGATGACGAGCTCGTAGGCGAAGCTGGTCTTCTGCGCCAGAACGCTTTCGATGGCCTGGGCAACAAAACGAACGTGGTTGTAGGTGATCATCAGAACGCTGACTTTCACGTTCGACATCGACCGTGGTGCATTCATCCCTGGATCCGTCGAGTGGCTGAGCGTGGATCGAGGCAGGTGCGCTGCGTCGCGTGCAGGGCCAGGGGCGTCGTTAGGGGCTGGCCTCTGGGAAGATGGCTCCGCGCGGCCACTCTCCGAAGCGTCTCCCTCGCGAAGACACTACGCGTGCGATGGGCCAGAAACGGCCGTCAGGTTCGCGGCGAGCTGGCGTGAGGTCCGGAATTCTCCGCTGCTCAGTCGCTCGCGGATCTCGCGGCCGTGCGTGGCGACGAGCCGAATAATCTGGCAGATCTCGGAGATAATCCCAGGTGTGACCGCCGAGCCGGACGGCAGGCACAGGACCCGGGCTGTAAGGCGTTCGGTGTTCGGAAGGCTGAGGTCGGCGTAGCGTGGAAGCGAGCGGTATGGCTCGAGCTGATGGCAGCCAGGATAGAAGTATCGGCGGGCCCGCACGTTCTCCTCCCACAGAATCTGGTGGAAGGCATCGCGGCCGAGGCCAGTCGTCAGCTCGTCGATCTCGATGACGACGTAGTGGTAATTATTCTGCTCGCCCTCGTCATACGCCATCACGGTAATACCAGGCAGATCGGCAAGCTCGCGGCGATACTGGCGGTAGTTGTCATAGTTGATCCTGGTGAACTGCGCCATGCTTTCGAGCGACGTCAGGCCCATCGCGGCGCAGATCTCGGTCATCTTTCCATTGATTCCAAGGCTGGTTACGACATCGTAGGTGGCGAACCCAAAATTGCGCATCAGCTTAGCCCTGGCTGCGATACCGTCGTCGTTGGTGACGATGGCTCCGCCCTCGAACGCGTTCACGCATTTGGTCGCGTGGAAGCTAAAGACCTCCGCATCGCCAAGGCTACCGATCATACGCCCTCGGTAGGAGCAGCCGAAGGCGTGGGCCGCGTCGAACAGGAGCCGCAGGCCATATCGACGGGCGATCTCGCCGAGCCGGTCGGCGCCGCACGGCTTGCCCCAGACGTGGACGCCGAGGATGCCGCTCGTCGCGGGCGTGATCGCCTTTTCCACGGCGTCCGGATCGATATTCGGGCCCTCGGACTCGACGTCGCAGAAGACTGGCGTGATCCCAATCCACTGAAGCGCGTGCGCGGTTGCGACGAAGGTAAACGAGGGGATGATGACCTCGCCACTCAGCTCCGCCGCGCGCGCCGCGATCTCGAGTGCCACGGTCGCGTTGCTGGTCGCGATGCAATGCTTGACACCGACCAGATCGGCGATTCTCTGCTCGAACTCTTGCACGTAGGGGCCGTTGTTCGTGAGCCAGCGTCGGTCTAGCAGATCGTCGAGGCGTGCGAGCAGGCGATCACGATTGCCGATGTTCGGGCGTCCCACGTGCTGTGTCTCGTCGAAAGCCAGGGGTCCGCCGAAAATCCGCAGATCGTCGAGGCTGAGCTTCACAGTGCTTACTCCTTGTCTCTCGTCACCGCAGTCGCGTGATCATCTCTGGCGTGCCGCGTGGCCGGGGGAATGCCGGTCCTGATCCGCAGCAGATCGATCGGTCCGCCTGCTTCGATGCGCCGCGACGGGATCGGCAGGAGATTCCAGCAACGGATCAGGCGAACTCGCCCTGGCGATAGGCCGGGAAGTACTCTGTCTCGGAGATGCCACGTGCTCGCGTGAGAGCATCGTACGTGTGTCGGTCGAAAATGCGAGCACAGAAGTAGGCCGTTCGGGTGCCGTTGGCCCATCCACGCTTGAATCGGCTCAGGCCATCGTCGCCATTCGTGGCGATTCCCGCTCCGCCGCCAAGATCCAGCCAGCGCAGGCCTTTCGCCGCGAAGGTGTCGATCGCATGCCAGAACAGCGCAAAAGATGCGCGGAGCTGGTATCCCAGGCTACTCCAGGCGCCAAGATGGTAGTAGGCGACGTTTCCGTGAACGTACCATATCGTCGCCCCGACGGTCGTCGTGTCGACAGCCGCTCGGAGCACCACGACCCCGGGCACGCCAAGATGAGCCGCGAATGCCTCGCGCGAGAAGGCTCGGATTCCCACGATCCGGTGTCTCTCGATCAGGCAGGCGTAGAGGTTCAGCCATTCGTCCAGAAATGCGACCGGCTCGGCGCATTCGTCGACCGAGACGCCTCGCTCTCGTGCCTGGCGCGCGTACCGCCGGTGATGGTCGGAGACGAATGCGCTGGGCGGAGAGCTCAGGTCGACGACGAAGTGCTCCTTGAATGGCACAACGCGGTCAAAACCCTGGGTGAGCTGGGCAAGGTCGTAGGCGCCGAACGGGTCGGCGACCAGCACGACGCTAATCAGGTCTCCCGCGAGATCCGAAATGTCAGCTGCGAGCTGAGACCAGTCCTCGCACGCAAACAGAGGATAGCAGCCCATCCCGTCGCGGTACGGAGATCCGGGAATCTCACGCTCAAGGATCCAGCCACGACACCGACGAAGGAGGCGGGGCCGACCAAACTGCGTCAGCGCAGATGCGTACTGTGCGTGTGCGTATCCATTCATCGTGGCCCGCTCAAAACCCCGCACGCCAGGGGGCTCGGCGCGTCGGTCTCGACGAGCTCGGTTGTCCAGTCGAGCATCGGCCGGACGGCGCCCGCCCACTTCCCATACCACGCGCCACGCTCCCCGACCGTTTCGTGCACGTCGAAGATCAGCACATCTTCGTACTGGAAGAGGACGTTCGCCTCGTCCCGCACGATCAGGAGCTCGACGCGGTGCACCCCGTCATTCAGCAGATTTCCCGGCACGTAGCAGCGGTCGCGGAAGAGGCCTCGCGGGAACGGGCGGCCGCGCCAGGTAGTCTCACGCACCGGGAGCGCGTTGAAGACCAGGATGCTCTGATCGTTGTAGATATGCAGGCTCAGGTTCAGGTGAGCATCCGGTTCGAGATTCCAGTATTCGAATTCCAGGACGAACGGAGTTTCGGTCGTAATCTGGTCGTCGGGCCGACCAGTCACCGGTCGGACGCAGGCGCGGCGTAGACGCACCTTCTCGGTTCCGGGTGCGGTACGGATGTCATCCCAGAGGCGCTCGGTGAGGGACGACAGAGCCGAGCGCAGGTACCGCGAGACCACGCTCGTAGCAGGACCCTCGTCAACGACCACGCCTTGATCCAGCCAGATGACACGCCCGCAGAGCCGCTGGATCGCCGCCAGGTTGTGACTGACGAACGGTATCGTCCGCCCTTGCTTCGCCACGTCACCCATCTTGCCCAGGCACTTTCTCTGGAAGGCGGCATCTCCGACTGCCAGGACTTCGTCGATCAAGAGGATCTCCGTCTCGAGGTGGGCCGCGACGGCGAACGCCAGCCGCACGAACATCCCGCTCGAATACCGTTTCACCGGTGTATCGATGAACTTCTCGACCTCGGCAAAAGCGACGATTTCGTCGAACTTGCGACGAATCTCGCTCCGACGCATACCGAGAATCGCCCCGTTGAGGAAGATATTCTCCCGTCCGGTTAGCTCGGGGTGAAAGCCCGTCCCAACTTCGAGAAGGGCGCCAACCCGCCCGTGGATCTCTCCATGGCCGGTCGTCGGCTCGGTGATGCGCGCGAGAATCTTCAGTAGCGTGCTCTTACCTGCGCCGTTGCGCCCGATGATTCCGACCACTTCGCCGCGTCTGATCTCGAGGGAGACATCCTTCAGGGCCCAGATCCAGCCGTCATCCGGTGAGGGCCGACTCGGCGACGCCGTATCAGCACGCGGGCGCATGGACAGGCGTCGCAGGGGCCTACCGATCGCCTCGGCGAGAGCGTCACGCAGCGCTCGGTACGGCTCGCGCTCGCCGAGCCGATAGCGTTTCCCAATCCCTTCGAGACGGATGGCGACTTCGCCCATCACTTACACCACGTCGGCGAAAGTCTTCTCGACTCGCCGAAAGTAGGAGACGCCTCCGATGAGGAGAAGCGTTGTCACGACGACCGAGACGGCCAGCATCGCTGGCGAGCTCGCGGTGGTCCCGAGAAGGGCCCAGCGAAAGCCCTCGATCACCCCGACCATGGGATTGAGCCCGTAGAGCGTGCGCCACGGCTCGGGCAGGAGCGTACTCGGGTAGGCAACGGGCGTGGCGAACAGCCAGCACTGAATCAGGAACGGAATCGCATATTTCACGTCGCGATACTGGACGTTCAAGGCCGAGAGCCAGAGTCCGGCCGCGAGTGCCGTCATCAAGGCGACGCCCGCGAGCAGCGGGGTAGCAATGATTGCGACCGTCGGACTGATACCGAACCCCAGCATCAGGAGAATGAGGACCGTGAAGGCGATGAGCAGGTCGGGAACTCCGGCCAGCACCGCGGCCGTGGGGAGGACGAGCCGCGGAAAGTAGACCTTCGTGATGACATGCTCGTGGGCGATCAGACTACCGGTCGCCTGGTTCAGGGCAGTCGCGAAGAAGGTCCACGGCACCAGGGCGCTGTAGGCGAAGATAGGGTACGGGGTTCCCTCGGATGGCAGGTGAGCCAGGTAGCCAAAAAAGACACTGAACACGACCATTGTCGTGAATGGCTGGAGAATCGCCCAGGCCGCGCCAAGCAGAGTCTGCTTGTAACGAACCTTGACGTCGCGCCAGGCAAGGAAGTAGAGCAGCTCGCGATAATCCCAGACCTCTCGAAGCGCCGCGACGATCGACATCCCCCTAGATCCGATGATCGCGACGGGACGATCTGGGAGCTGCGTGACCGACGCCGCCATCACCGCCGCGGCTCGATCGGCAGGCTCACCGGAGGTTCTCATCGTCATGCTCGTTCAGCGGGTCGCGGCGCGCGTACCATCGGTCACCCGCGCAACGCTTCCATTGGCCCGACCCGGCCCCAGGGATTCCCTGGTCTGCAGGTACCAGTCGATCGTCCTGCGCAAACCTTCTTCGAACGGCGTCGTCGCCTGAAATCCGAAGAGCTGTCGTGCACGACTGATGTCGAGGCATCTCCGTGGCTGGCCATCTGGCTTGTCGGGATCCCAGATGATCTTCCCCTCGAATCGGACCAGCCGGGCGATCAAGGTCGCCAGGTCGTGGATGCTGATCTCCATGCCGGAGCCGAGATTCACCGGCTCGCTCGTATTCAGTCTCTCGGCTGCCAGGACGATACCCTCGGCCGCGTCGTCGACGTACAGGAACTCCCGGGTCGCACGCCCGGTTCCCCAGACGACAATATGATCGCTACCCTGCTCTTTCGCTTCGACGCATTTGCGGATCAGCGCAGGGATCACGTGAGACGTAGCCGGATCGAAGTTATCGTGCGGTCCGTACAGGTTGACCGGCAACAGGTAGATTGTGTTGAGCCCGTACTGCTGGCGATAGGCTTGCGCTTGGACGAGCAGAATCCGCTTGACCAGACCGTAGGGTGCATTCGTCTCCTCCGGATAGCCATTCCACAGGTCCTCTTCTCGGAACGGCACCGGAGTGAACTTGGGATAGGCACAGACGGTTCCAATCGCCACTACCTTTTCGACGCTGTAGAGACAGGCATAGTGCAGGACCTGAGTGCCCATCATCAGATTGTCATAGAAGAACTTGCCCGGATTCGCACGATTGGCTCCGATTCCGCCGACAGTTCCGGCCAGGTGGATCACCACGTGAGGTCGAGCGTCCAGGTACATCTGAATGACCGCGTCGCGGTCGCGCAAGTCGTAATCCTTACTTCGAGGCACGAAGACCATCTCGGCCCCGCGCTCCCACAGACGACGGGTCACGTAGGTTCCGAGAAATCCAGCCCCACCCGTGACAACAACGCGTTTTCCCTGCCAGTAGCTCCGGTGATCCAGCGTGGTTTCACTCTGCATCTCCCAACCTCCCTCCTTACTTCGTCGCCAGCTCGCGTGGAATTCGAGGAACGGGCGTCAGCCGCCGAAGGGCCTGGCAATGCTGAAGCGACCGCAGAACCAGGCCCGCGAGCATCCTCAATCGCCCTTGAGCGTGGCCCGCGGCGATGGCTCTCTCGGGCCACGATCGCCCAGGATTGGCAGCAGGAGAACCCAGATGATCACGGGCACCACGATCAGAAGCGCGAGTGCCCCGACCTGCCAGCGACTAGGGGCCGACAGGGCCAGGACTGTTCTCTCTTCCGTCGCCGGACCGTTGGAGACGGTCACCGGACGCGAGGCTTGGGCGAGGATCTCTCCACCCGGCCGTTCGAGCAGCACCTCGACATTCCACCGGCCGGAGGTGCTTGGCTGCCAGATCAACGCTGTCCTGGCAGGGCGACCGGCGAGCACGTCGATGGTTTCGTCGGCGAGGTCATCGGAACTGGTGCCGTGCTGCGCGCGTATTCGTAGCGTAGCGTCGGGAATATCGGCGAGGCCGGTTGCCGTCACCTCGATACGCAGCTGTACTGGTTCGCCGGTCTGCGGGTACTGATCGGGGATCATACCCAGAGACAGAACGACGCCGGACGCCGACAGGGACTGCACCGTGATATCTTGATCGAGCCGAACAAGCCAACGTCCTGGCTGAAGGCTCTGCCAGCTCGGTAATACGGCATCGCCGTGAGCTCGAAAGCCGTGTTGCAGGGCAAGCTCAAAGCGGTAGCCGCCTTGCGTGGACCGTACATCCGAGACCTGTGCACCCTCGATTGTCAACGTCTTGCCGGGAAGGGCGGTCAGCCAGCTTGCGAGGTTCCGCGGATCCCGCTGCTGCTTCAGATATGGCGCCGTTTGCTGATTGAACTGTCGCCAGCTCGCCACATCCGACGGAGGGGACAGGGGCAGATTTGCCGGAAGATCGGCGAGCTCATGGATTTTGACGCCCTCCGGGCCGGAATAGATAACATACCTGCCCAGCGCATAGAGGGCCTGCTCGACCGTGCCTGGCAGCGCCCTTGGCGGATCACCAGCTGCCGCCGGTCGGGGCACCCGCTCGAGCGTCCAGGCATCGACGTATGCCCCCCCGTCGAGGTTGTGCTCGCGCAGGACGAGTGAGCTCCCCAGGTTCCAAACCCCGCCCTGAGCGTCGACGAGGTGAACCCGATTGTCGATCGGGCTCAGGTAGAGCCCGATCCGGTGGGTGTTATCGGCGATGTACTCTCCACGGAAGCTGGGCGGCAGCCCTTCGCCGCTGGCGTCAGAGAGCCTGACGTCCGGGAGTAGATACGGCTCTCCGAGGTAATCCGGCGGACGGTCGCGCGCTCCGGTGAGCCAGGGCCACGGGCCTGGGCCCTGAACGGTGTAAAAGTAGATCCCCTCGGAGCCCGGGTACCCGTTCACCGCCTCGACGAATGTCACGACCGGCCAGGCTTTCGATAGGACCCAGGTGGGAAGCTCGCCCGGCGGGACGCCCCAGAGCTTGATACCGCCGATGTCGATCTGCTGGCTGTACGGGAAGGAGCCGCCAACCTGCAGCGAAAACTGCCACTGGTCGACGGCCGGGCCGGTCCAGGAGTAGCGGAAGCTGGAACGCTGGCGGCTGGTGGGTGCAGGTCCGAATGGGTCGCCAGCCGGGTAGCTCTCGGCACGCACGATCAGCTGGGCGTGACGCGTGGTCGGATCGAAATTGTAAAACGCAAAGGGAGCCTCGAAGTCGGGACGGGGTGGCCGCGAGAGCGACGAGATTTCGTACGAGCCCCCGGTTTCGAATCCGGTGAACGAGAAGATGTGGAACTCCGGTCGGGTCGCGTCGAGATAGAGAGGATTTGGATTCTCCTCGAACCAGTTGATCTTTCCATCACCGATCCCAAAGTACGGGAAATCTGGAAAGACCGGCGCGGCGACCTTGAACGGTGGGCTATCAACCATGCGCAACGACGCGGCAAAGCGCGAGTAACCGCGATTCGGGAAGGGATCACGCAGCACTTGCTGGGTTTGCCAATCGGGGATGGCCGGGTGCTGACCTCCGACGTGGATCACCTGATCGGGGACGTCACCCTCTGGCGACGGAGCCGGCGGTACGCCGGCAATCGAATTGTAGAGGAGCAGTGTCAGATCATAGTTTGCCTGACCATCGACGAGCCACTCCCCGTGGTCCGGGTGCATCACCAGGGTCGGACGTCCGCCAGCGGTGCGGACGGTCAGTGTAGTCCCGTCGAGAGAGTAATCCACCGGCTTGGCTCCCATCTGATTCAGATAGAACCGTGCCTCGGGAGATCCGTCTGCGCGGGTATCGAAGGTGAGAATCAGCAGAACGCGGTCGGGGCTGCCCGCGGCAAACAGGTAAGCATCTGTTGAGGTGTTGCCCCACCGCCACCAGGGCTCGTGCTGGCGCGCGTCCGTGGAGATCGTGTGTCCGCGCGGCACGACGGTTACCCAGACGTGAACCTTATTGATCGTGCCTGCCCAGGTCGCGGGAGAGGATCCGG
Organism: Chloroflexota bacterium; assembly: GCA_902810745.1. GTDB lineage: Bacteria > Chloroflexota > UBA6077 > FW602-bin22 > CADDYW01 > CADDYW01. The sequence continues at coordinate 51,252 of CADDYW010000008.1, read as the reverse complement.
GAGCCGGGGTCGCCACCGGGGCCTCAGTCGTAGGGGGGCGCGGCAAGCTCGAGACAGCCTCGAGGAGCACCACGACCATGAAGGCGCAGATGACTGCTCCAATGCCCCCGACGGCCGCGAGGAGTGATTGCCGATCGTCCGGGCGCAGGTGCGAAAAGAGCCGTGCCGGGTGTCCCGAGCGGGAGCACACCGGGCAGGGCGCATCGCTCGGCAGCCCGGGATCCCAGGGCGCTCCACAGCGTTCGCAGCCTTCTTTCGCCAACGGGCCTGGATCCGTCGATTCGTGGCTCATTGCACTCCCCGTGTCCTCGCGAGGAATAAGTTCGGGCAAACCGTCGCCGCTTTCGAGCACCTGCGCTGGCAGGTGGCTCGACTGGGACGCAGGCGGTTTGTCACGGCGTGCCATCGTCTCGGACGACGCGGCACGGTTTGCCGCGCGACGCACCAGCCGGAAATCGGTCCGGGCAGTCGTAGATGAAAAGGAGTGACGTGTGCCGCCTTCCCGAGCCGCGCGCCTATTCGACGACCCCGATCAGCGACTGCGCGGTAAACTCCGAGACTGCCACCAGCGCGTCCGCGCGTTTGAGGCCACGCAGGGTCAGGTAATCGAACATCGCGTCGAACCAGTGCCGATAGACGCGTAGCTCGGGATTGTGCCGAACCAGCCAGGGAATAATGTCGTGAACGGTCACCACGGTCTTGCCGGGCGGGCGGTGGAAGAGCATGATCGAAGCCAGGTTCTGACTGGTGAGGTGATAGACGTCGGCGTCGGGGTAGCGAATCCAGACCGGGTAATTCTGGAGGAATGCCTCGATGTCGATCCCAAGCCAGCGACGGAGTAGACGCGCCAGCCATACGGGAACTGGAACGACCGGATGGACCACGACCACCTGGTGCCCCAATGCCCGCAGTGCCCGCTCCAGCTCCGTGGCATAACGTCCCACCCCCGTACCAGCCGCGTCCGGCTTCGCGATCAGCGCCACGCGCATTACCAGGTGTCCTGCCCTTTCTTGAAAACGTAATCGAGAAGCGGTCGCGCCCAGGCCACGAAGTCGAGAATCAATAGCGGCACGATCATGCCGATCTGGCCAGGAGTGATCGGCAGACCCTGATAGGCTCGGGCCACGAACATGTAGCGAATCCGCCCCAGGAAGGCATGCCCGAGAAGGAGGACCCACAGGCCGAGCGCCATCGGTCCGATGACGAGCGCCAGAAAGGGAAGGGTGATCATCGCGACGCCGACACCAGACGTCAATAGCGAGCTCCGTACCTCGTCGATCGCGCCGTACTCCTTGCCGCGCGCGACCACATTGCGGAGCCAGCGCCGCTGTTGACGAAGGTACTCGGACGCCGTTGTCGGATAATCCGTCTGGACCCGACTGTCGGGAATCTGGCGGATCCGGGCGCCTGCCCTGGCCAGACACTTGGCGAGAACGTAGTCCGTCCCGGTCGGCGCAGGTGCGTCGAGCCCACCCGACTGCCGGAGCAGTTCCCTGGTAACTGCACAGTTCCGGCCAAGTAAACCTGCCGCGTAGAGCGGGGAGTGGAGCGCGCTGTAGCACTGCGAGGCGATCTGCGAGACGACGAAAGGATGTCGGGACAGCTCCGAGTACGGACGAGAGCTACCGGAGCAGGCTGATTCCAACCCCTGGGCAATCGGAAACACGAGACGCTCGAACGAATCGTCGTCAAGCACGCAATCAGCGTCGGTGAGGTAGATCACTTCGCCATTGGCGATGGCGAAGCAGCGGCGCAATGCCCGCTGCTTTCCCTCGCCCGGACATTGTTCCAGCACTTTCACCTGCGGACCCGTCCAGTGTGCAGCCCGCGCGTAGGTATCGTCGGTACCTCCTGCACAGAGGATCAGCTCCCGGTTGGGATAGCGGAGCCCGACGAAGCTCCGGACGTGGCGATCAATATGATCGGCTTCGTTCCACGCTGCGACCAGCACGCTCACCCGCGGCGCCGAGCGCCACTGGTCTGGAGGCGGCGGACTCGACCGGCGCAGGTGCTTGGCAACCAGGCAGCGATCGCTTCGCCACCGCCACAGGTTGTAGACCCCACTGGCGAGCAGCCCGAGCAGGACGACCAGATGCCAGGGCGCTGCCCCCTCACGGCTGTTTTGTCTCATGCGCTTCCCATCGGCGAAACGGTAGCCCACGCGGCTCCCTTGTGCCAGAAATAGAGGTCGCCCCGCTCTCGTCCTCGAGCCAGGATCCGCAGACAATGCGGATCCTCGGCGAAGAGAGCTTCTCTTCCCCGCCACGAGCAGGCAGTCTCGAATGGCTCGGGACCGTCGACGTCGGTCGGAAGCTCCGCGACCTTGCCCGCGAGGTAGCGAAAGATCTTGTCGTTCCAGCCGACGACTGGCATCAGATCACGAGCATCCGGAGTGCAGCCGGGCTCGACCTGGGAGATCTGGCTGGCGAAGCCGCTCGCGACCGCGAATGCGCCGTTTGGGAGCTGGGCGTTCAGCATCCACTGGAGCGTCGGTTCGGCGGGAAAGTCCAGCCCGTACGGCCGAAGGAGATCTGCCGCCCGGAGAATGTCCCCGCAGGCGGCGATCCATTGCGGAAAGCGGTTAACTGTACCGTTTGCATAAAGCACCTGGGGAAAACGACCAAGCGGGTCGCGGTGGCGCGCCACGAACTCCATGGCCTTGAGTGCTGCCTCGACGTAACGCGTGTCGCCGAGATGGTCATAGGCCTGGACCAGTCCCGGCACGCAGCGCGCGTTGTAGTAAGGAAAGTACTTGTGGATCGTCTGGCGTCCGAGGGAGTTCTGAGCGATGGCTCCGTCGAGCCGATTCCCCGGAGACGTCACCTGATGCTCCAAGATCGCGTTGGCGGTTGGCCGAACGTAGCGATGCAGCCACTCATCATTGCCCGTGAGATCGGCCACGAGGCAGAGCGCCTCGATCAGGGTCGCCGATTTGTTCGGCACGAAGGAGGGCTGCTGCACGCCGTCATAAAATCTCTGCTCTGATTCGGACCAGAGGCGCCGGAGGTAGAAATCTCGCAGATTTCTCTCGGCCGCGCGGAGGTAGGGCTCCCAGTCGTCACGTCGTTGCTTTCGCAGGACGCGCGCGAGGAGGAGTAAGCCGATGTCCGCCGCCGCTTCGTGCGGTGTGCCGCCGATGCCAGGATTTAGCTCGAAGCAGGAGCACTGGTAGTGACCGTCAGGGCGCTGTCCACGGAGTAGGTCTTGACCGGCGCGCCGTGCCTTCTCCAGCCACGCCTCCTGTCCGGTCCGCTCGAACAGCGTAAGATACCCGGCGATGATCCCCTCGTAGCGCCAATCGAGCCCGGCGCCACAGAAGGCGAGACAATCCTGCCACCAGTGAACCACCGGACCACCGTAGCCGCCTGGCGTGCGCATGGACTCGAGCCAGCACTCAAGTCGGGCCACTGCCAGGCTCACAGTCGAGAGAACGACATGGATCACGTCGCGGTGCCCTCCTTACGCGCGACGATTACCGTATTTACTCCCACTCGGTGGCCCCGCCGGGGCGCCAGAGCCAACTGGTAGCCGGCTTCGTAGCGGTCGATCAGATCGGAGCGCCCGAGCAATCGAGCTACGCGGCTCAGGGTCGACCAGCGAATCGCCTCGGGTCCACCAATCGTAAAGGTCTCTTCCAGGGAGAAACCGCGACGTCCGATCTCGCGGTCGATGTCGCGAATCGGGTATCGGGGCTCGCCCGGTCGCCAGCCACGACGAATAGCTGCAAGAAGGGGCCGGAGAGGGCCAGCAGTAAGGATCACTGCGCGTGCGCCCGTCTCGAGCATTCCATCGAGCATCCCGACGAGGGCACGCCATGTCTCAGAGCGAGGAGAGGCCCACAGCACGCCCGTCAGTGCCTGCCCGTACGGCCCGGGAGCGTCGCCGAGCTCCTTGGCTTCGACGACGCGCGCCGTCGTCATTCGCGCCGCCGCGATCAGTCGAACCGTGGTCTCGACGGGCTCGAAGTCGGCGATGATCGTGGGCGGATCCGCGGCCCGTAGGAGCCACTCGGAGACGAAGCTGGGCGCCGACGCCAGGAGGGCAGTACGCGGGACCGAGGCGGCGTGTCCAAAGAGCGTGGCTGCCGCGAGGTCGAAGGCAAACCGGTATTCGAGAGGCCACGCTACGGCCGTCGACGGCTGGTCGGTACCAGCGCGACCCGAGGCGCAAAAACGAGCTGACCAGCTTCGCATCATCGAATCGCCCTCTCAAAGGCGGTCTGGTACTGGCGTACGATGGCCGTCCAATCGAAATGCTCGCGGGCGTAGCACACGGCTTGCTTGCGAATTCGGCGCGCGGCGTCATCGTCGTGAAGGGCCTGGTCGAGGATCCGAGAGAGCTGTTCTGCATCGCCGGGTGCGACGAGGTAGCCATTGATACCGTGGTGCACGTGGTCGACGATTCCCCCGACAGCGGCGCCAACAAAGATTGTTCCGCAGGCCATGGCCTCGAGCATGACGCGACCGAGAGGTTCGCTCGTCGACGGAAGGACACAAACGTCGGACGCCGAGTACCAGTACGGAAGGAGATCCAAAGGGATGTGCCCGTCGAAGTGGACCAGATCAGCGATCGACCGATCGTGGGCCAGCTGCTCGAGGGTCGTGCGTTCGGGGCCGGTGCCGATGAGGTGCAGCTGGACGTTGCGGTTCTTCGCCGCGAGCCGCGCCACGGCTTCGAGCAGGATTGGGACATTCTTCTCTCGGGAAAGGCGCCCCACGTAGAGGATGATGGCATCGCTCGGAGGTAATCCGAGCACGGCTCGTGCGCGCGGACGCCTGTGGAAGAGCTCGAAGCTCACACCGAGCGGGAAGACGCTCACACGGTCAGGAGATGTACCAATCGCCTGCCACCAGCGCGCCTGGTCGGAACTGATCGCGTGAACGAGGGTGCACCAGCGGGCGGACGAGCGCGCGGCGAGCTTATAAACCAGAGTTGTCGACCAGTCATACGGATTGCCATGGGCTATTCGCTCATAGATATTCCCCGGCGTCGTCAGCGTGACCGGCACCTTGCTCGACGGAGCGATCATGCCCGTGGAGAGATACTCCGGCGCGTGAATGGCATCCAGCCCCTGGAGACGTTGTACGATCAGTCGCATCTTCAGCACAATCAGGCAATGGCCGATGATATTGCGGTATCCTATGGGGGGAACCGCGAAACTGTGAACGGTAACACCAGGTGAGGTGCACGTCGGGGCGGGGTAGGGACCGACGACGTGCGCTTCGTGCCCTTCGCGAACCAGGTGCCGTGCCATACTCCAGGCGATGTCGCTGAGGCCGCTCGACCCGGGGCGGCGCCGGTCGAGAACGAAGTCAAGAAATGCGATCTTCACCACCCCGACCTCTGCGCGAGAACCTTCTCGTAGATCGAGGTCATTTGTCGCGCGGTCTGCTCCCAGGAGAACTCTCGGGCTCGGGCCAGGCCGCGTAGGCGCAGGTCGTGGGCGAGGACCGGGTCGTCCAAAACCTGGCGCATCGCGGCCGCGAGCGCAGCTGGATCGCGCGGGTCGACCAGGAGTGCCGCATCCGCGGTGATCTCGGGTAGGGAGGCGGTCTTCGACGTGACGACCGGCGTGCCGCAGGCCATCGCCTCGATCACCGGTAGACCGAACCCCTCGATCAGGCTGGGGAACACGAATAGAGCCGCGCCGCAGTACAGGGCGGGGAGGTCCTCGTCCTGCACCGGCCCGGTGAAATGCACGTCGTGCTCGAGCGCCAAGTGCACGATCGTGTGCGCGATCTGACTTGCTTGTCGGTCGTGCGCTCCAGCAATGACGAGCTTCGTCCTGCTCCCGCCGCGCAGTAATCTGGCGAACGCGTCGAGGAGGCGAGCCAGGTTCTTCCGTGCCTCGCTGGATCCGACATAGAGAATGTACGGAAAATCGATACCGTAACGCCTCAGGGTAGGAGCAATCTCAGATCTGTCCAGGGGCCGAAAGATCGGACTCGGCGCCTCGGGTATGACAATGGTCTTCGATAGCCTCTTCACTGGTCGTACCGCATAGGATCTAGAGTGAGCACACGATCTAACGCACCGAGCAAAAAGGCGGAGCCGCCGGGAAGGCGACTATCTCCCTCTCCCAAAGGGAGAGGGGATTGGGAGGCTGCCGGCTCATTCATACCGCCGCGTGCTCTAAGGCGCGGCCGAGGTGCGTTACGATCCGCGCCGTGCCCGCGTCGTAGGGTGCGGGGCCTCTGGCGGAACCCCGACGCCGGTCGATCAGGTGCTGAACGCGCGATCGAGAGCTCGGCGCAGTGTCGTGGCCTGCCGGCATGGCGAGCAGTGGTGTTACCGTCTAGCGGCTCGGGAACATGGGTGATTCACTCGGGACGTCGCAGGATCAATGCGTTTTGCAGGCGCTCTGTAAACGGAGTCGACGGTGCGGTGGGCACTGGCGTCGGCGCTGGTCGGCAGCGAGACGTGTTGACGCAGTTCCCCTCGACTGAATTGGGTCCGATGATCGAGCCAAGCTCGGCCACGAGACGGAAGTCTGGGGGGGTCTTCAAAATGGCATTGTTCCGAATGATATACCGTCCTAGCCGTCCATAGTTTTCGTGCGGGCAGTTGAGGCGACCAGCACTCTGGTCCATCTTGACGAAGATCGGAGTCTGATCAACCTGGTTGTCGACGATGACGTTTCCCTCGTCGACGTAGACGAGCCCGGCATCGCCGCCCCGCTGGGAGCAGCGGGCTGTGTAGCGAGCGAAGTCGAAATAGAGAGTACCCTTTTCGACGTTGTTTGCGACCAGCGAGCGCATGCCGTTCATGTCCAGGCCCTCGTAGATCGGGCCATAGAACGTGTTGTTGGCGACGACGATGTACTGGCTGGTCCGCTGCTCCTGGAGGTCATATTTCCCATCGTGATTGACATCGATGGTAAAGTCGTCATTCGTACCGAACATGAGCCACATCGCATAGAAGTCTTTCTCGAATCGCGAGTCGACGATGCCTCCGCCATGAACGCCGTCCATGAAGACGGCCATTCTCTGGCTTCCGACGAAGTGGCAGCCCCGGCACCAGATGTTGTCAGATCCACGGTCGGCATTGATCAGACCAATTTCGTAGGTCACATCGACCCGTCGATAGTTCTGGAACGTGACCCGGTCGAAGACGACATCCCGAGCGACGGCCATATCCACGGCGGTAGTCGCGGAATGATTACCATCGAACGTCAGGTTCTTGAAGTAGAAGTCCTGAACCGGATGGCTGAAGCAGTCGAGAGACGCGGGGTCGCGCGTGAAGACAAGCCGGTTGAAGTTCGTATAGTTCGTCGACTGCGGACACGCGAAGATTCCGCTGTGGCCGACAATGGTCGCTCCTCCATCGGAGATGAAGTGGATGTGACTCCGCCCGATGATCTGGAACGGCTGATATACGCCGGGTGGGAACAAGAGCGTTCCTCCGCTCTCGGGGAGCGCATTGATCGCTGCCTGCGTATTGCCGTCGAACTGCGTCCGGACGTTGATCACGGGCGGGCGTGATCCAATTCCGCCAATCGGAATGCCAGACGGGTTCTCCGGATTCAGCGGATGCTGTGCCCACCAGGTCTGGACGTCGAGCGCGTAGTTCGGGTCGACCGACGGGACATCCTGCGGCTGCACGAGCGAGTACTGGGCGCCGGCCCACCCGCTCAGGGCCAGAGCGACGGCGATGATCACCCCGCCGGTGATCATCTGGACCGGTCTCTGTGCTGGTACGGGCTGGTTAACTTGCACCTCTTCCCCCGCGATGTGGAATCTGGTTCCGAATGCTCACTCGGTACGAGCACAGGGAGGTAGTCAGGGTCTGGCAACTTCTCCCTTGCGAAGACGCACGTGTGGCTCATCCGGAATCGCTTTGACTGCCTGAAGCTGGAACCATCGCGTTCGACGGTCGTACCTGACGGGCAGCGCCCTCAGACACCCGCTTGATGGGGCAGCTATTGCTCGGAACCCGATCGAGCAACTTCAGGCCTGGACTTCCGCCGCTCGATCTCCTGGTAGATCGTGTCAAGCTGGAGCGCAGCGGTCTCCCAGGACAACGCCGCTGCCTTCTGCCTCGCGGACGTGCCCAGACTTGTGAGGCGCGCACGGTCGCCAAGGAGCGCACCCATTGCTGTCGCAAGCTGCTCATCATCTCCTGGAGGGACGAGGATGGAGGTCCGCGCATCGACGATCTCGGGAACACCGCCGACTTCGGTAGCGATCACGGCACGCCCCGCGGCCATCGCCTCGAGGATCACCATGGGACACCCTTCGCGCACGATCGACGGCAGGATCAGCACGTCGGCGGCGGCGTACACCGCTGGCATATCGGCAAAGGCAACCTTCCCGAGGCGGTGGACCTGGCCGGATTCGATCGCTGGCCGAAGCACCTGCTCGATCTCACTCTGATAGCGCCCAAAGGGCGTTTGACGATCGGTCGACCTGCCCCAGAGCCCGCTCGCTCCGGCGATTACCAGGTGCGCGGAGCGGGTCTGTGCTGCCACCCGTGCGAACGCCCGCGCGAGGAAGATGACCCCTTTGTCCGGCACGATGGCGCCCGCGAACAGAAAGACGACGTCACTCTCTTCCGCCCGCCACGTCTGCCGTAGCACGCGGGCAGCTGACAGGTTTTCCGCGGAGCCGAAGCGAGCTACGTCGACGGCGTTGTGCACGACCCGCACGTGCGCGCGACCGTTCAGTCGCCGCTCGATTTCGCGAGCGAAGCATTGGTTGACGGTTATCTGAGCATCGGTCACTCGCGCGATGGTCGCGAGATCCGCGGGCTTCAGATCCAGACTCTCGCCCGGCTGACCCTTGAAGAACGGGTCTCCGTGGAAGTGCGCGATGCGCGCGCGTGCACGCAGGAAGCGCAGATAACCATAGGAGTGGCCGTGCACAACGTCGAAAGTCTGCCGTCGAGTGAGCCAGACCAACGGCAGATGGTGGCGGAAGTCAATCGTCTTTCCGCCAATCGACCACCGGGCCCAGGCCAGCATCGGCATCCCACGCAGGTGAACGCCTTCCCACTCCGTTTTCCAGGATGTGTAGCCAGTTGCCGCCACGGTCACCTGGTGCCCTAGTGCCGTCTGAGCGCGCGCGAGCTCGAGGACGGCCCGGACGATCCCGCTGCTTCCTTCGGCATCGGGGTCACGGGGCAGCTTGCGGTCCCCGAGCAGATGAAGAACCCTCACGCCCGCATCCTTACGATATCTGTATCTGCTGCACCTTCCGCCGGGAGAAGGATCTGCAGGTAGCCGCTGAGGCCGACGACGACGATGTAGACGGCTGCACTCAGGACAATGGCGCTGACGAGACCCAGCGCTCCGGGAATCCAGAGCTCCAGCATGACCGGGAGCACGAACGTCGTGACAGCGCCAGACACGACGATGCCGAGTAACCGTCGCCACGGGAGATCGATACCGAAGACGCGAGCTACGATCGCGAACAGGATCATCGCATAGACAAGCTGCGACATCGTGCTGGCGAAAGCAGCACCAAGGGCAGCGTAGCGTGGGATCAGGATGAGGTCGAGGACGATATTCACCGCTGATAGCAGGATGCTCGCGGACAGAGAGAGCCAGACACGACCGGTGGCCAGGATGAGAGTTCCCAGAACGCCGGAGAGCACGCCTGGAACCAGTCCGATCAGCAGCACGCGCGCGACAGAGACGGCGGGAAGCATCCTATCCCCATACAGCAAGGAGATCAGCCCGTCGATCGTCGCCCATCCTCCAAAGCTGAGGGGAACCGCGTACAGTGCTCCAAAAAGGAAGCTGCGGCCGAGTTTTTCCCGGATCCGATGCCACTCGCCAGCGCCATAATCACGGGAGATCGCGGGATAGAAGCCGTTGACCAGCGCCCAGCCAAGCATCAGAACCATCGAGAAGACGGTATAGGCCAGATTGTAGTAGCCAACCTGGACCAGACCGGAGAAACGATCGAGGAAGAATACTTCGGATCTCTCCCAGACGATCACCGACACAGGTATCCCGAGTGTTGCTGGAAGGACGAACGCGAGATAACGCCGCAACGTCGTTCGCGACGGGAAGCTAAGCCGCAGCGGCACGCCGATCGAGAGATCTGCGCGACCGAGTGCTGCCGCGAATCCCGCGGTCTGAACCAGACCGCTGGACAGGACGGCGAGAACATAGCCGGGTGCACCTAGTCGTGCCAGGAAATTAGCTACGATCAAGATAAGCTGGATCACCGAGGATGAAAGCGAGGCAACCGCGACCGGTCGGTAGCGCTCGCGGCCCATCAGGGTGGAGCGCAGGACCGACGCAAGCGCCGTCGGCCCAAGGAGCGCGCCGACGATGAGCAGAAATGGGCGCCGACTCGGTGAGCCGTCGAGCGCGACGATGCACACGATGACGCTGAGCAGCAGATTCGCTCCCAGGATGCCTATCGTGACCCAGCGTGCAAGGGCGCGCGCCTCGATCAGCCTTCTCTCCCCCCGAAGCTCGGAGGTGATCTTCGTGATGGCCTCGGGAAAGGCAAGTGTGCCGACTGCGGCCAGGATCCCAGCGACCCAGACGTAGTAGCTGAACGCGCCGTAGTCGTCGGGGCTAAGGTCCCGCACGATCAGGATTGATCCGATCAGCCCGGTGACTGCCCCGACGATATTCGACAGCCCATTCCAGAGGCCGTTACGTATCTCCTTGACCGGCCAGTTGCGTCTCTCGATAGCTTCCTCTCAATCGTCCCACGGTGCCAGTCCCCGGGTGTATCCGATTCTCCAGGCGCGCGTGTGCGCATCCTGGGCGGAGTACCAGAGATGCACACGGGTTCGTTGCGGGTCACACTGAACTAAGAATGACGGCTTGTAGACACACTGCGAGTCCCACCCATCTATCGACGGTGCAAGAAGTGGGTGGCGATCGAACCGGACCGTCTCACCCTCGATTTCTCCGCAGTACAGGGTCAGTCTCGGCGGCCAGATCATTTCGTGTCCCGCACCTTCGTCCGGTGTGAAGGTGCCGAGGCAAATCAAGCGCCCACCATTGGCGCGGCGCACTTCGTGGTGCCAGAGGCGTTGACCTGGTGGAGCGAGCACGTTCAGATCCGTCGCGGGACCGAGTGAATCGAGATCCAGGCCGATTCGGCGGCGGATGCCAACCCGATCGTACCGCGGGCGACCATCTGCGCCGCGCGGAATGTATCCGTAGTAGAGGTGCATCCCTGCGCGCTCCCCCTCGACGATCGACGGAACGTTGATCTCGTGGGTCTCTTCCTCGCGGTAGGTTCGAAGGATGACTCGCTGCCGGCTGATCGAGCGCCAGCCGTCGCGCGATTCGATCGCGACAAGCTCGTCGTGGCTGCCTCCCTTCAGCGAGCGGACGTAGGCCAGGTACATCACTCCACGCCGTGAGAGAAACAGCGACGGATCCGCGTTGTAGCTACGCCGCGTGACAACACCTCGCACCTGGAGGAGGAACAGGCGCGTCGGGATGTCGGCCGCGACGGATCGGACGAGATCGATCGGTCCGGGTGGGCCGACGAGCGGGAGACGAACGCCGTCGGGTACGCTCCAGGTCCGCAGATCGTGACTTGAGACGATACACGGATTTTCCAGGCGGAAGCGTCGCGGATCGTTCCCCGGATACGGGGTGAACGCCATCCAGTAGCGGTATCCGCACCACGGCTCGCCCAGAACCAGGGACGAGTCGATCACGCTCGGGTGCGTGCACTCGTTAGATCCGTCCGGCGTCGGAATCACGCAGGGCTGGCCAGGCGGAAACGAAGGAGTATCATCTTTCGTGACGACGGTGCGCAATCCTAGCCTCCTGGCGAGTCCACGATCTCCGCAACGACGAGATGCTCTGACGGCTCGCGCCACGGTGCCGGGTCACCGTTTCGGCGTCAGTAAGCGCCACGGAGGGTCCGAAGACCTTGCTCTAGAGAAATCCTGGGAGAATAGCCAATAGCCGCGCGTGCCGCGCCGATCGCCGCCACGCTGTAAGGAATATCTCCCGCTCGCGCCGGCACGTACTCGATGGGATAGGACGGACCACCGATCAGGGCCGCGAGCTCGCGAATGGACGTGGCACGCCCACTTCCGATATTGAGCACCCCATCGAAGTGAGACGTGGCCGCGAGTAGATTCGCGCGGACAACGTCCTGTACGTGCACGAAATCGCGCGTCTGGTAGCCATCGCCCTCGATGATCAGGGGCTCATTCCGGGCCACGCGCCGGAGGAACAGCGGAATTACCGCGGCGTAGCTGCTGCTGGTCTGCTGAGGTCCGTAGACGTTGAAGTAGCGGAGCGCGACGACCGAGAGATTGTATAGCTCCCCGTACAGGAGACAGTAGCGCTCTGCCGTCAGCTTGGAGAGGCCATAGGGAGAGCTGGGCGCGGTGGGATGCTTCTCGTCGATCGGCAGATAGACGGGGGCACCGTACACCGCGGCCGACGAGCTGTAGACGAGCCGACGAACGCCCACCCTTCGACACGCCTCGAGGAGCATGATCGTTCCCTGAACGTTGGTCACCGCGTCGTAGTGGGGGTTGTGGATCGAGTCGGTCGTGCCGACCTGCGCCGCGAGGTGAAAGACGACGTCAGCGCCGTCGAGCACGTCATCGAGAGGAAGGAGAATACTACGTTCGCAGACCACGACCTCGCAACGGTCCCGCTCGTCAGTCGGAATTTCGCCCGTTGAACGCACGTCGATCGCGACGATCGACCGGGCGCCACTCGTGACCAGTGCCCGCAGCAGCGCACGGCCGATGAAACCGGCCGCGCCAGTTATGACGATTCGGGCGCCGACGAGCGACGGCCACTCCGGGGTCTCGACGCGCGGTGTCCTCACTCGCCCGCTTACCACCATGATGCCACTCCTGTCTATGCTCTTCCGAGCGCGCGCGCGCTCGCGCGCGCAAGCTGCCAGATCGTTGCCCGTCGTGACGGAGACACCGGTAATGCCGAGATCAGGTGCGCGACCGACACGTCCAGACGGCGTCGTGCACTCGCCGCGAGCGCGGCCTGCAGCGGCTCGAGTGCCTCGTCAGCTCGGCCACTCCGCAGGAGCTCGAACCCGAGCGCAGCGAGGCGATTGACAAGTGCTGCGCGGCGGGCTGGCTCAAGCTCGGGGGGACACACATCGACAAGCTTATCCCGAAAGATCACGACCTCTTCGCGGAGGCGGGAGACGATGTTCGCAGGCATGGTCATGGCGTTCTCGTGTTTGCGATAGCAGGCCAGGGGCTCGGGAACGTAATAGCCAGCTGCCCCGCGGATGAAGAGCTGGAGCCAGAGGTGAAGATCCGGGGTGAGGGTGAGATCAGGATCGAGGAGATCGTCGACAGGATAGATCGCCTCCTGCGCCCTCCGCCGGACCAGGGCAGCCATGATGTTGATGTAGGTCCCGTCAAAGAGCTCGCGCACCGCGCGGTGGATCCCGGGCGCGGGATGACCAGGAAAAAGGTCCGAGTACCGGTTGATCACCCGCCCGGCCGCGTCGGTCCGGAACATGTCGGTGTGGACGACGGTCACGGTGGGGTTGTGCTCGGCAATGTCAATCGTCGTTCTCAGGAAAGACGGCTCCCACCAGTCGTCGGATGCCAGGAACGCCCAGTAGGTGCTCGAAGGATCGGAATTGCGATAGCACAGGTTCCAGTTTGCCGTGGCGCCGAGGTTCGATGCGTTGCGGAAGTACTTTATTCGACTGTCGCGGTGTGCATACGTCCCGACGATGTCCGCGGTCGCGTCGGTGGAAGCGTTGTCCCCAATCACAAGCTCAAGCTCGCCTACGTCCTGGGTAAGGACGCTCTCGATAGCAGTGGGCAGGAACCTCTCTCCGTTGTATACGGCCATGAGTACGCTGACTAGCGGTGGCACGATCTGAAGCCTCCTGGTTCTGCGTGGATCACGCGCGATGAAACCCGAAGAGATCTGACCTGGTCGCGCTCCTTGACGTCAGCCGGTGCATTGCCGTACCGGCGTCGGATCCGGGGCGGGTGACGGGTCTGCTATCGGCGTGTGTGACACGCGCTCCGGTCCTGAGCCGGGACCGATCAGCTCGAAGATCCTGCCATCCCCGGGCGCGAAGCTAAGCGTGGCCCCTATCGGATAGAGCTGATCTGTCTCCAGGTCGTGTAGCTTCCCCGAAAACCCGGGCGCGTCGATTGTCAGCTTCTGGCTTCGCTCGCAGTCGCGGTTGACGACGAGTGCGAAGCTACGCGAGCCATCCCCGCTGAGGAGCGTTCTCACGTATGACCTGGCACTCGGGCTTGAGGTAAATCGATCCGCTCCGCGTCGCGTGTTCAGCAGCACGTCGCGCAGCCCTGAGACGCGGCGCGCCAGCAGAGAAACTTCGTGAAAGAGTGTCTGATTGTCCTTGAGGCCAGTCCAGCTCCGTTCAGAGCTATAGATGAACCAGAAGATTCCGGTGGCCCCCTCGCCGAGCGCCAGCCAGTTTTCGGCGCGAACCTCGGCAGCCGTTGGCGTCCGGAGCGCAAAGCGCCCAGCGGTACGATAATCGTGTGCCTGAAGGATCATCCAGAGTGGCGTGTTCGTCGGCTTATCGCGCGCGACCAGCCGCACGTAGCTGACGAGGTCGAGGTCCGCGTAGCCAAAGCCGGTCATCCGGAAGTCGCCAATCGCGTTGTCGCGGCCGAAGGGGTAGACGTCGATGAGCAAGACGTCGGGTTGCGCGGACTGGAGCAGCGGACCCACGCGATCAACCCCAACCAGCGTCGGCATTGCCGGTCGATCCGGGTCAAGGACGCGAAACGCTCGGGTCGCAAGCGACAGCTTCTGCATCATCGGCAGAGTCGGCTCGTCGGCGATGGAGTAGCCCTTGACGCTGCGATGCGCGCGTAGCTGATCGACGATCGGGCGGATCGCGGCACTCGCGGCCTCCATCGTCGCCGGGACGTGCGAAGGCCACCAGGTTCGATCAAGCTCCCAGGCCGGGGCGACGAAGAGGCCGATGCCGAGCTGGTCGGCCAGGTCGAGGAGTGAGCGGTCTCGATCGAGCGCATTGTTGGTGAAAAAGATGGAATCGAACCCGCGCGAGAGGAGATCCCTTGCCATTGCTTCGAACGCGGCCCGATCCCCCCTCAGAACGTTCGCATCCTCGAAGACCCCGAGCGGGAAGAAATCCACCTCCGGCGCGCGCTGCGATTGCCCCACCGCCGGCGCGATCTCTGGAGCCGCCGCCCCTCCCACGGTGAAGCCGAGCAGCGCCGACGCGGCCGCTATGCACAGACCTCGGCGGACGGCAGTAACGAATTGACGCCGCCTCACGCCATGGTTCCGGAAGGCGGGCTGGGACCGCGTCATGCGCAAACGACGTCGGCCACTACGCCAAGACGGTGCAGGCACTGCCGAATCTCATCCACGTACAGTGGATTCATGACCATCACCCGGTCAGGTCGATAATCTTTGAGAAACTCTGGCCCGACGATAGCCTGGCCGGTTCCCGCGATGAACTTTCCGTGCTTGCGTGGATTCACGTCCACCACGTGGGAGATCTCTCCGCTGCCTCTCACGAGGTTCAGAAACGTTACTCCCTTCGATCCCGCGCCCCAGACGACGGCCCGCTGCCCATCGTTCGCGACCCGGTCGAGCCGCTGCCGCCAAGCCTTGCACGTATCCTGGTAACGCTCGCGAAATAGGTTGACGACGCCTGCAAACTCGTCGACCGCGCCGATGTTCTCCAGGGCTGGTTCACCGTCGGCGGGGCGCACGCGTGCTTCGACGCACAGGTACTGCTCGCCGAAGGTGGGCTTCAGGTCCAGGACGTCGAATCCGCTGACCTCGAGCGCGCGCCGTAGCGAGCCTGCCCAGAAGTACGAGACGTGCTCGTAGATGATGTCCCAGACCGAAAGCTGGCGGAGGATGAAATCGGCGTTCGGCACCTCGAAGAATGCAACAGCCGCGAGATGCTCGCGGATCGATCGGCAAACCAAGCTGAGAAAGCCGACGGGATCCCGGACGTGCTCCAACGTCTGGCGACACACGACAAAATCCGCGGGAAACCGTGCGGCATCCTCGGAATAGAAGTCACGTATGAAGACGATTCGCTCGGGATCGGGCGAGGTTTCGGGGCAGGCCGGATCGAAGCCATACCCGTGGTTTCCCCCCATCTCGCAGAGTAATCCCAGAAACTCGCCGTGCCCACAGCCGATCTCGACGATCGTCTTCCCGTGCAGAGCGTACCGTTCGATCAGTGCTCGCGCGAGTCCCTCCGCATACTGCCGAAATCGCGCAGAGAAGTGCAACGAATTTTCGTACTGGTGCGAGTACTCCAGTCGACCAGGATCGAACGCGATGTTGAAGATGTGGCCACAGTCGCGGCAGAAACGCAGCCGCACGTCTCCGCGCGGCGCAGCTAACGCATCTTCGCGCGTATCCCAGAGGAGATTACAGTGAATCGGAACGTCGAGCACGTCGACGACCGGACTGAGATCCGACGCTCCACACACCGGGCAGCGGCCTTCCAACACCCCTCAACCCTCGCCTGTCGTCACAGTGTAAGGATTCGCGGCGAGAGATCGAGCTCGTCGAGAGCCTTCCCGATCTCGTCACGATACACTGCGTTCATGATGATTACCACGTCGGGCCGGTACTCCTTCAGAAAGGACGGGGGAACGATCAACTCGCCGGTTCCCGCCAGGAAGGTACCGTGTCGATGCGGATTGATGTCGACCACGTATCCGATCGCCCGCTCGACGCGAAGCGTGGTCAGGAATGCCACGGCCTTCGATCCTGAGCCCCAGATCACGGCGCGCTGGTGGCTTTCGCGGATAGAGCGCAGCTGTTCCTTCCATTTCGAGATCTTGGCTGGGCAATTTCTCTGGAAGGTGATGACGTCGCGAGCGAGGTCGAGAATGTCGTCGCGCTGCTCCTCGGCGGACGTCGCGCATCCGGGGACGGCCTCGAGCATGAGGTACTGGTCGTCGTAATCCGTCCAAACGTCCAGGACGTCGAACGCGTGTCGCGCAAAGAGTCGAGCGAGCGATCCCACGCTGAAGTAGGAGCAATGCTCGTAGTAGATGTCCCAGAAGGCGAGATCGCGCAAAATTCGGGAGACATTTGGCACCTGGAAGAATATGGTCGTGTCCTTCCGCTGTCCGATTGCGCGCCGGACGATCCCCACGAACTCGTCGACATTCTGAATGTGCTCGAGGGTCATGCGACAGCAGAAAAAGTCCGCGTGGTAGTCCGCGTACTTCTCGGAGTAGTAATCCTTGATGAAGGTGACCGGATGCCTCGTGGCGCCGTTCAGCCGCCCTTCCACGTAGCTCGGATCGAATCCGACCCCGCGGTTTCCCCCGATCTCGCACAGGAGCGCGAGAAACTCGCCCTTACCGCAGCCGATCTCGATAATGTCACGATCGTGTAGATCGTAGCGGCTGATCAGGTGGGCGGCGAGGCGACGGGCAAACGCGCCGTACGTGGGAGAGAAGCCCTGAGTCTCCTCGTATTGCTGGGAATACTCCAGTAAGCAAGGATCAAAAGCGACGTTGGCGATGAAGCCGCAGTTGCTGCAGAAGGCGAGCGCGATATCTCCGCGTGGATAGGAGACGGCCGTGTCTCGCGTCGGCATCAGCAGCACGCTGTGAGCTGGGACGTCCCCGACCTCGTAGAAGATCTCGAGGTCCTGACTGCCGCAACTGCGGCAAAGCGCTTTGTCGTTCATCGATCGCTCCGACTCACCCGTGAGGATCTCGAGACTATCTCCCCGTAGATGGTGCCCAAGCGCTGGACCGTATGCTCCCACGAAAATTCTTCCGCTGCACGTCGACGTGCCATCACTCCCATCCGGCGGCGTGCGCAGTCGTCTGCCAGGAGCTGGAGGATCGCACCGGCCAGTTCTGGTGCGTTATCCGGCTCGACGAGAAGGCCGGTTTCACCGTTGCCGATGCATTCCACCAGGCCGCCGGTGCTGCTCGCGACGACTGGAACTCCTGTCGCGAGCGCTTCAAGGACCGCCAGGGGAAATGGTTCTGCCCAGATCGACGGCTGCACGAAGATATCCGCACGCCGGAGATACTGCACGACGTGATCGTGGGCCACATAGGGAACGAAATGAACCTGCTCGGCGGCGCGCGGAGATAGCCGCTGCTGCAGAAATGATCGGTAGCTTCCCGCGCATAGCCGAGACAGACGCTTGACTTTCGGGTCGTCGCAGATGGACACGTAAAATTGCTCGGGTTGCACGTGATCTGGTCCAATCAGGACGAGCTCGACGTGCGGTCTGCTCTCGATTACCCGCTCGAAGGCTTCGAGAAGCACGTGCACTCCCTTTTCAGGCGAAATCCTGCCGATGTAGACAATGCTCCTGGCCACCGTTCCATTCCCCGCACCCTCACCGTCTGGCTTGACAAAGTGATTGACGTCTACGCCGTTATGCAGGGTGCAGCAGCGGTCGGAGAACCGGGGAAAGGCCTCGCGCGTACGGTTCGTCAGGTAGTCGCAACAGCTAACGATGGCGTCCGTGCAGGCGAGCCTCGGCTCAATGATCTTTCGGTCGAGCTGGGTCAGCCATTCGCAGTGCATGTGGAGGACGATCCGGATATCCGGATTGAGCGCGCGAATGATAGGAACCATCTGCGAAAAGTTCTGAACGTGGACGACGTCGAATTGTCGTCGCCTCAGATCGATTGCGACTTTCAGCGCGTACTCGGGGAAAAAGAGAGGTGACGCAAAGAGAGGACGCCTAGGCGAGCAGGCTCGCGACGCGGGCTGGAGAAAGAGATTCAGCCATTGATCGGCAGCCGTCCACAGGCGCCGATACGTGACGCCATCGTGGATCTCTTGACGCGCCTGTCCGGCAAAGCGTCTTCCATAGACAAGAACCTGGTTCGACGCTGCGAGGCGCCGAGCGACCTCGTAGGTCCAGATCGAGATTGATCCGACTGGCGGGAGAGTTGTACCGTGGATCGGCTGATTGACGAATGCAATCTTCATCGTCTTCGCGCCTGATCGAGGGGCGACAATGCCTGTTCGTGCCTACACGACCACTGGCTTTGGAATTGGGATGATAAAACTGCCGCCGCGTCGTCGGTATTCCCCTTGCTGTCGCAGGATTTCGTCGGCAAAGTTCCAGGCGAGCAGGAGAACGTAGTCTGGCGCGTCGCTCAGCAGCTTCGAGGGTGGGAGAATCGGGAGGTGATTCCCTCCCATGAATTTCCCGTGCTTGAACGGGTTGAGGTCGACCACGTAGTCCAGATAGCGTCCGTCGATACCGCAGTAGCTCATCAGAGTGGTTGCCTTGGCGGCGGCACCGTAACCGACGATTCGCTGGCGCCGCTCCTTGAGATCAGAGAGCAGACCCACGAGGCATTCTCGAATCTCGCCCACACGTTTGGCGAAATCCCGATAGTACGCGAGAGAGCCAATGCCCAGTGTGCGCTCCTCCTCAAGGCGTGCGAGCACCGCCTCGCGTACGTTTTCGCGGTGCCCGACGTAGAGACGCAGTGATCCGCCGTGGATGCTCAGGTGACGCACATCGTTGAGAAAGAGTCCGTTGCGGCGGAAGAGCTGATCCAGTGCCGTGACCGAAAAGTAGCAGAGATGCTGGTGGTAGATCGTATCGAACTCGCAGCGATCGACGAGGTCGACGAGGTAGGGAACCTCGATGACCGCGATGCCTTCCTCCTTAAGGATGATGCTGATACCTTCCACCAGTCCATTCAGGTCCGGCACGTGAGCCAGGACGTTGTTAGCGATGACGACATCCGCTACCTTGCCCTCCGCGCGGAGCTGCCGTGCCAGGTCCTTCCCAAAGAACGTGCAGAGCGTCGGAATACCTGCTTGCTGCGCGGCCTGCGCTGGCCCTCGGGCGGGATCGATACCCAGCGATGGAATGCCTCTGTCGACGAAGTTCCTCAGCATGTAGCCATCGTTCGACGCGATCTCGATGACGAGGCTATGTTGACCGAGCTGGCGCGTCGCGATGAGCTCGTCGGCGTTCTCCCTGGAGTGACGCAAAAGGGTTGGCGAGACCGAGGAGAAGTACGGGTAGTCCCCGCCGAAGAGTATCTCCGGAGGAACCGTCTCAGTGATCTGTGCCAGGGTACAATCGGGACAGAAGGCAAGATCAAGAGGCACCATCGGCTCCGGCGCCGTGAGCTGATCGCGCGTCAGGAGTCGGTCGGCGAGTGGTGTCTCCCCCAGCGACAGAACGAGCTCAAGATTCGATTGACCGCACGAGCGGCACAGCACTGACCTGTGCAGCACGATCCCCTCCTCCGACGTGATCAGCCGTTCGTTTGCTATCAGGTGTTCGCCAGCGAAGACGCGCGTCGAGCTCGCCGTTGGCCAGGAGCTGCTTGATATGATCGATGCGCTTGTAGCGCGGCCCTTCGAAGTCTTCGAGACGGAGTCCAATCGCACGGTAGGCGCGGTAGAGCTCTTCCGCGCCTTTCCACGCATCCCAGCGGGGCTGGAACTCGGGCAGAGTACGCGCGATCTTGCTGCAGTCCACACGGTAGCAACGCTTGTCCGGTCCTCCGTCCTTTGCATACACGATCTGACAGCCGGGAACTGTCTGTCGAACGATCTCGGCAAGCTCACGAATCTGGTAGTTGTCCTCGGTTCGTCCCACGTTGAACGCCTGGTTACGGACCAGCTCCGGTGGTGCATGGAGGACTGCGAGAAACGCCCGCGCGATATCCTCGATGTGGACGAGCGGGCGCCAGGGAGTCCCGTCGCTCTTGATAAGCACGCAACCGGTCGTGAACGCCCAGGCGACAAGATTGTTCAGGACGAGATCAAAGCGGAGCCGCGGCGACACGCCAAACGCCGTTGCATTGCGCAGGAAGGTTGGGCAGAAGTCCGAGTCCGCGAGGAGAGCTACGTCCCGCTCGACGAGCACTTTTGATTGGCCGTACGGCGTGACCGGGCGAAACTCCGCCTGCTCGTCCAGAAGCTGATCTCCCGAGGCGCCGTAGGTGCTGCACGACGATGAGAAGAGAAAGCGTTTGACGCCGGCTTCCCTGGCCATGCGGGCCAGGCGGACCGAGGCTCGATAGTTGATCTCGTAGGTAAGCGTTGGATCAAGGTCACCTAGCGGATCATTCGACAGAGCGGCCAGATGGACGATGGCGTCAAAGCCTTCGAGGTCCGATGGTACGACGTCGCGAATGTCCTTGCAGATCTCAGGGATGTCCAGGGAGAGGCTGCCGAAGGTGCAGCGTCGATACAGGTCGCTGTCGAGTCCCACCACGGTGTGGCCCGCGTCGACGAGCATCGGCACCATCACCGTGCCGATGTAACCCTTGTGCCCGGTCACTAAAACGCGCATTCACTTACTCCCAGATCTTCCACGGGGCCTTCCCCGATTGCCACAGCTCCTCCAGAAGCCGCTTGTCGCGCAGCGTATCCATGCACTGCCAGAAGTCTTCGTGGCGGTACGCCATGAGCTGACCATCCTTCGCGAGGCGTTCGAGTGGGCCTCGCTCCCACTGCGTATCATCGCCCTCGATGTAGTCGAAGATCCCTGGCTCGAGGACGAAATAGGCGCCGTTGATCCATCCTTCTTTCGTCTGGGGCTTCTCGGAGAACTCCATCACCCGGTCGCCGTCCAGATCCAGATGGCCGAAACGCGCGGGCGGTCGAACCGCGGTGAGGGTCGCGAGCTTACCGTGCGACCGATGAAAGGCGAGCAGCTTGCGCAGGTCGACGTTTGAAACCCCATCGCCCCAGGTGAGCATGAACGTCTGGTTGCCAAGATAGGGAGCCAGCCGCTTGATTCGGCCGCCAGTCAGCGTGGGAATACCCGTGTCGATCAGCTCGACCGTCCAATCCGGCTTGAAGCCGCCGTTCATCGTGACTTCGCCGGTGCGAATCTTGACCGTCAGGTTGCTATGCAGCGAGCAGTAATCGGTCATGAACTTCTTGATGACTTCGCCCTTGTAGCCGAGGGCGATCACAAAATTGTTGAAGCCGTAGTAGGAATAGTGCTGCATGATGTGCCAGAGAATCGGCCTCCCGCCGATCTCGACCATGGGCTTTGGTTTGACTTCGGTCTCTTCGGCGAGGCGTGTTCCCACGCCACCGGCCAGGATCGCTACTTTCATGGCCATCACCCCCGTTCACGTGCTGACATCTCGGTAGCGGTCGGCGTCGGCCCGGTCTCAGGTGCTCGTCGCGCATCGCCTACGACCTCCAGGTATAGCTGCTCGAGCTGTTCGCCAATCACCCGCCAGTCGTAGCGGCGCTCCACCTTGCGCCGGCCCGCGATGCCCAGCCGGGTGCGGAGATTCGGATCAGCGAGGAGGATGCTGACCTTTTCGGCAAGGTCCGCGGCATCGCCCGGCCTGACGAGAAAGCCATCGACGCCATCGTCCACGACCGCTCGGACGCCAGGGATGTCGTGTGCCACGACCGGTCTGCCGCACGCCATCGCCTCGATCAGGACGAGGCCGAAGGACTCCGGAGGAAACGATGGCAGGACCACGACATCGGAGGCGGCGTAGTAGGAGGGCAGACCCGCGTGTGGAACGGACCCTGCGAACCGCACCCGATCCAGTACTCCGTACTCGTGCGCCATCCGGGTGAAGGCTTCCCGCAGGTCTCCGTCGCCGACGAGCATCAAGATCGCATCGCGTTCACGGATGGAAGAGAACGTTGCGAGCAGGTGTGGAACTCCCTTGAAGTGATGCGCGCGATCGAGTGCTCCGACGAAGAGAATCAATCCCGCGTCTGGCGGTATCCGGTGCTGCCGCCGGATGGCGTCGCCGTCCAGGCCAGGACGGAAGACGGTGCTGTCTACACCATTGGGAACAGCCAGAACGTCTGGCTGGCGGTCGCGAAAGATTGGTGCCTGGCGACAGGAGAAGGCGTGGTCCAGCGAAACGACGACGATCTTTCGCGCGCCCGCAAACACAGGTCTGGCCCAGGCGGCGGAGTAGGCGTCGAAGGCGTACCGTCGCCACCCGTCGCCGATGAGATCGTTGTGGTAGGTCAGCACGTAGGGAAATCTCCGGATCTTCGCCGCGGCCCAGATCAGCTCCGCCCCGAAGATGAACGGGTAATGAAGGTGGACGACGTCGAATCCGCCGACGCCGAGCAGCCGCGGAAGTATCGGCGCGTTGCCCAGCCGAAGCAAGGCGGGTAGCCGCCGAACCTCGACGCCCAGTACCGGATCGAGGTCTCCCCCAGGCGACGCGGCGGTGAAGACGGTCACCGCGTGGCCCCGTCGAGCCAGCTCCCTGGCGTTGTGATAGGCTACGTTCCCGGTCCCCGCCCAGTACGGGGGAAAGGTCGCGGTCACGTGGGCGATGCGCAGGCGTGTGCTCGCTGCTCGACGACGAGGCGCTAGTGCCGGTATTGAGCCGGTCGCGGCCGCTGTCATCGTTGTGTCTGGCATCCTCTGGTGCCTCCCTGGCGTGGCTGGTCGTGATGCTCCGGAGTATCCGGCTCCAGATCTTCTTGCGGGCTTAGCGAACGCGTCGATGACTGAACGACGAGGCCGACGCAAGGTCGATGATGCGCTTCTCGAGGTCGATGAAGGTTCCTCGGACCGAATGGAGGAGAAGTCCGGTGAAGATCGACAGCAGGCCAGTGATCGTGCACAGCACGGTGATCAGACTGTAGCCGACGGCAAGGACGTGCGTAGTCTGGTAGATCTGGGTGACCATGACGCCGAAGCTCAGGCCGACGAGCAGGACGATGAATCCGGGAACGCCGAACGAGAGCAGCGGTCGTCGTCGGCCGACGAGAGACAGGATGCCATTCAGGACGTGGAGTCCGTGGCTGAGCACGTTGCGCTTCGGCGGATCCAGGTAGACTGCGGTGATCGGCACTTCCACGAGGCGGAGCCCGTGCTCGGATGCCCAGAACTGCATCTCGACCTCGACGTTGAAACCCTTCGCACTGAAGAGGAGCGTCTCGATCGCCTTACGCGAAAATGCGCGAAATCCACTCTGAGAATCGGTCACGGCCGCGCCCGAGCAGGCATTGGTCACGGCGGTCATTGCCTTCTGACCGAGGCGCCGAACGCGCGGAATCGAGCCGGGCGATTCTGCGAGGAAGCGCGAGCCGATTGCGATGTCTGCCTCCCCGGACAGAATGGGCTCCAGCAACCGCTGGATCTCGGCGGCGTTGTGCTGCCCATCGCCGTCGAGGACGACGAGCGCCGACGCGCCGGAAGAGCGGGCATACCGGAACGCAGTATTCAGTGCTTCGGCCTTCCCCCGGTTCTCGGGATGTCGCTCGACGAAGGCTCCCGCGGCCTCAGCGACCTCTGACGTCTGATCCGAAGAGCCATCGTCGATCACCAGGACCGACAGACCGGCACGACGCACTTGCAGGACGACACTTCCGATGAAGCGCTCTTCGTTATACGCCGGAATCGCGACGAGAACGCCGGTGAGGGGAAGGTGCCGACCTCGCCGGTACCGATCGCGGGGCGCAACACCAGTTGCCTGGCCCATCATCGTCTTCTCCTGATCCGGCCTGACCGAGCCGAGCGGAATCAACGCGGAGGATTCGGCGCTAGAGGTACCTGTCGAGGCACGGGCTACCGCCATCGCAACGCCCTTCTTCGTCGAAGGGCCTCGCCGTCCGGGAATGTCTGTTCGCGAGTCGGCTCGAGCCGAGCCCGGAAGCGCGGGTCAGTCAGCTCGAAACGATACTCGCTGCTTTGCCAATCCGCCGTAGCTGGCGCACGTGCGCCTCGACTGGACAGAGGCGCTTCAGGATCTGCACGAGAATCCGCACGCGACCGGTCGCCGACAGGTGGCGGTCGAAGACGGCCTCCACCCCCCGAAGCGGCCCGCTCAGGATGATGAGCCGGTCGCCGTGACGAAGGTCGTCGTGATCTAGCCGTGCCTGGAGGCGGGCCAGGCGTTGGCGAATGTACAGGATCAGATCGTCGGGAACGGGATACGGTTCCCCTCCGTAGCCGACGACGTAGTGGACGCCTGGGGTGAAGCTGGCAAGACGAAGTTCTGCCCGTTCTGGATCCAAACGTCCAAATAGGTACCCCGGAAAGAGGGGCTCAGACACCGGCGGCTTCCCGTGCTGCTTGTGCACGCGCTCCTGCGGAAAGAAGACCTCGATGCCAGCACCAGCGAGGAGAGTCACCGCGAGCATTTCCTGCCGAGGTTTGGATCGCAGCGCATACCATTGCTTCATCGGGAACATCTCGTGATTGCTAGCATCTTTCTCCCGCCGCTGCGTGCGTGCCGCGCTGGCTGGAAGTCCGCATGAGGTCTGTCTTGACTGTAGCCGAGAAGGATGCGGGCTCACAACGGTCCATCGGATGATCTGGCCGTCAATCGACTGACCAGACCCTGAACAGGCCAAATGTCTGATGCAAGCTCGACCCGATGGACGGCACGTCTCTCGGCGGCATGGACGTTTTGATTAGATCAACCGGACGATATGGGCACATCCAGAGGGTAGATCTACTCTCCAGCAATGTCTCAACCAAATCTAAACTAGAACTCAACCATAATCATCCAGTTGTCTGGTAGCATCAGACATGTATCGATGCAGTCCTGTGGTTCCCATGGTTATCAGTCCAAACACGATCGGAATGTCACAGCGACTCTCTCGTGCTTTCACTCGGTTTCGCCTTCTTCGAGTTGATACACCCGACGCGGTATTCCATTCTCACATCTGCCCTTTTTCAGTCCATGCTGCCCGTCGATGAGGTACGGACAGACAGCGTAGAGACAGTAAGGAGGAAGGCTGAGAAATGATGGGACGCGCGCTCGACCAAAGGACGACGGTAGATCTCGACCAACCGTCGACAAGGGGGATCCCTGGCCAGTAGCAACCGCCTGCACGGTCACTGCTAGCCACGCGGACGAGTGTGAGCACGGACAGGCGAAAGCCTTAGCGGGTGGGTATACACAGTGGCAGCTATAGTGGTTGTCGCGTTACGTCCGAGTCTGGCGCTGAATTGCCAGAAGGTGCACGAAGATGATGCAAATAAAGGCGTATCGACTTCTCCTGGTGGATAGCCGGTCCATCTTCCGACAAGGCCTCCGCGCGCTCCTGAAGAAGTATCCCGATCTGGATGTCGTCGCCGAGGTTGCCGACGGCTGGAGCGCTCTCGAAAAAGCTCGTGAGCTCCGTCCAGACGTGATCTTGATCAACATGCACGTCGCGGGTAGCGATGTTCTTCAGACGGCTGCTGAGCTCCGACTCAAAGTTCCCGGCGCGAATATCCTCATCCTTACGCACGACGGCGAGGATCCCAACTTCCTTTACCAGGCCATTCGGGCTGGTGCGAGAGGCTGTATTTCCGAGGATAGCGAAGTTGCCGACCTGGTCAAAGCAGTTCGCCTTGTTGCCCAGGGGCAGGCTGTCCTCGGCCCAGAATCCTTGACCAGCCTGATCAACATGCTCATTCAGCCCGATGCGCCCTCCGAGCAATCGCGAGTCGACCGACTGACGGTGCGCGAGCGCGAGGTTCTTGAGCTCGTCGCGCAGGGGATTACGAATCGTGAGATTGCTGAGCGCCTCTACGTCTCGGAGAGCACGGTCCGGAGCCACATTCATAACATCCTGGACAAGCTTCAGCTATCAAACCGGGTTCAGGCAGCAGCGTTTGCGCTGACCTCTCGGTACGGCGACCGAGCCGATGGTACCTTGCCACCGGCGTCCCTGGCCAGGGCCGGCTACCGCAGCTGAGCGGTTCTCGTGCCGAGCACAGACCGTCGGAAGGTCGTGCTGGTGGCTCGTCCCGGCCGGCCCTTGGTGACGCATGGCCGGCTCGTGGTCTCCATCGGTAGCATCCTGCCTGGAGAGCGCGCGCTGCTCTTGCTTATTCACCGCACGTCGCCTGGCCTCAACCCGAGGGTATGCCGGGCTGCACGCACGGGTGTGGCCCGCGCGGAAGAGACGTGTGCCTGATTCCGCGACTCTCACCTCCATTGTTCACGGGACGTGCAGTCCGAAGTCAGCGGTTTTCAGGCTCTTTTCGGGCCAAACCGACGATACTACAGGTGTGGGTAATTGGGGCTGAAACGTCTCGTGATGATGAGGAGGATCCCGCCGGAGATGATCCAGCCGATGACGACGATCCAGATCGGAAGAAGGCCGTCGGGGACGTGCAGGTGCGACATCGTATCCTCAGTCATGACGAGACGTCCCCGGTCATACGGCGCCGTGTTCGAGTTCGAGGTCAGGACGCGGGACCGGGGACGCTACTCTACACACTCGTCGGTCGCGGTTGCGAACGGTGGAGATCGAGGCGCTCGCGCCAATCAGGGCATCTGGTGACTGCCTACTTCGTCGTAACTGCGATCTTGTGTGCCGCTGGCTTTTCGGTCTTGGCTCGCGGCACGACGATCTCCAGCACGCCGTTGGAGAAGGTTGCCTGAATCTGCTCCGGCTTGACGCCTTCCGGGAGGGGTAGGCAGCGATAGAAGCTTCCGCGCGTGCGCTCCATTCGGTAGTAGTTCTCTTCCTTGACCTCTTCCTCCCCCTTGCGCTCTCCGCGGATGATCAGATCACCTTCCTCGAGCGTAACCTCGACGTCCTCTGGCTTTATTCCGGGCAGCTCGGTCTTGATCACGAGGTTCCCATTCTTCTCGAATACGTCTGTCCGGGGCATCCACGTCGTCGGCCTCATCCACAGGGAACGGAAAGGACGGAACGTGACTGGCCATGGCTCGTCCCAGAATCGAGCCATCTCTTCCTGCAGCTCGTCTAAGAGCTCGAATGGCCTCCAGCGACGCGCAACTTCGGCGTTCCTCTTCGCGGGCACGGTAGTTGTCTCAGCCATACCTGGCTCCTTTCACCGAGATTGTCTTACGTGGTCACCGTACTCAACCGCGACTGCCGTCCACCGTGACAATCACCTCGCGTCGGACGGTCAATTGGTCATCCGACGTTTGCGGTGCAGTCACGCTGCGGCGCCTCCGATCTCGAGGTTTCAGGTCCAGCCTTCATGCTCCCGATTCAACGTTGCCAGTTGCGTAATCTTGTGTAAACGCGGGGTTACGAGGTGATGCCCGGGTCACGTCGCCGATCCATACCGCGTCTGGCCCCGCCGATCCGCCGACGGCGTGGACCTTCGAGTGGGGACGGTCGGGAAGAAAGTCGCCTGGCAGGAGATTTCTTTGCTGTAACCCTTCTGTAACCTTCGGTAGCGCAGTCGGTAACGTTGATGCAGCAGACTGGGTGTGCTCGACCGGCACCATCTTAGCATCGAGCAGAAAGGTTGAACTATCGGGCAGACGGCTGTCTCCCTCTCCCCGTGGGAGAGGGCCGGGGTGAGGGCGTGGATCCGCGGCGCACGGTCTGCGACCTTCACCCTTACCCTCTCCCAAAGGGAGAGGGGATTGAACGGCTGGCAGCTCATTCGTACCGCCCCGCGCTCTCAGTCGAATCTCGGCGCAGGAGCGCGTCGGAAACCGGGCTAGGATGCGAGCTGGCGAACGAGTAAGAAGTGCGAAGCGAGGAGGATGGCCATGGTCGACCAGCAGGCGCGACCTGACGAAGCAACGAGGACAGGCGGCGTACGTGAGGAGTTCCGCGTGCGCGGAAGCCAGCTCGTCGAGAAGGTGAACGAGCTCATCGCGGCAGGTAACGTCCGTCGTGTCATCGTCAAGCACGACGGGAAAACGGTCGTCGAGTTTCCGTTGACGGTGGGGGTCATCGGGTCCTTGCTTGCTCCCCAGCTCGCGGCGCTCGGAGCGATCGCCGCTCTGCTGACCGAGTGCTCGATCGAGATCGTGCGTGGAACTGACTGATTGATCCGAGAGCCGCGCTTTCGCCAGCGCGAAGGCGCGGCGCCTGGGTGCCTCGAGAGGCGCACGAGATCGACCCTGGGGGTGTCTAAAAAGCCCCCAGCACGGTCGACGCACGTTCTGCACACGCCGCGGCCTGCCCCGGGGTGCCGCCAGAGATCTTGGGGAGAATACCGAACGTGAGAATTCGAGCCGACCTTTGCTGCTACCACTGCGGCTACATAGCGGGAACGGTCGAGGGGGACCGGGACCAACCGCTGGCCGAGGCTCGGCTCATCCCGTCGAGTGCAGGCCCCGGTTTCCGTCTCAGTCCGGGTCAGCTACCACGCTGTGGGCGGTGTGGTGGTCCGCTGTACCTTGACGAGCTCAGCGTGAACCGCGTCCTGGTGGAAGCTGACGCCACCGCGGACGAGGACGTAGCGGAGCCACTTCCCGTGTGACCCGGAATCGACGGACCAGTAGCAGGGACGGAGCAGCCTCTCCCAGGTCATGCGGCTCCGTCCCTGCGATTCGTACGGGCTGCTGACGCTGCGCGGTGAGCGCGAGGAGACGTTCAGCCCCTCAGACCGACCTACTCAGCTGCCACACCACGGCGCGGGGCGATCCAGATCGGGCGATACGGGCATTCGCTCAGCCCCTCAGGCGAGCCCGTAGCGTTCGACGTTTCGGTCGGCGATCGCCTGTAGCTCGGCCAGACCTCGAGCCGAACCGTCGGAACCATTCGACATAAACAGGTGACGGAAACGTGTCTGAGTCTTCAGATATTCGTCGACCGGCAGCCGCTTGGGGAGTTTTCGAACGTTGGTCAGCTTCCCGTCGATCATCTCGAACAGCGGATAGAGCCCAACGCGAACGGCAAGCTGTGCAACCCTGATCGTGAGACTCCCATCGTGACCCCAGCCAAGTGGGCAGGGAACGTGCACCTGAAGATAGCGCGGACCGTGATACTGCATTGCCGTTTCGACCTTCTTCTCCAGGTCGCGGTAGTAGCCCACGGTCGCGGTCGCAATGTAGCGAACACCGTGGGCCGCGGCAATCTCGGGTAGATCCTTCTTCGGACGGTCGTTGCCTATCGTCAACCGTCCGGGAGGCGTGGTCGAGGTGCGGGCGCCAGCCGGAGTAAGGCTGCTACGCTGAACGCCGGTATTCATGTACGCCTCATTGTCGTAGCAGACGTAGAGGACGTCGTGCCCACGCTCGAACATTCCCGAGAGGGTCTGTAACCCGATGTCTGCCGTTCCGCCGTCGCCTCCCTGGGCAATCACCCGTATATCGGTCCGGCCCTGTGCACGCAGCGCCGCCTCTACCCCCGACGCGACTGCAGCCGCGTTCTCGAAGAGGGAATGCAGCCAAGGAACGTTCCAGGACGAGTAGGGGTACGCGGACGAGAATACCTCCAGGCAGCCGGTCGCATTGACGACGACGATATCTCCACCGGCGGCCTGGGCTGCCCGACGCGCTGCGTCCAGCACCAGGCGCGCGCCAAGTGCCTCGCCACAGCCGAGACAGGCGCGGTGCCCGGGGCCGAGAGACGGTGGGAATGAGCGGAGTGTCGTCGGTGGCGGTACTCGATGCGGTGTTCTTCCAGCGCTGCTCTGCGCCGGTATTGTCGCGGTTGTGTCGGCTCCCGAACGACTAATCATGTTGCTACCCCTTCGCGCTCGTTCCAGTGAGACGTCTCCACCGTGGATCTCATTCTGGCCTCGCCTTGCTGCGAATGCCGTTGACCGACAGAGACTCCAGCGGATCTGTGTCACGTGGCCGACCCATCGTGACGACCGACGCTGCCGGATCCTCGCCAAGCATGGAACGGTCTAAGCCGATGAAGTGGCCGCTGGCAGCGTCGTCACGGGAGGGCCCTCGCTGGAGGTCGGCGACGATACGGCAGACATCGTCCACGGTGACGTCACGACCGCCAAGCCCGAGCACGTACGACTGGACCTCGGGTGGACGAGGCTGGCCATACAGCGCGGCCTTGATCTCGGATGCGACGATCGCCCCATCCGGCGTACCGGGCGCGAGTGCCTTCTCGAGGACGCCGATCTTGTCGCAATGGCCAACCAGCCGACGCAGTTCGGCGGATGGGAACGGCCGGTACGTCTGGATCTCGACCGCGCCCACAGGCTGTCCACTATCGCGGAGACGATCGATCGCGTCACGTATGGTTCCCGCGAGAGAGCCTAGCGATACGACCGCGACCACGGCATCCTCGAGGCGGTACGACTTGACCAGCTGAACACCAGGCCGCCCGAATCGGCTTCTGTACTCTTGCCCGACTGACGGGATGACGTCCAGCGCCGTGAGCGTTGCCTGATGCTGGGCGTAACGCGTCTCCAGGAAGGTGTTTGGCTCGGCCATCATTCCAATGGTCCGGGGTACCCGTGGATCAAGCAGGTTCAGCGTCGGCTCGGCTAGAAACTGATCGACGTCGGCGGTGCTCGGGACGTCAACGGGTTCAAAGGCGTGGGTGAGGATGAAGCCATCAACGTTGACCATAACCGGCACACGGAGCAGCTCGGCCAGGCGATATGCCTGGGGATGGAGGTCGACGGCTTCCTGGTTATCGGCAGCGAAGAGCTGGATCCAACCGGCGTCCCGTACGGCCATGACGTCCTGGTGGTCGTTCCAGATACTGAGCGGCGCGGAGACCGCGCGATTGGCACAGGTTAGGACCACGGGCAATCGCAGGCCGGCGATATTGTAGAGGACCTCGCTCATCAGCAGAAGGCCCTGTGAGGATGTCGCGGTGTAGGCACGAGTTCCGGCGGCAGTAGCGCCGAGCACGACCGAGGCCGCGGCGAATTCGCTTTCCACGTTGAGGCACTCGGCAGCCAGCTCGCCGCGGGCTACCATCTCCGCCAGCGCCTCGACGATATGTGTTTGTGGCGTGATCGGATAGGCCGAAATGACGCGCGGTCGGCAGGCCGCGACGGCCGAGGCAATTGCCTGGGATCCTTCGAGAAGTCGTCTCATCGGTTGCTATCCTCCCCTGACGTCGGCGGCTGCCAGCAGCTCATCCTCGCGTACCATGCTGATCGCTCCTGGCTGACACTCGGCTGCACAGAGACCACACCCTTTGCAGAACGCCAGATCGGCACCGTAGTCCCGTGGGCCACGATGAAAGACGACCGAATCCGGGCAGTAGACTTCGCACAGGTTGCAGCCGGTACACCTGGTGGGATCCCACACCGGGCGAAACACGCGCCAGACGCCGGTGTGGTAGCCATTCGCTCCGGCGCTCGACCCGGGACTACCGACCAGCCCAACCGTCAGAAGAGGGCCCGCGCGTGGTGCATCGGACCGCGCCGGCGTGGAGGATGCCGGGGAGACAAGCCCGCTCGAGACCGTGGCGCTCAGCGCAGCTCGGTAGCCGCGCTCTGCCGCGGCGGCGTTTTGTGCGCCGACATCGCCCGGGAAGCGCTCCTTCACTGCCCGCTGGATCGCGTCCAGCGGCACGAGACCAGTCAGAGCGGCATATGCACCGAGGAGCGTCGTATTCGGCACTGGGCGTCCGATAACCTCGAGCGCGATATCGGTCGCGGGCACTGCAACCGCGCGTGCTCGCGCTGGCAGCACCGCGATGACCTGGTCCGGAACGCGTGCCGCGTTGATTACTACCAGCCCGTTCGGACGCAAGCCGGCGATGATGCCTCCCGCGTCGGCGGTGACAAGGGTGTGATCCTGCACGATCACGTCGTGCGGGGCGTAGACCTGGCTGCGCAAACGAATCGGAGCGTTGCTCAGGCGAACAAAGGCAACGACCGGCGCACCCATGCGCTCGGCCCCGAACGCGGGAAACGCCTGGACGTACTCCCCGGCGAGAAATGCTGCCTGCGCCAGCAGCTCGGCGGCCGAGACGTTTCCCTGGCCGCCCCGTCCGTGAATGCGTATCTCGCGCACCACGCCCTGATCGGATCCGTTCGATTCCATCATTGCATCCTCGTCAGACGGCACCAGCCGACCAAGATCAAGCACTGCCTACCCAGGAATGCCTGATCATCTACTCCGATTCTCTCGGACCGCCCTGAATGTCCCTCGAAAAAGCTATCGTCGAGCCTGAATATTTCCTGTACGACGGCAGGGGGTCCATTCGACCGGGGGCACGCGGATATTCGGGTAGGGCCAGCGGGCCTGGTGGTTCACGTGGCTTCGGGTCCGCTGAATCTTCAGGAGATTTTCAGGTGTGGCCGCAGTTTGTTCAGGCTACGATCAGGAGATGCCGGCTATGGTTCATCCAATGTAACACCGGGCATCACTGCGACTCGTGGAACCAAACGATACGACAGCCTCTGTGTCATCTGACGATTTTCGGCGTCCAGATGAATCCATGATTTTGTATCGACCGGGTGCGTCAATACTCGTGATCAGCGATGAGCCGGATCTCGGGGGCTTGATCGCTCTCAACCTGCGCCTGCGCGGCTTCCTCGTGGAGCAGACCGACCTTGTGCTGGCGCAGTCAGCGCGATGGGCCCCGGCGCTGGGACGGCCAAGTCTTGTCATTCTTCACCTGGACGCGGCTGACCGAGTTTCGCTCGGTCAGATTCAGCGGCTGGCGGGGCGTCCCTGGGCGGCCGACGTCCCACTCCTCCTCGCCGCGGATAAGGTCGCCGCGATTGCCACGCTACTCCAGATACCCCCATCGGCGGTGCTGCAGCATCCATCAGACGTGGGAAGAATCGTCGCCAAGGCACGTAGTCTTCTTGGCGCCCAATCGTGAGCGCCGCCAGGAGTTCGCAGCGACGATGCGCTACGTCGGTCGTCGGCGACGAACGCGGCCCGACGGCTCGACGACCGAAACCGTGCCAATCTTCATTAACCGTGCGTTTACACGAGGTAACGTCGCGCGCAACCACGGCAACGGAAGATCGAGGGTGGAGGAGGATGCGATGCCAGCGCACGCGAAACTCGCCCGGGGCTTCGGCCGTGATGTGGATCCCCCAGATTCTGACGCGATTCGGCCTGTGAGTCCGTCCGTCTAAGAGCACCCGGGGTCGAACGACGAGAGCAGCTACCTCCGGGACAGCGCTGCAAGTCGCGAGTCTTGACCGTGGTGTCAGGCGCCGGCACACGTAGCAATGTGGGGCAGTCGATCCTTCTCCCATCTCCCGGCGCCTGACACCTTTCTGTAACAGGGAGAAACGCGATGAGTTGGTCAGTCAGACTATTTCGGATCAAAGGAATCGACGTCAAGGTCCATCTAACGTTCGTGCTGATCCTGATCTGGGCCGCGTTCGTGTGGGGCACGACCGATGGTGGCGGTATCGGCGAAGCCCTGCTGGGCGTCGTGGCGATGCTGCTGCTCTTTGTCTGTATCACTCTGCACGAGCTCGCGCATAGCTTCGAGGCGCTTCGCTACGGTCTCCGTGTGCACGATATCATCCTCCTCCCGATTGGCGGAGTCTCGCAGATCGAAGATCTGCCGGGGAAGCCCGGACAGGAGCTGCGGATCGCGATCGTCGGACCCCTCACCAGTTTCGCTATCTCGATCGTGCTGTACCTGGTAAATGTGCTGATCTGGGGAGACGTTTTCGCGAATCTCGCGAGTCCGTCTGCCACCCTCGGCGGCCAGGGCTGGTTCGGTCTCGTAGCGTACCTTACGATTGCGAACGTGCTGCTGGGACTTTTCAATCTCATCCCTGCCTTCCCCATGGACGGAGGAAGAATCCTGCGGGCGCTTCTGGCGATGCGGATGGATTATCGCCGAGCAACGGCGATCGCAGTCGCAGTTGGGCAAGGCCTGGCGATCGGTCTTGGATTTCTTGGCTTCCTGGTCGGCAATTTCTTTCTTGTTCTGATTGCCTTCTTCGTCTGGATCGGCGCGAGCCAGGAGGGCGGACTTGCGCAGGTACGTGGAGTTCTCGGCGCGGTGCGAGTGGAGCAGGCGATGACCCGCCGGCCACGCACACTGACGACGGGGGATACGCTCGCGCGTGCGGTTGATCTGACGCTGTCGACGTCTCAGTCCGATTTCCCGGTCGTCGACGAGCTAACTGCCACGGTCGTGGGCTTTTTGACGCGCGAGGATGTGCTCCGAGGGCTGCACCACCACGGGGCAGGCGCATCAGTCGCATCGGTCATGCACACGCTTTTCCCGGTGGTCACCTCGCATGACCTTCTCTTCGAGGCGCAGCAACGCATGGTCGCCGCAGGCATGCAGGCGGTCCCGGTGATCGACGATGGAAATCTCGCGGGTCTGCTGACGACAACCGACGTTGGGGAGGCCTATGCCGTCCTGGAGGCATATCGAGAGACGGCAGCGGCAGCCACCTGAGGTCGAGGACGCGGTCGGACGGCGGAAGGATCTGATGATTCCCCCGTGACGTCAGACGGAGAATCCATCGATCCTTCGGTCCAGCTGCTCGACGTACGATCTGCCCGTAGACGCAGCTCGGCGGCACCCATCGACAATGGGTGCCGCCGAGCGATCGACGTCTCCACTGTATAAGCTGACCGCGACGGGAAAGTCGACCATCTGATCGGCTCTCCACGTCGTTGCCCAGCAAAGTGCTGGCCCAACAGTGGTCGTCGATCATCTAATGGTCCAGGGCCACAGCCCAGTAGCGTTGCCACTTCTGGGCAGCCTCTTTCAGCCTTCTCACGACGCTGATATCAGACTTTCGTCCGATCGAGGCGGGGGTCGTTCCTTCCTTTCGGTGTTTCGAGTGTGAGCTCTCCCGACCCTTTCGTGTGCCCTGGCTCATCAGACAGGCTCACTATCGCACGTCAACGTAGACGCGAAGGTTGCGGAAGGTTACGGCGAGGTAACACTTCAGCCCAGGATCTCCCGTGCGACTTACCTCCTCACCTGCTGCTGACCACTCCCCGCCGTTACCCCGTGTTTACAGACTTCTACGCGGCGCGTAACCCATCCGGGCCAAGATTGTGGTGCACCGGCGGCTGAGCCGGGTCGAGGAGATGACCTCCGGCCGTCGAGTGCGCCAGCAGTATGAGCCAGAAGGAGTGCTGCCATGGGACTGACGACGCGGTTGAACCTGCGAGACCTCACACTTTCGTCCCTTGACGAACAGCGTATCCACCGGCAGATTGACTCGCTCGGCCGTCGCCTGGTTCACTATCCGGATCCCGTCGTCGATCTGACACTCCTGGAATATCCGTCGCCACGTCGATACGGCGCGGACCTGCGTGTCCAGCTTGGTCCTTTGGGCACGCACCTGATCAGCCACCAGGCCGCCGAGACGGTTGACCGTGCGGTGCACCTGGCAGTCCGCGACGTTCAGCGACAGCTCGAACGTCACCAGGCGAAGCAGCGTGGTGAGCCCAGCTTCGGCACACCTAGCCGCCGTAGGTCGGCGTAGAGGCTGCCGGCGGGGACGGGGTGAAGGCGACCCGCCGATACCCCAGCACCCGCTTTCCGACGGGCAGTCGCGATACTACAGCTTGCACTGGTACGGGTCGCACTTCGCGGCGTATTCCTTCTCGAACGGCTCCTCGCCGGAGCCGATCTGGAGGACTTGATTCGACAGACTGGTGTTTCGGTAGACGGTGATGCCCTTCAGGCCCAGATGGAAGGCCGCGAGGAAGATGTCGGCGATTGTTCCGGGGGTAGAGTCAGCCGGCAGGTTGATCGTCTTGGACACCGCGTTGTCGACCGCCGACTGGAAAGCGGCCTGGATCCGGAGATGCTGGTGCGGATCTATCTCCAGCGCGGTCGCCAGCAGCTCGCGCGCCGTCTCTGGAACCCCGGGGGCACCGCTGAGCGTGCCGAACTCTTCCACGAACTGTAGCACGGCCGGAGTGAGGAAGCCAAGCTGCTCGCCGATTGTCAGCAACAGCGGATTGATCTCGACGAGGGTCTGACCATCCAGGACGCCAACACGCCGGTAGCTGAGTGCAAAGATGGGCTCGATGCTGGACGTTGTTCCGGCGATAATCGAAATCGTACCGGTCGGCGCAATAGACGTAAGCGTCGCGTTACGCACGGATAGCCCCGCGCCAGCAAGACGGCTCTGGGGCCAGGCTGGAAAGACTCCCCGCGTCTCGGCCAGAGCCACGGACTCCCGTCGTGCCTCCCGCGCGATGAAGCTCATGAGATTGGCGCTGAGCGTAACCGCGCGCTCGCTGCGATAGGGGACGCCGAGACGAAGGAAGAGGTCGGCAAGGCCCATAACCCCGAGGCCAATCTTGCGCGTGGCCCGCGTGGCTTTCTCGACCTCCGCCAAGGGGAATCGGTTGACGACGAGGACGTCGTCCAGGAAGCGCACTGCCTGGTGGACCACCTCGCCGAGGCGGTTCCAGTCGACGTCAGCCAACCCTTCGCCTTTCCGAACGAAACGCGACAGATTGATCGAACCCAGGTTGCACGATTCGTAAGGGAGGAGGGGAACCTCGCCACACGGATTTGTCGCATCGATCTGGCCGAGTGACGGGGTTGGATTGGACCGGGCGATCGCGTCCAGGAAGATCAGCCCCGGGTCGCCGGTTTCCCAGGCAGCCTCACACATACGGTCGAATATCGCGCGCGCCTTGATCCGCCCTGTCACTCGCCCGCTCGACGGATGATGCAGATCATACGGCTCGTCACGTTCGACCGCGTCCATGAAGGCATCGGTCACCCCGACCGAAAGGTTGAAGTTCGTAAGATTGCCCGCCGTGCGCTTGGCGTCGATGAACGCCTGGATGTCGGGATGATCGACCGGCAGAACGCCCATGTTTGCACCACGGCGCTTGCCACCTTGCTTGATGTTTTCGGTCGCACAATCGAAGATCTTGATGAAGCTCAGCGGTCCAGATGAGGTTCCACCGGTGGATTTGACCAGATCGCCAGCGGGACGCAGATGACCGAAGGTGAAGCCGGTACCTCCGCCGGTGCGCTGGATCAAGGCGGCGTCCCGAATCGCGCCGAAGATCGACTCCATCGTGTCCTCGATGGGCAGGACAAAGCAGGCCGAGAGCTGACCCAGCGGGGTGCCCGCGTTCATGAGCGTCGGGGAGTTCGGCAGAAAGTCGAGATGAACGAGCAGGTTATAGAACCTCTCCTCCCAGCGTCTCGCCAGCTCGGCATTGCCGAGAAGCAGCTCGGCGTGGGCCACGGCGCGGGCAACGCGTGCAAAGAGCTCGGAGGGTGTCTCGCAGAGCTTGCCGCCGGAATCGCGCCGGAGATAGCGAGCCTCTAGCACGCGGATGGCGTTCTCACTCAGATTCACGCGGCCCTCCTGCGGATGCCCAGCGCATCAAGCGCCACACTGTGCCGCACGGACTAACGACGGCTCCGGCAGCGGCTCAATATCGAGTCCAGGCTCCGATGCCATCGCGCGTGAGAAGCCGCTCCGCTGCGTCGCCGGACACTTCCTCGACCCTCGCACCAAGCGCTAAGGCACGTTGGACGACGCGGTCTCCCAGGTCTGCCAGTGGCTCCGTCGCGTGCCCACAGGACGGGCAGGGGCCCGGACCCGCGACGAGCCGGCCGCAGGACGGGCATTCGCCACCGACCGCGGCGAACGAGTCGGCAATCAGGAGCACGTGAGCTCGTCCGTCGCTCACGGCCGGGAGGGTCGCATCCAGCCCCAGGACCGCGTGTGCGGACGTCTCGGCCTCGAACAGCTCGTCGACCATCGCCATCTCAGCCTGGCGTTCGCTGGATTGGAGCGCCTCGAGCGCTGCCCGCAAAATCTGATCGTGGCTCGCGAATGGCTCGAGATGCACCACGCCGGCAAGCCGACGCCGAAGCGGCTGGGGGAGCTGATGCCGCAGAACCGCCAGCGTCTCATCCGGCCCTCCGACGAGAAGACGGTCGAAGGGGTGTGTTCGGAGGATCGTCTGCAATGCCGAGACAGTATGACGGGCATGCCGAAGGAGGTGATCATCGAGGTGACGCGCGTAACGTGATTGCGCGAGTGCGGCCCAGCCACCAGTCTTCTGTTTTCGTGGCACCTCGCCGTCGATGATGAGATGCTCCTCGATCTCTCCAAGGTACACCGTCAGGACACGCGCGCGTTTTCGGTCGAACAGCACGACCGCGATTCGCTCGTATTCATCGAGGATCGCCTGTAACGGTTCCAGGAGGGGAAGATCGTTCCAGACCATCTGCTCCGCCGGACGGCGCGGCAGTGGCACCGCGTAAAAATATCCCGGTCCTCCCGACGCAAACAAGACAAGGCCGGGGTGACGAGGAACGAAGTCATCCACGAGAAACCGTTCAGCCTGGGCCGCGGCCAGCTCGAACGATTCGCGCTCCTCCGCGGGCAGGCGCGATCGTAGCGTCTTGCAAAGGTCGCGATAGGTCAGAAGATACGCCTGTCCGAAGGTTCGCGCGGGAGACGTGTCCAGGTAGGTCGACAGGACCTTTCCGCGTGGTGGCTGTGCTGCTTGAAGCTGCCTGAGAAGCGCTGGTATTGCGCCTACCTCTTGCATCGCCATAGCTCTTCACCGTCGTGCCGTCGCTTCATCCGTCGTGCGTGCCACGTCTGGCTCGTCGCGGAGGTCTCGAGAGCTCGCTGAAGGAACGATGAGCACCGGGACCGATGCTTGCTGAACGACGCCGGTCGCGACGCTCCCCATGAGGAGTCGAGTAATTCCGCCTCTTCCGTGGGTCGACATGGCGATCAGATCGACCTGCTGGTCGGCAGCGGTCGCGGCGATCATAGCTGGGGCCGGACCGTACGCATCAACCAGCTTGACGTTCTGACCGCCTTCACGGAGCCCCGCTGCGACCTCCTCGAGATACTGCCGCGCTACGTCCCTCTCCGACTCGCGGTCAATCCCGGTATGAGGGGCGCCATCTGCGTAGACGGGTGTCGTGGGGACGATCACGCGTAGTAAAAAAAGCTCGCCCCCGAGCCAGGAGACCAGCTTCGACGCCATCGGCAAGGCCGTGGTGGCGAGATCCGAGCCGTCGAGTGGTACCAGCACACGCGACGGACGGTGAGACCACCACTCGGCACGGCACGAGGCAGGGATCAGCAGCACCGGAACCATCGCGCGCCGCATGACCTGGTCAGCGACGCTCCCGTAGACCCAGCGTCCCAGTCCCGAACGCCCGTGGGTCGACATCACGATCAGATCGACGTTTCGCAGGCCGACCTCCTCGACGATCGAGTCCGCGGGATCTCCAATGAACACGGCTGACTCGATGATCTGTGGCGTTTTCAGCCGCGCAACAACGTCGGCGAGATACGATTCGGCCTCGCGCACCGCCTTTGCCTGGTCCGTCATCGGATCGCCGAGGATCACGTGCGTCGCAGGGACGACACGTAGTAAGAGAATGCGACATCTACTTGCTCGGGCCAAGACCTCGGCGTATGGCAAGGCGCGTTCGGCGAGCTCCGAGCCGTCGAGCGGCACGAGTATCGTGTGAAACATCATCAGCCTCCGAGACAGTCGCCATCCGAGCGCCTGAGGTTCGCGGAGCTGTCGACCGAGTTTGTTCCACCGACAGAATGCCATTGGCAGGTTTGAAGGCAGGTTGTCGAAGGTAAACCGTTGGTTAACGGTCGCGGGGCTGGCACGATGGGTTGAGTACTCTGGATCGGACTCATCTAGCTGGAACGGAGAGAATACGAGACCGCCGAGGGTCTATGGTCAAAGAAGGATGCCACGCGCCCGTGCGTCGGAATCCGAAGCGGACGAGTCCATCGCCGTGATCGCGGTCAATCTTCCTGCCCGGCCCGCGTCAGGGCAGCGGCCCCTTGACCCGCAGACGGCGACGGAGCAGGCGAAGCATCAGGATTCCGCCCAGGAAGATCAGGCCCGACGCTAGCGTGAGACCCACCAGCTGATCGGCGGCGCCTGATAGATAGAGATCGAGCGCGACAGTCAAGAGCCAGAGCTGGACGCCCATGAGGGCGACGCCAATGACCAGACCGGCGAGCACGATCGGCGCCTGGCCAGGAGTCAGGGGCTGCTGCGCTTCGGAGCTACCGGGAGTCCGATTGCTCAGCGATCGACGACCATTTCCGAGCATCAGGGCATCAGTCCCACGGCGAAGATCCGGTCGGCCTCGCGCTGGAGGAGCACTCGGGGCAGCCGTCGTCGGGGTGGTCCGGCGACGGCGTCTCCAGTCACCGGGTTGAAGACCCCATCGTGACAGGGGCAGTACAGGCGGCTGCGTTCGGGCTCGTACAACACCGCGCAGGAGAGGTGCGTGCACTTCTGGCTGTACGCGACGAACTGTCCACCGGGCAAGTGGAGCAGCATCGCCTGATCCTGGGGACCGGGATAGGTGAAGTAGAAGGCTTCGCCCTCGGCGACCTGGTCGATTCGGCCGATCAGCTTCGTCGGAAAGGTCGGGGGGCGTACCTGCCGGATCGCCCCGAGTACGGTGAGGAGAGCCGTCGCCGCGAAGAGGGTTCCGGACGTATAGACGGCGAAACGTAGGAGCTCGCGCCGCGACACCAGCGTATCGGCATCCCAGTGGTAAGGGAACTCCTGCTGCCAGCGCGGCGCTCGATCATCCTCCCCAACCAGTGACGGGATCACAGTGTCGGTTTGATGCTCCCTCACAGAACCCATGCCTCCTCGCGCTCGGGACGCCCGGTCTCCTCTCGTGCCTGGCGGAGAAGAGTGACCACGTCGAGCCTGGACTGGTCTTCCGGTAGGACGAAATAGTTGCGTGTACGAACCTCCTGCGCACCAAAGACGGTTCGATCGACGGCCCGACCTTTCCGCTGGCTGACGAATTCTTCGAAGGTTCCGTACCAGATTGCCTGTGTTGGGCAAGCCTGGGTACACCACGGCTGAAGGCCCTGCGACGTTCGGTCAAAGCACAGGTTGCACTTCTTCATCAACCGCGCCTCGAGATCCATCTTTGGTACGCCAAATGGGCACGCGTAGACGCAGTTCCGGCAGGCGATGCAGCGCCCCGGCTCGGCTTGCTGAACCACCCCTTCTGGAGTAATGAGGATCGCCATGACCGGACAGACCTGTGCGCACGGAGCGACAGGATCCACGCAGTGCATACACAGCGTTGGCTGCGTGGCCACGCTCGCCGCGCGCTGAATGAAGTCGATAAAGATCATGGTCTCGCCTTTGTGGGAGTCGCACTCGCGGCAGGCAGCTTCGCAGGCGCGACACCCGATGCAACGCGACGGATCGGTGAAGATCATCTTCGGCATGGGATGCTCCCCTCTTCGCCCCTGGCGGCTCAGTACTCCTTGCCCTCGACCTCGACTGCCGCCGGTGTCCCTCTGGCCGCGTACGGAAAGGCCTTCGGCGCATTGTCGGGGGTCAGATTCTCGCACGGCGGCGCGGCCGCTACTGGCGGCACGACGTCGACGCGCTCGATCGCGGCAGCGCAGACCTTGTACTCGGGAATCTTCACGATTGGGTTGACCGCCGGGTTGGTCAGCTGGTTTACCGCCTCGTCGTGGCCATAGTGGAACGGTATGAACAGGGTGTCCGGGCGGATCGTCGCAGTGACCAGTGCCTTCAACACCATCGCGCCACGAGGCGTGCGCACTCGTACCTGGTCATCAGTGCGGATCCCCAGTCGTTCGGCCGCCCGCGGATGAATCTCAACCCACGGTTCCGGCGCCTGACTTTTGAGAAAGCCGAGGCGGCGAGTCTGATTACCGCTCAGGTAGTGATAGACCACCCGGCCCGTCGTCAGGCGAAACGGGAAATCGCCGCCAGGCGTTTCCGCTGGATTCTCGAACTCAACTGGAAAGAAACGTGCGCGACCATCCGGGTGCGCGAAGCGATCGGTGAAGAGACGCGGGGTACCAGGGCTATCGGCGGTTGGGCAGGGCCAGAAGACGCCTCCCTGTGCCTCGATCTTCTCCCAGGTGATCCCATAATAATCGGCGATGCCACCCTTCGACGCGAGTCGCAGCTCATCCCAGATCTCGCGCGCGGAGCGGAAGGGGAAGAACTCTCCTCTCCCCAGGCGACGCGCGAGGTCGCAGACAATCTGCCAATCTCTCCGCGCCTCACCCGGAGGCTCCGCGGCCGCGTTTATCTTGATGACCCGTCCCTCGAGATTTGTCGTCGTTCCCTCGTCTTCGCACCAGACTGACGTCGGCAGAACGACGTCGGCAAGCTCGGCCGTCTCCGACATAAAGAAGTCCATCACGACGAGCGGATCCAGATTCTGGAGTGCCTTCCGAACGATCGAGATCTCCGGCAGTGAGACCATGAGATTCGAGCACAAGACGAGACAGCTTCGGATCTCTCCATCGGCCATCAAGCGCACCATCTCGGTTGCCGAGGCACCCTCGCCCGGAAGCTCCTCGACCGGAATTCCCCAGACACTCGCGATGTAGGCGCGAGCCTCGGGATCTTCGATGCTGCGGTAGCCGGGCAACTGATTCGCCTTCTGCCCAACTTCCCGTCCTCCCTGACCATTGCCCTGGCCGGTCAGCATCATTGTGCCGCTCCCAGGTTTTCCGACCTGGCCGCGCGCAAGCGCGAGATTCGTACAGGCCCAGCACTGCTGCACGCCGTGGGTGCTGTGCTCGATCCCTTTACCGTGCAGGATCAGCGATCGTGTCGCTCGACCGTAGAGTCGGGCGGCAGCCAGAATTGTCTCCGCTGGAACGCCAGAGAGACGCTCAGCAACCTCGGGCGTATACGGTTCGACGGCAGCACGAGCTGCCTCCCACCCGACGGTACGCTCGGCAACGTACGCCCGGTCGACCAGACCGTCGTAGTCAATCTGTCGTAGCATTGCGTTCAGCACGGCCACGTCCGTTCCTGGCTTGACGGGGAGCCAGAGGTCCGCGGTACGGGCG
The DNA here is from genome assembly GCA_902810745.1 of Chloroflexota bacterium. Classification (GTDB taxonomy): domain Bacteria; phylum Chloroflexota; class UBA6077; order FW602-bin22; family CADDYW01; genus CADDYW01. Next base: position 7,948 of record CADDYW010000008.1, on the reverse strand, counting down.
ATGGCAGTCTGCCGCGGATCGAGGACGATCAGGTTGGCCCCGTTGTCCCGCGCGCGCCAGATCCAGTCCATCACGATGGGAAAGCACTCGGACGCGTTCGTCCCGACGACGAGCAGACACTCGGTGAGGGGGATATCGGTCATCGGCAGCGGCGCGCGATCGATTCCGAATGCTTTTGCGTACGCGTATGCCGACGACGACATGCAGAGGCGCCCGTTGTAATCCACGTTGCGGCTTCGCAACGCGACACGGGCAAATTTGCCCATCAGGTAACACTTTTCATTGGTCATTGACGAGCCGCTGTACACCGCGATGGCGTCGTTACCGTGCCTCGCCTGGATGTCCCGCCAACGCTCGACGACGTAGTCGAGGGCCTCATCCCAGGACGCGCGCACCAGTGGACCTGCCTTCCCTCCAACGCGCAGCATCGGATAGGTCAGACGATCGGGATGTCCAACCTGCTGGTAGGCAACGACGCCCTTCGGGCAGAGATGGCCACGGTTGTGCGGGAAGTTGCGCGGCTCGACGCCTATGACCGTTCCTTCGCCCACGCGCAGGTACATTCCGCACTGGATGCCACAGAAGCAGCAATGCGTTGGGACAAGCAGCTCGGGCAGCCGGTCGGCGTCGGTCCATCCAACCGCCGGCGTACCGGTCGCTTCGAAATCGTAGTTGTACGCCCGCGAGGGATCGAAGAAGTCCTTGTTGACGCTCATACCCGCACGTCCTCAGAGGAACCGATTCTTCATCAGTTGGAAGTATGCTTCTCCCCGCAGAACGCGCTTGCAGGTCGGGCAGTAATCCACGAGCGATCCGAAGCCATCACCAAGCGTGTAATCCTGGTGCAACGCGCCCAGCGTTGCCTTCAGGTCCGAAATGAACCGACGCGACGGAAGCTCGTGACCACAGCGCGCGCAGTGCCAGACCTCGCCTGGCGGATCAGCCTGCTCAAACTCTCGATAGACCGTCTGATAGAGTGTGACGCCAATGCTCGCGGGCCGTTCGACGATATGGAAGAACTTCCCAAATGGGAGCGAGAGTAGCCAGGTGACGACCACGACCTGGTGCGTGAGGCTGATAAACCAGTAGAAAGCCCCACGCCAGAAGAGTGATGATGCCGTCAGGGCGAGGCCGGTTACCGCGATGAGGAAGAGCAGTGTCAATGGCAGCAGGTCGAATTCGAATCGCTGTGTCGCGAGTAGTCCGAGGTCGGTGACACGCCGCCCGAACGCCAGGGCGATCCCGATCAGGAGGAGCACAGCGGTAAAGTCGAGGCCGTGATACAGCACGAAGCCGACGACCGACTCGACCGGGAACTGAAAGAGTGGAAAGCCGACAACCCAGATCAGGTACTCGCGGGGCGGCACCAGGGTGAAGCGAAGCCACCCGAAGGTAAGCGGGAACGTGATCACGAGCGAGAGCAGAACTCCCCAGAAGATCGCCATGTGGGCAGCCCAGCGCCTGGCCCCGCGCTTCAGGATGAAAGTCTGGCCGAATATGTGTGTCCAGAGGGCGACTGGCACCAGAGTGGTATACTGGCGAAAGTTCCTCCAGGACAGAAAGCTCGACCAGCCCGCGTTGAGATACAGCCTGGTTGGTGGACGCGTGACCCAGAGGGCATAGCGGTAGATAACGGCGGCCAGGGCAAACACGCTTGCGACAGCGTAGCCGATCAGTGCCGCGTCGAAGTCGCGTAGCCCCCCGGACCCAACGTAGATGAGAACGACGAGGACCGCAGCAGCCGCGCTTGCCACCGCGGCAGCCGGCAGCACGCGTTCGCGCATCAAGGGCTCTCCCTGGTGTGTGGGTCAAGCAACGGTTCGCGCAACGCTTTTTCGGCAACTTCTGTACCGGGCGGCAGAATCCTGGGCTGCCTCCGGGCGCGGTGCGGCCCTGGGAGCCGGTTGGCGCGCCCGAGGCCCCTGGATTGTGACGCTGGGCGCGCTCCTCCCGCGGCTCGTGTGCCACTCGGTCCTTTCAGCAGAGTTTTCGGCGACGGAGGGGCGCGCTGATCCGAGCGCACCTGCCCCGTGCGCAATCTGGCCGACCAGCTGCGGAAGCGACCTGGTGGTCTCTGTCTGGCCTGGCTTATGAAACGCCTCGGATTTCACCCGGGGCGGAAAAGCCCCCCGTGCTCTGCGCGAATCGCCCTTAGAAGGTCCCCTGCTGAACCTGGTTCCGGATGATGGCGCGCAGCAGATCGCAATGACGCAGTTCGTCCTGGCGCATCTGCTCGAACGCCTGAAGCGCCTGCTGATCGTTTGCTCTTTTCGCATCGTCGATGTACATGTCCAGCGCATCGACGGCCGTGCTGCAGTTGTAGAGCTCGGTGACCACGTCGTACATCACGTCGCTGAGGGCTTCGACCCTGCCACCGGCCGTTGGAAGTGGTTGTGCCATTGGACCCTCCAGTTACGATGGATGAGCCATACCCACCCGCACATAGCTTGCCGCGCGGCCCGGAATGCTATACTGTCGCCACGGCGAGCGTAGAGCGCGCCGATGCGGAGCACGTTGGAGGAACCGGAGATGGGAGAGACGGCGGCGGCCCGGACTCGCGACCATCAGCTGCGCGCTCTGGTCGAGCGGATGACGGAGGCGGCGACCGATTGGCTCACCTCGCTTTCGACCGATCAGCGGGCGAAGGCGACGTATGATTTTCCCGCGAATGACGAGCGCACCGCGTGGTACTACACGCCCACCGAGCAAGGTGGGTTGCCGCTGGGAGAGATGGATCCCATTCAGCAGCGCTTGGCGCACCGCCTCGTCGCCTGCGGCCTGAGCGGTCCCGGCTATGCAACCGCGGCCACGATCATGGGCCTCGAAAACGTCCTCGACGCGATCGAGGGCTGGCGGACGATGTATCCGGGGCGGACCATGCCAAGCCGAGGACGCGATCCGCAGCTATACTTCGTGACGGTTTTTGGGCAGCCCGGCGGCAAGGCGTGGGGATGGCGCGTGGGTGGCCATCACCTCTCGGTCAGCTACACGATCGTCGACGGGCGGATCGCGTCGCCCACGCCTCTGTTCTTCGGTGCGAATCCCGCCGAGGCACGTCTGGTCGGGCCGGGGGTGCTTCGTCCCCTGGCCGGCGAGGAAGACCTCGGCCGCGAATTGCTGCGAGCGCTGGATCCCGAGCAGCTCTCGATCGCCGTTCTGGCGCCAGTCGCGCCGACCGACATTGTCCAGTCCAACCGACCCATTGTCGAGGTCGGTGCGCTTCCACGATCCGCGGCGCAGCTATTCGGGCGCACGGTGCCGGCTTCCTCGGTGCAGGAGTTTCTTGGCGCGGACAATCAGCACGGCCATCCATCGACCCCCGCCAATGACCGGGGGGCGCTGCGCTACGAGAATCGGCCGAAGGGATTGGCTGCGTCGCGGATGACACCCGCGCAGCGCGAGATATTCGCCGCGCTGATTCGTCAGTACGTCGATCGGTTACCGGACGAGCTTGCTGACCTTCACGCGGCGCGACTGACCGGGACGGCGTTCGACGCGATGCACTTCGCCTGGGCTGGCGGACAGGAGCGTCGACAACCGCACTACTATCGCATTCAGGGACCACGCCTGCTCATCGAGTACGACAATACCCAGAACGATGCCAACCACATTCACGCGGTCTGGCGCGACCCGGAAGGCGATTTCGGTATCGATCTGCTGGCCGAGCACTATCGCCTGGCGCACTGAGGTGGCAAACCCACATTGGCGCTCTCCCGCCCGGGAACGAGCTGTGCCAGTAACCTCGCCGGGTTAGGACGGTGCACGGTAGCAGCCCGGCAGGCCCACGCGTTTTGCCATCTCGACCATCGCCGGCGAGACGTCGAGCCCCGTTACCTGGGTGTCCGACGCTTTGCCCGCGAGCTTTACGGCCAGGGGATCTGGCCCCGAGCCAATGTTGTAAGTCGGGTTGAACTGGCCGGCTGTTACCATCGAGAGACCGTCCGTAACCGACGGAGCAACCTGGAGGGTCGAAGGTTCTGATGCACGGGCGAGTCACTCGGCTCGATCTACCTCCGAGATGGCTTCCGTCGTATGCTTACGCGAAAAAGGACGGAATGATGAATCAGGTCACGCTGCAGCGGACTACTCGCCCTGGCGAGACGTTCGCGGTCGGCGACCTCCGCGTGACACCCGAGGCCCAGGCGCTGATCCTGCGGGTGCGAGGAAGCACCGTCGTCTGGAACCGGCCCGTCGCCGTCGTCGTCGAGCGCGCGGGCCACGTGCAGCGCATCCCCATTGTTGACGTGACACGTCGCCTGCAGATCGGACTGGTGGGCATCGCGTTGCTCGTCGCGATCAGTCGGCTTGGCGTATCGATCTGGAAAAAGGAGAGAGCACGTGATCGAGTCAGCGAATCATTCCATCGCGGCGATTAATGAAGCCCTGGATCACAGCGCCGAGGTGATCGAGAAGATCTTCTCCGCCGCCCAGCCCGGGGCAGTGTTCGGTCAACCGGTCGTGTCCGGATCCTACACCGTGATCACGGCGAGCGAGATCGCCGCCGGTGGAGGATTTGGCTATGGAAAGGGCTTCGGGCCGGCGCGTCCGATCCACCGTCCAGAGACGCCGGAGGCGGAGGGCACCTCGTCGCCAGCGCCCGAACAGATCGCGGGCGGGGGCGGTGGCGGAGGCGGGTCACACGGCCGACCGGTCGCCGTCATCGTGATTGGCCCGGATGGCGTTCAGGTAAAACCGGTCGTCGATGCGACCAAGCTCGCTATCGCTAGTTTGGCTGTCTTCGGTGCGATGGTCGCAGTGCTTCGCAGGATTGGCCGAGCGAGCAGGTAGCGAGGGCTCGCTCGCGGGCACTGCTCCGCGCCTCGCCTGACGAGGTCTCGGGACGGCCATACCGGGCCTGTCTGGAGCGCTGACCTTCGCTGGACGTCGAGACGCACGTCGTGGAGGTCGTCGCTGGTTCGGAAGGTGCGTCGGCGTGCGCGTGATCGAAGTGTCGAGCCCACCGACGGAGCCGGCAACCACTCACGCAGCTGCCGACGCGAGACGTACGAATCCCCACGATCGCCCGGCATCTGCCCGGATGCCCGACGGCGCGAGAATTGTTGTATGATGACGGCCGCGCAGGCGTGAATCGGGCACTTATCGGTGCCTACTCGACCACCGGCGAACGCTGAATGGAGATAGACGATGAAGATTACCGATGTGAAGGCCGTCTACGTCGATCTCGGTCCGGGCGACCGACCGAACAGCGACGGCGGCTATCGAAACCAGAAGCGTATCTTCGGGTACGTCGAGGTATTCTCGGACCAGGGACTGACCGGATTCTGTCCGGCTGCCGCCCCACCGTCGCTGGTCGAAAACGAGCTCAAAGAGATGATCGTCGGTGAGAACCCGCTCGAGATCGAGCGGATCTGGTCGCGCCTCTATCAGGGATGGCGACACCCGAAGATGGACGACGTTCTGACGATCAGTCGCGTCGACGCGGCGATCTGGGACCTCATCGGTAAGCTGCTCGGGCAGCCGGTCTGGCGGCTGCTGGGTGGCGCGAGTCAGCGGGTGCGCGCGTACGCGGCCGGTGGCATGTACCAGGATGGCAAGGGCATCTCCGAGCTGGTCGACGAGATGGTCGGATTTGTCGACGCGGGATTCAAGGCGGTGAAGATGAAGGTCGGAGGCGCGCCGTTCCAGGAGGACGTCGCACGGGTCAGGGCGGTCCGAGAGGCGATCGGGCCGAATATCGAGCTGATGGTTGACGTGAATCACGCCTGGACGCCGTCCGAGGCGATTCGGTTCGCCCGAGCGATCGATGCCTACAACCCATACTGGCTGGAAGAGCCAGTCTATCCGTGGGATTATCGCGGCTGCGCCGAGGTCGCCCGAGCTCTCGACGTCCCGGTAGCTACGGGCGAGAATGTCAGCACACGGTACGCCTTTCGTGAGATGATCGACGCGCGGGCGGCTGACATCATCCAGGCAGATCCACTCATCTGCGGCGGGATCACCGAGTGGCGGAAGATTGCCGATTATGCTGCTGCGCACAACCTTCCGATGGCGCCCCACGGTAACCCTCACGTTGGTGCCGTCTGCGTCGCGGGAGCTGCCAACGGTATGATCGTCGAGGTAGGACTGTACGCCGGGCGAAAGCCCTCGCGTCCGCCGATCGTCCAGCCCGTCGCAGTCGAGGACAGCTACATCACTCTGGGCGACGAGCCAGGAATTGGTTATATCGTCGACCGCGATGCCATTCGCTGGAACCTGGAGCATACCTGAGAGACGGAGGTATGCGACGCGCACACTGTGCCCGAGTCGAAGAGCACCATCGCCGCCGCTTCGAAAGACTGGTACGAGCGGCAATGCGTCGTTTGCCGCGTGGCTTCGAGCATTACCTTGACAATGTCGCCATTCTCGTCGCGGATGAGCCCACGTCCGAGCAGCGAGCGGCCGGTGGCCTCGGGCCGGGGGAGACACTGTTCGGTCTGTACGAAGGAATACCGCGTCCGTCCCGTGGCTTGCTCGAACCCCCCACGCTGCCGGATCGGATCACGATCTTCCGTCGCCCGATCGAGCGCGCCTGCCTCTCGGAGGAAGAGATCGTCGAAGAGATTCGCCGAACGATCGTGCACGAGGTCGCGCATCACTGGGGATTCGAGGAGGAGGATCTGCCCTTCTGACGTACGCTGCCTCACTTCACGAGGTCAGCTCCGACGACCAGCGTGTGGATCTCGTGAGTCCCTTCGTAGGTGTAGACGGACTCGAGGTTGGCCATCACCCGCATCGGCGGATAGTCGAGCGTAATCCCGTTTGCGCCAAGGATGCTGCGTGCGCGTGCCGCGACTGCGCGGGCAGCGGCGACGTTGTGACGCTTGACGAGTGACACCTGCTGGTGGCGTAAGCGCTTCTCGGCCTTGAGGCGTCCGAGCTGATACGCCATGAGCTGCGAGCTGACGATGTTGGTCATGATGTCGACCAGGCCTTCCTGGATGAGCTGAAACTGGGCGATTGGCTGGCCGAACTGCATCCGCTGCCTGGCATAGCTGACCGCAGACTCGTAACACGATTGCATCGCGCCAACCGCTCCCCAGCAGATGCCGTAGCGCGCCTCGGTCAGACAGCTCAAGGGCGCCTTCAGCCCGACCGCGTCGGGAAGTCGGTTCGCGTCGGGCACGACGCAGTCGTTCAGGTAGATGATGCCGGTGCTGGAGGCGCGCATCGACAGCTTGCGCTCGATCGATTCGACGACGAAGCCCGGCGTGTCGCTCGGTACGAGGAATCCGCGAATCGTATCCGCGCTCTGGCCGGTCTTTGCCCAGATCACTGCCACGTGGCAGATCGGGGCATTGGTGATCCACGCTTTACAGCCCCGGATTGTCCACCTGCCGTCTTCGTAGTGCGCAGTCGTCTCCATGCTGGCCGGATCAGAGCCGTGCTCGGGCTCAGTTAGCCCGAAGCAGCCGATGGCACTCCCTTCGGCCAGACGAGGTAGCCATTGCTGCCGCTGCTCCGGCGATCCATAGTGGGCGATTGGGAACATGACGAGGCTGTTCTGGACCGAACAGAAGCTCCGCAGACCGGAGTCTCCTCGCTCGAGCTCCTGGCAGATCAGGCCATAACCAATGGGCGACACGCCGCCGAACTGTTCCAGCTCGGCCCCGAGCAAGCCGAGCTGGCCAAGCTCCCGCGCGAGCTCGACCGGAAAGCGGCCCTGCTCGAACCACTCGGCGACGTGCGGCGCGCAACGCTCGTCCACGAACTGGCGGACCGTGTCCCGCAGGAGCCGCTCTTCCGTCGTGAGGAACGCGTCGAGGTCGAAATAGTCAACGTTCATCTTCAATGGTCATTGTAGCCGATGGGTCAAGTGCCGGACGTAGCAGTCACACCACCGAGGCACAGAGAAAGCCTGCAGAATATTTTCGATCTCCTCGGTGTCCTCCGCGTCAGCTCTGTGCCTCTGTAGTGAACGTCTCCTGGCGTCCCGGTGCAAAGGTACTGA
>CADDYW010000007.1 GCA_902810745.1 Chloroflexota bacterium | reverse complement strand
AAGCGCAAAATCGTAAGGTAGGAAAGGGAGTAGCGTGCCAACGACCAATACGCGACCTCTGGCTGGAAAGGTCGCGCTGATCACTGGCGCCGGCTCCGGGATCGGGCGGGCTGCTGCCATCGCCCTGGCCGAGGCCGGTGCTTCCGTCTCGCTCAGTGGACGGCGAGCCATGCTCCTGGAGGAAACGGCGGCCGCACTGCGCGAACGCGACGTCGCGGTTCGCTACCGCGCGCTGGACGTGGCCGATAACGCCGCGGTCGAGGGCTGGGTCGCCGATGCGCGCGACGCGTTCGGTCGTATCGATATTCTGGTGAACAGCGCCGGGACGAACGCCCCGAACCGATCCTGGCAGAACACCAGCCTGGAATCCTGGGACGAGATCATCGCCACGAACCTCAAGGGCGTGTTTCAGTGCACCCGCGCGGTGCTGCCGATCATGCGGGCGCAGAAGGACGGTCTGATCGTCAACGTGTCGTCCATGGCCGGTATTCACGCCTCGGTGGTTAGCGGCGTTGCCTACTCGGCCTCGAAGTTTGGCGTCGTTTCACTCACCCAGTCGGTCAACCTCGAGGAGTGGCACAACGGTATCCGGGCGACGGTGATCTGCCCGGGCGAGGTGAACACGCCCATCATGGAGAAACGGCCGGTACAGCCCCCGTCGCACGCCTACGCGCAGATGCTGCAGCCCGAGGACATTGCGAGGACAATCGCTTTCCTGGCCTCGCTTCCGCCTCGGGTCTTGATCGACGAGATCCTCATTCGCCCTACCGTCCGCGAGTACCGGCCGTGACAACGCGCGCCCTTCCGCTTTTTCCGCTCCACACCGTCCTGTTTCCTGGCGTCAGTCTGCCCTTGCGTGTTTTCGAGGATCGGTACCGGCAGATGATCAAGCGATGCCTGGTGGAAGACCGTGTACTGGGCATCGTGCTGATTCGATCCGGGTCAGAGGTGGGAGCACCCGCCATCCCCTTCGAGGTGGGGACACTGGCACGCATCCTTGTCGTCGACAACCAGAGTGACGGGACGATCAACCTGGGGACGATCGGGGAGAGTCGATTTCGGATTCGACAGATCGATCAAAGCCGACCGTATGCCGTGGCAGAAGTGGACATCCTGGAAGAGGATCCGCCCGAGGTTTCCGAGCGACTCGTCCAGGACGTCCGCGATCAGTTCACCGAATACGTTCAAACGCTGCGACGCCTGGCTCGGCGCGCCGAGACCGCCGTTCGCCTTCCCGGCGACCTGATTGCCCTGTCCTACCTGGTCGCGACGAACCTGCAGATCAGCCGTGTCGAGCAGCAACGGCTGCTCGAAGACTCGGCAACGCGTCGGCTGCAACGCGAGAACGACGTACTGCGGCGCGAGCTGACGATGCTTCGTCGGATTGGCGCCGTTACCACGCGGCGGGTACTGGCGCCCAGCGACATTCCCCTCAACTAGCCGTGATGTGGTGCGCCGATCGATAGCGCTCGAGAGCCTGTCGGGCACGCATCCGGGCTTCGTCGAAGTCCCATTCGTTCCGATCGTACGCCAGGGCGTACCAGTCCGTCTGATCCGTCCCGCGAATTGTGCCACCGAGAATGATCTCGCCGTTGCTCTTCTCGATCTCGCGGATCGTTCCCGGCTCGAACCGATCAAGCGATTGCAGGATCGCGACATACTGCCGCTCAGTCCGCTTCCATTCCTGAATTCCTAGTGTTGCCAACATTGCCTCCAACCGTGCGTCTGGCGTCTCTACTATTCATCGACTTGTCTCACTACTCTCATTGTAACCGACGCATCGGGCAAATCGCCATTTACTGGAGGACCAGGGGAGCGCGGCAAGCCTGACCCGCAGGGCGTCTTTTCCAACCATTCCCGAGGATCTCTCTCACGAAGACAATATGTTTGCCGTCAGACACGCGGCGCAGGCGACCAAACAAAGCTCAGAGGGGGAATGTGGAGGGAAGCGCGGCGTTGGCCACCATACCCGCGCAGCGCACTCACGACGTTCCAGCCGATTGGTGCGGACAACGGTCCACGCGCAGCCGTGACGGCGCAGAGACGATCACCTCGCGGCCAACGAGATGCGCTCCCACGAGCTTCCGGCGTCGACGGTCCGCCAGACCGTCTGGCCGCCAGCCGCCCAGCCGTGCGTCGAGTCAAGAAAGAAGATCGTCGCGAGGGGAGCGCCAGGGGTCGGAGGCCGACTCCACGTCTCCCCGCCGTCACGCGTCACGTGCGCAGCGCCCCGCGCGTCGAGAACCCACGCGCTGTCTGATGACGGAACGGCGATCGCGGGCTCGGTCGCGTTGCTTTCCGGCTCCGCTCCATTCCCCGCGGGGAGCCCGGCTGCCTTCCAGACTCGCCCACCATCGGCCGTGCGATAGACAGCTCCGACGTCGGGGCGCCCGTTCGATTCTGTCGAGCAGTACAGCCAGCCACGGTCCGGAGAATCAAACGCAAGTGCCAGCGCGACACCGCGACAGGGGGTACTCATCCGCTCCCAGTGCACGCCGTCGTCACGGGTCATCAGCAAAGCCGCCTGGCCGTCAGCAATTCCCCCCACCAGGCCAGTTGCCGTGTCGATGCGATCGATGCGAAAGCCGCGACCGGTCAGCGGAAGATCCTGATTCATCCAGGTTTCTCCAGCCGACCGCGTCGATAGAAGTACCGGCCTGCAGGCAGCACCCGCCGTGCAGTCTTCGCCGAGCACCCAGCCATCACGTGGAGAGGTGAAGCTCAGGTCAACCAGATTGACGGAGGTCGTCGAGGCACGCTCCCAGGTCCGGCCACCATCCACTGTCCGCATCACCACGTTCGGACAGGTGCTGCGTCCGCAGTCGCGACCAATGCTTCCAATGAGCCAGCCGGAGGACCGATCAGTAAACTGGAGCTTTCGCGGTGTGATCAGAATCCGCGCACCCGGCGACCACGACCGCCCGCCATCGACGGTCGCGTACAGGATGGCACGACACGCGTTCGTCGGCGTCGCGGGTTGCTGCCCGCAGTCGGCAGCCACCAGCCAGCCGTGATCGGCATCGACGAAAGACAGCGATACCACGCGTGCTTCCGTGGGCAGCGATAACGATTGGCGGCGAGGCTCCTGGCACCCGGCCAGCACGAGCGCCAGCACCGCCAGGCCGAGGATCAGGAGCTGCCCCGGCCGCGTGCCCATGGCCATGATCCGGTTGCGGATGGCCACGTGCGACGATCTCCCCTGGCTGCTCATTCCGATTCCAGGACGAAATCGTCGCGGAGGCCCTGAGCCACCGCCCAGGCGGCAATCTCCGCACGCGAATGACATCCCAGCTTGGTCAGGATGTGCAGCACGTGGTTCGCGGCTGTCCCTTCCGTGATCAGCAGTCGCTCGGCGATCTCACGGTTGGTTCGCCCGTGCGCGATCAGGGTAGCAACCTCGCGCTCGCGGTGCGTGAGGCGGCTGGCCGTGCGCGCCGATTGGCCCGTACCCACGGCCGCCTTTTTCGCACCCGGCGAGGAGCCCGGGAGCTCCAGCGCGTATTCGACTGCTTGCCGTGCAGAGAGGCGTCGGCCATCGGTCCAGGCACTGGCGAAAGTGGCGGTGCCCAGCTGTCGGCGCAGCGATGCCACCTCGCGATCATAGTACTGCACCCGATGGGCGGGAGGAACCGGCGAGCCAAGGGTATCGCGAATGGCCTCGGCAGCGCCGAAGAGCCGTACCGCCTTGACCGGATATCCGAGGTCAGCGAATAAGCCGGCCATCTCCTCCAGGCAGAAGGCCGTATCACCACGGGCATCAATCGCCCAGGCCAGCCGAAGACTCTCGCCCAGCCGATCCAGGGCGCCGCGCAGGTCGCCCAGGTGATGGAGCGTCTCGCCGAGATCCTCCAGAACCACCGCGGTGTATCGCGCGTGACGGACCTCGCGACTGAGATCGAGCGCTTCCTCGAATCTCTGGCGAGCGACCTGGTAATCGCGTCGCTCCATCGCGATCGTGCCGAGATTCACCAGGGCCATGATCGCGACGTCGGCATCGCCGATCTGCCGAGCCACGGCCAGGCTCCGTTCGAGCAGCTGCGTCGCCTGATCGCGATTCCCAAGATTTTGCGCCTGGGCGCCCAGATTGTTGCAAGCACGGGCCACGCCGTGCAGATCGCCGAGACGCTGATAGAGTGCGAGGCTTTCACGGTGATAGGTCTCCGCGGACCGGTAGTCGCCCAGTCGCCAGGCCATCGTGCCTGCGCCCATCCAGGCCTTCGCGCGAAGATCCATTCTGGCGGCCGCGCCGTGCGCCAGGGCAGCCTCCAGCCACTGGCGCCCTTCCTGAAAATGTCCCCGAACCTCCCAGAACCGCCAGAGGTGACCGGCCAGACGCAAAGCTAGCTCCGGGTCGTTTTCGACGGTCCAAGCCAGGGCCGCGCGGAGGTTATCGTGCTCGCGCTCGAGCCGATCTAGCGCCGTCACGGGCTCGGCCCCAATCAGCTGCTGCTCGGCTTTCTCGACCAGTGCAAGGCACCACGTCGCGTGACGACGATACGTCGAGTCCAGCTCCGCGCTCGCCAAGAGCCGCTCACGGGCGTACTCCCGTATCGTCTGGAGCATCGCAAACCTGGTCTCCTCGCCTCGGACCTCCTCGCCCACAGCTTCGAGACGACCTTCCGTCCAGACGTTACCTTTGGAGGTCGGCAGCAAACGATCGATTCTCGCTGGCGTGGATGCATTGGGTCCCCGTCGGACCAGCATGCTCTTGTCGAGAAGGGACTCCAGCAAGTCCAGGGTGCCACGAGTGGTCGGATCGCCCGACGAATCATCTGGACCCGCGCCAGCGACGAGCTCGGCCGCCTCCAGGGAGAAATCCCCGACGAGGACCGCCAGGCGCCGGAAGAAGGCTTGCTCCGACGGGCTCAGCAGCTGATAGCTCCAATCGATCTCAGCCCACAGGGTATGCTGCCGGGGTGGCAGGCCTTGCCGCTCGGTGGTCAGCACGTGAAATGGCGAGCGCCCACTCTCCCCCTGCAGCCAGGCAAGCATCGTCGCCGGGCTGAGCAGCTTGATTCGGGCCGCGGCCAGCTCGATCGCCAGGGGAAGTCCGTCGAGGCGCGAGCAAATCTCGGTGACCGTCCGCGCGTTCCCCGAGTGGAGCCGGAAGTCCGGCGCAACAGCCCGGGCACGATCGACGAAGAGCGTCACGGCCGGGCTCGTCTGCGCCGCCTCCAGCGGCGACCCGGCGGCCGCGTCCGGCAGCGCCAGTGGAGGAACCGGAAATTCGTGCTCCCAGCCAGCGTGCAGAATCCGCCGACTCGTCACCAGTAGCTTGAGAGACGACGTCCTGCCGAGGAGATTGGCGAGCGACGGCGCCGCCTCGACGACCTGCTCGAAGTTGTCCAGCACGATCAACGTGCACTTGTCTCGTAGCTCTCGGCAGAGCTGCTCTTCGCGTGCACATTCTCCTGCTTCACGGAGACCAAGCGCATCGGCGATGGCCCAGACGACCAGGCTCGGAGCCGTGACCGTGGCGAGGTCGACGAAGAATACGCCGTCGTCGAACAGATCGGCGACTGCCTCGGCGGTCGCGAGCGCGAGGCGAGTCTTCCCCACGCCACCGGGGCCAGTCATGGTAAGCAACCGAACGGCAGGGTCGAGTAAGCGCTGCCGCGCGAGGTTCAGCTCGGTTTGCCGTCCGACGAGCCTGGTTGGCTGTTGCGGGAGATTTCGAGGCCCCACCCTCGGCCCACCCCACCAGAAATTCGGCGATCACGCGCCGGGTGCTGACTCCACTGGAGCCGGCCTTTTATTGTACACCAGCTTGCGTGGGGGAGCGCGGCGCGCGCGCATTGCGCCGAGATATCGCACCCGAACCGGGGATCCCCAGGACATCGGGTCCGCTCCCTCCGCCGGAGTGCGTGAATCGGGAGGGTCGGGGGCGACAGCGCGGCACACGCTAAAGATGTGCAGTTCTGTAGATGCCGGGCCTCCGGCGGTCAGCTACCCTGGCGCTGCATCCCCATTCCGGCGATCCAAACCGGAATCGCCGGGCAGGCACCTGCCCGATATCACCACGATCATGGAGGTCCAGGCCGTGCAGCGCCCTTCCTGTCCTCGACGTCTTCGGGGGATCATTCTCACCGCGCTCGTTTCCGTCTCGGTCATCGTCGGAGGGTTCATGGTCCGCGGCACCGGCGGCGCAGTGGCAGCGGGGGGATCGATCGATCCCCGCGCGGTCTCGACCTCCGGCACGATCGCCTTCGTTCGCAATCTTCAGGAGCTTCACCTGATCCAGCCGGACGCGAGCGGCGATCACGTCATCTGGACCGAGCCAGCGGCGAGCAACGGTCTGCAGAATCTCCTCCTCAGCCCGGCCTGGCGTCCAGATTCGGCGGAGATTACCTTTGAAAGCACGCACGAGCAGACCTCCTCGATCTATATGTCCGACATCTTTGGCGTCGCACCAGACGGCTCCAGCTTCCGCCGTATCACGAATCCGCCCGATTCGAGCCAGCTCGCCAGCTTTCCAAAGGCAAACGTGCGCATCACGATCGCCAACAATAACCTGAGCGACAGCGTTTTCGTCGTCTACGTGGCGGGCGCGCCGCAGATGCAGGTCGTGACCGTTACCGCCGGGAATACCACGACCGTGACCTTCGGCAACGTTGCCGTGTTCTCGGGAAAGGCGCAGTACCCGGTTGCGATTGATGGCGTGACGCGCTGGATCGGCAGCCCGGCCCAGCTCACGGCCGGCAGTACCGCTGACACGCGCGTCGACATTTACGCGAGCACGGGCCATGATTACTTCGGCGCGCGAAATCCCGCGTGGCGGTCCGACGGTACCGAGCTCGACGACACGGTCGGCCAGGGCTGTGTTGGCGAAGCCTGGCCAGCCTCGGCACCGCCCGGCACGACGACGGCCCCGATCCTCCAGGTCGCCGAGAGTCTCTGCCCATTCGACCGCGGTCCAACCGCCCAGCTTGCGAACAACGTGCTGTACTGGAACTACTTCGACTTCAACAGCGGGGGTGACGGCGAGCTCTACCAGACGACCGAGGGGAGCTCGAATCCGGGTACCGCGATCCTCGACACCGGTTACTCGAGCTTCGTCTACGATCTGAAATATCTACCGGACGGTTCGGGGTTCCTCTGGTCCGAGAAGGTCACGGCCAGCGATTCGGCCAGTAATCTGTACCGCTACAGTTTCAGCTCGCAGCAATGGACGCAGATGACGAACTTTACCGATTCCTTCGTGAACCACTTCGCCGTTTCACCGGACGGCCAGTACGTCGTCTTCGAGCACAGTACTCAGGATCCGGCCGGAACCGCCGATACGCCGACTGACCTCTGGCTCATGAAGATCGACGGGACGATCATCGCTCAGCCCTTCGTGGCGAACGCCAGCTATCCCGCCTGGAGCCGCGGAGCGCCCCAGGTCTCGCCCACGCCGACACCGCTGCCCGGTAGCACGCCGACGCCATTCAACGGCCACTATCACGTGTATCTACCCGCGGTTTTGCGGTAGCGCCGCCAGACGGGGTATGTCGCGAGTAGACGAGCTTCCTTTACGAGAGAGTCCTGCCAAGGGCAAAGCCGATCGTCAGGAGCACGGCCAGCTGCAGATGAAGGCGGGCCGTGCCGCGCATGAGTAACCGTCCTTCGATGGGTCCAGGCTTTGCCCCGCGGCTCAGCCGCCACGCCCTCGGGATCGTCAGCAATCCCAGCGCCGCCAGCGGCGTCACCGTCAGGGCGAGGCCTAAAGTCGCAACCTCCGCTCCCACGATCAGTGCGACGTACTCCCGAACCGCCCATCGCTCCCCGAGGCAGACGGCGAGGGTGCGCTTCCCACTTCTCGCATCTTCCGTCAGATCACGAAGGTTATTCGCGTGCAGGAGCGCTGCCACCGACAAGCCGATGGGCACCGACGCCCACACCGGAAGCAGCGCGAGGTGGCCAGTGGTCACCGCGTACGCCCCGAACGTCGAGCCGGGACCGAGCAGCAGAAAGACGACGATTTCTCCCAGTGCCCGGTAGCCAAGGCGGAGCGGCGGAGCGGTGTAGAAGAAGCCGAGGAGAGCTCCGCCGACGCCAAGAGGCAAGATCGCCGGGGGACTCCCGAACGCCAGAATGACCCCGATGGCGCCACCCAGACCGAACGCGATCAGACTCCCGACCAGGAACCAGCGGGGCGGAAGAACGCCGGCCTGCAGCGGTCGCTGGCCCTGGCCGATCGGCGGATCGGCACCGCTCCGGAAGTCAAAGTAGTCGTTCCCGAGGTTTACTCCGATCAGGAGCAGGGCGACGCCGATCAAAGCGAGAATAAACGCGATCGGGCGAATCGTGCCGTCGTGCGCCGCGACACCCCCTGCCACCAGGACCGGCGCGACGGCAGTGACGAGCGAGTGCGGTCGGATCGCTCGCCACCAGCGCACCGCGAGCGACGGACCGGCTGAAGCGAATGCAGCTGCCCTGGTCTGATCCACGAATTCTCTTGTCCTTTCCGCCAGGCACATATACCATGGGGACCAATGGATAGCAACTCGACGACGACCTGGGATGCGCGGTCGGCTGCACTGGACATCCTGCGAGAGCATCGCGTCGCGGTCATCGCGACGGCGCTTGGCGATCAGCCATGGGCCTCGACCGTCTACTACGCCGAGGATGGTTTCGTTCTCTACGTCAATACGCCGAACAGCACGACGATGCTCCGCAACCTGCTCCAGAATCCGCGTGTGAGCTACGCAATCGACGAGCGCACGCCGACGTTCTTCTTGCAGGCTATCGGGCGGGCGTCGGTCGTCGACAACCCCGAGGAGTTTGCTCGCGCGCGAGCACTCCTCGCGGCGAAGGTTCCAGAGGCGCACGTCGGCCACCCGAGCTACACCGTGGTACGAATCGACACCGAGGTCGTCTACGTCTCGGATTTTCGACACGGATATCGGCCGCGAGCCGAGGTGATCGTCGGATCGTAGCCGTCCGATTCCACATCCCGGAGACCACGCCGCGTCCCACGCGACAGCGCCGATGGCAAAGCTGACGGCCCCATCGCGCGGGCGTTCGGTGTCCGGTAAGAGCAACAAGTGGAGGGAGGATCGAGTGGCCTCATCCCTACCAGCCGAGGAAAGCTCCGTACCCGTCGTCTTTCTCGTCGGCGCCGCGCGCTACGAGACACCCATGGGCCCGCGTCAGATCATCCACGAGGCACTCGATCGCGCGCTCCCAGCGGCGATCCGTACGAATCACCGCCTGATCCTACGGGCGCCGAATGGCGATGAGCTCTTCGCCGATGCGTTCGTCGGCGATGTCCAGCGCGCCTATGGTCGCGTCGAGATCACGGTCGAGGCGACGTCGATCGATCCACCGGCCGACGCCGAACCGCGTCCTTTCACCAACTTCGGCTTCGATCATCTCGCGATCGCCGTCGCCGACCGCGCGGGCGCCCGTGACTTCTTCCACCACGCGCTCCGAATGCAGATTGTCCGAGATGACGAGCATCAGACTGTCCTCACGACCGGCCACACCGCGCTCTTCCTGTTCGACGCACGGCCAGGCATCCCCCTCTCTGATCCTGCGCCGTCGAAGTGGCACCATCTCGGCTTCGTCGTCGACGATCTCGAAGCCGCGCTCTGGCACATTCAACGCTACGGACAGGGTGTCTCGTCCGACTTTACGCTCCTGGAACGCGATGAGCGCTGGAGCCTATATCTGCACTACCAGAATGGGCCCGTGCGTCTGATGATCCAGATCTCCGAGATCAAGCCGGAGGCTCGCGGCTTACGTGAGCCACGTCGCTTTGCCGACCATCTCTACGACTATAGTCGCGGTCCCTATGGCGCGGCAGCGAAGTATTCGACGTGAGGACCCAGGGTCCAGCGCGGCCGAGATCCCACGAACCTCCCGCGCACCGAGCCAGCACGGCGCGGGGGAGGCAGCAACGGTCCGTGAACGTAGATCGTGACCACTTGACCGGCATACCGTGCCGGGTGTTACAATGCGCTTGCCAAGCTGGTTTACTGGTTGATTCGGTGGACCGCGCAACGCCCGAGTCCGACGTTGTTTACACGGCAGCGCGGCGTCCGGGGCCATTGGATACTGGTCGGCAGCAGCTCGAGTATGGATCCTGTTTCCTCGACGAAGTGACGCCCGATAGATAGCTGATCGCACCGAACCAGGGTGCGAGCCGGACCTTCAGACCAGATCGTTTTGGCCGCCGAGCAGGTGGTTGCTCGCCAATCTTGAACAGGAGCACATTGAGCCGAGAGCCATGTCGAGCGCAGAGCAGTATTCGTCCTACGCGGTGTCCCTTACCGGCGATTCGCTCCCGACGATTGCCGATCGGTCGCTCCCTCATGCCTGGGCCAGACCAGTGCACGTCGCGCTGGTCCCCCGGATACGGGACTCGCTGATCGACCCGCTGCTGACCGCGCTACCCGCGAGCCTGCGTGGGTACGGCGGTCGACTGGTCCCGCGGCCGAACCGACACACGCGAATTATCGTCACCACGGCGCGCTACGGGGAGATCATCTCGACCAAGGAGGCGCTGTTCTTCCAGGCAAAGCTGCTGTTCAAGCTCGCCCATCGCCCCAGCGTCTTCACCCTGGTGAGTGTCCCCCGGGACGAGCTCGTGGAGACCCTGACCAGGCTCGAGCAGGTAGCAGCCGCGAGCGATGCAGAGCTCGATCAGTTCTGGTTCCCCGGCATGCCGGCGACGGGTCTGCCGATTCTGCGCGAAGAGGCGCGGCGCGGTGGACCGATCAAGGCGTTTGCGCGACTGCTCCAGGTCCAGGTCAAGAGCGTCTGGACGGGGGCCGTCGTGGGAGATCCCGCGACGGGCGCCATCGACGGCATCTACCTCTTCGATCTGGTCGGGGCATACCCGTTCGTCACCGCCCCGAGTGTCGAGCAGATGGTTGACGACCTCGTCGCGCGGCTGACGACGATCGTCTGCACGAGTGAGGCTGATCATCACGAGCGCGTGGCGACGACGGTACCGCGGGACGTATGGGAACGAACGACCGCCCCGGAGCGGATGGTCGAGGCGGCCTGGGAGCTCGGCCGACGCGGCTTTCTCACCGCGCCGATCCAACTGAAGGATTTCGGCTTCCGCGCCCTCGGGCGAGCCATCTCGAGCCAGTACTCGGAAGGCTGCCTCGCGATCTATGATCCCGAGTTCGGCTTTCTTCTGACGACTGCCACGGGGAGCGCGCGGGTCGTCGATAAGCGGTACATCAGTCGTGCCGATATCGCCCTCGTCCAGGAGATCAAGCCAGATTACAGCGGCGTACGCATCCCCCGAGTCGAGGGACGATCATTCGTCAAGCCTTCGGTCGAGGCGCTCGAGCTGGCGCGGATCGTCTTCGACGCGCCACGGTTCGCGCGGTCCCGCCCGACCGTTCCCGTCTCGATCGTCCACCTGCACATGGGAATCGCGGCGTACAATCCTGCCGTGGTGGAATACGTAGCGCTCGATCCCCCCTTCTATGCGTGCCCCGTCTCGTGCGGAACCCGCGAGCTAGCGGACGGAACGGCCCGGGCCTTCGCGCGCTCGTCCGTCCTCTCCAACGGCGACGAATCGCGACGGATCGCCGTCCTGGAGCAGCCAACCCACGGATGCATGCTCGTCGAGCTGGGCGGTGGTACGATTCCACCCTACCAGCGAATCTTCACGGCAATCGATCGAGGAGACCTGGTGCTCTCGTTCGCGGTACCGCAAGGACGCGTGCGCTGGCAGCCACCGGACGAGCGCGGGATGATCTGCAAGGTCTCATGAAATGAGGCCGCGTCGCCAACGGTGACTCGGCGACCAGTGACGCGGAAAGGGATGGGGTGGTAGCGCCTCACTCCTCCCCCATCACGCGGTGCATGCCACCGGGAGAGGCGTCAGCGCGCGTCCGGATTCGATGTTCGGCCAGCGCGCGGCCGATTCGGCTCATGACTGAATCCTGAACGGCCGGTAGAATCTGCCCCAGAACCAGGCCGACCCGCACGGTCCACGGCGCGAGAATGATCTCGCGCTGGCCGGTCCTGGCAGCACGCAGGATCGCCTGGGCGACCACGTCCGGTGCCAGGACTGCCCTCGGATCGAATCCCGGCAACGGCCCGGCCAGGAGCTCCTCTTCGAGCATCGGCGTCTGCACGTAATAGGGAGACACAACCGAGACGCGGACATTCCACTCGTGCAGCTCGCACCGGACTGACTGAGCAAGTGCCTGCAGCGCCCATTTGCTCATGGAGTAGCCCGCGTAGCCAACCGGCGCGATGTGGCCGCTGACCGAGCTAACGTAGACGATCCGGCCGAATCGCTCCTTCCGCATCGTCGGAACGACTGCCTGCGTCGCCCAGGCTGCTCCCAGCGTATTCGTCTCGATCATGGCCTGCAGCGACTCGTCGAACTCGTCACAGAGACCGATGCGGAGCACGCCAGCGCTGTACACCAGCAGATCGACACGTGCCCAGTGCTCGATGGCGGCACGAATCTGCCGCTGAAGCAGCTCGCGATCTCTCACGTCAGCGGCAAGGATGAGCGTTCGCTCCGCCCAGGACTCGGCAAGGCTCGTGAGCCGATCCGTCGACCGCGCGATCATCGCCACGCGACATCCCCGCTGGAGCAGCGCCAGCGCGGTGGCCCGTCCGATCCCCGAACTCGCCCCGGTTACAACGGCAACGCGCCCCCTCCACCACTCGTCGTCTCGCGGCTCGCGTTTCATCGTGTCGCTCACCCTCTCGAGAGACCGAACCGATCACTCGAACGTGAGCTCTCGCGACCGGCCAAGAAGCCTCGCCGCCGCGGTGTCGGCTACGACCTGAACGCAGGGATGCAGGCGAAGCGCCGAGGCGGGGACCGAGGGATCGATCTCGCCCTGCAGCGCCCTGGCGAGAACCTCGGCCTTATCGGGGCCGGTCGCCATCAGCACGATCGCACGCGCATCGAGGATCGTCGCAATGCCGACCGTGATCGCCCGGCTCGGAACGTCGTCGGTCGCGAAGGCCCAGCGGTTCGAGGCGCGTGTCTCCGGGGTGACCTGCACGACGTGCGTGCGCATCTCGAACGACGTCCCCGGCTCGTTGAAGCCGATATGGCCGTTGTGGCCGATGCCAAGAATCGCCAGGTCGATTCCGCCCGCCTCCCGGATCAGCTGCTCGTAGCGCGCGCACTCGGCGTCCAGGTCGGGTGCGGCGCCGTCGGGAATGTGGCAGTTCTCCGGTCGGAGATTGACGCGCGAGAACAGATGCTCGGCCATGAATGCCGCGTAGCTGCCCGGAGAGCCCGGGCGGAGGCCAACCCACTCGTCAAGGTTGAAGGTTCGGACCCGCTCGAAGTCGATCCGCCCGGCGCGATACCGTCTGGAAAGCTCATCGTAGAGCGGCAGCGGAGTACGTCCGGTTGGTAGCGCCAGAACGGCGTCCGGCCGCGACCGAACGAGATTTTCGATCCCGTCGGCCACGATCCGGGCGCCTTCGGTCGCATCCTCGACCACTGTCAGCACCGGCGAAGGCATCGTCACTCGTCCTCGTCGTCCTCGTCAGCTTCCTCTTCCTCGGTCGCCGCGGGGATGGGCTTCGGTAGGACAACCGGCACACTGCTCAGCGCCACTCGTCGCCCGCGCGGCTTGCCAAGCAGCCTGACCTTCTCCTTGTAGAGACGAACCATCTCTTCGACCGCCCCGGCATCAGCATCCGGGGCTGGGCCCACCAATGCGACTCCCTCGACCCCGGCGTCGCGCAAGACTTCGAGATCAGCCGGCGCAAGCGTCCACGACGGAAACGCGATGATCGGACGGTGGATCGCATCGGCTGCCGAGCGGCACAGCGCCACGTCGAGGACGGTCATCTCCGGCGGGCTGTCGCTCGGTCGGGCGATACGAACGAAGGCGCTCTGAATCGGCAGGTCGTTGATTCCCCGTGCAAGCTGGCCTCCCTGCTGATCGAGAATAGCGAGGAGGCCGACCTCCGTCAGCTCGAGGAAGCTTGCTGGCGTGAAGTGCGGGTAGGCCGCGACGAAATCGACACCAAGCTTTTCGATCTTCCGTAGATCGTCGGCGGAGATATGACCATTCGACCCGACGATCAGACCGACGATGGCAGTGTCGCCAATCGCGCCGAGCGTCGCACTGATCTGCTTCTCCTCGGCCGCGAGGTCGCCGGTTTCCCGTAGCAGGTCAGTCGCGGCACCACACACACGGAGTGCGATCACGTCAGCGCCCGATCGGACGGCAGCCTCGGCGAGAGAAGGCTCATTTCGTGGAATCACCGCCACGAGCAAAAGGGCTGGTGCCACGGTCGATGCCGTGCGGCCAAATCCAATCGGCGCGGGCGCGCCACGGCTGATCGCCTTCAGCCGCTCAATCAGCTTACTCTTCGGAGCTTCGCGTACGGAAACGGACATTCATCCTCCAAGGTTGTACGACGTCGGCACCGGCACCATCCACGCCGTCCCAGCCGACCGTCGGCGTCAACGCCCTCGGATAGCCTGGGCTTGTATCCGGTCGGCGTGGAGATCAGGTGCCGACGAGTCGCTCACTGTGCGTGCGATCTTCGAGTGCGAACGGTGCGATCGTGTTCGATTCGTCAAAGCTCATCGGCCGAGGCGAGCCGGCAATACTCAGGTTTGGATTCCGCGATACGTCGTCAAGCAGCGCCTCCGATACGTCCAGCTCGGCAACGTGCAACGTGTCGAGAATGCGAACGACGCGTGGCCGACGGCGCGCCTCGGGAGAGAGCCGCGCGAGTGCAGTTTCGATGGCCGATCGGTCGTCGGGGAGCGTCACCGGCATCTTCCCACGGTCGAGGAAGCCACTGGTGAGGACGTTGATCGCGGTGACTCCCTCGTCCATCTGGTCCCGCAGGCGGCGACTGATCAGATCGGCCAGACCCAGCCCGACTGCGTTGCCGTGCGATGCCTCGGTCAAGGAGAGGGCGACGATGGTCTTGATTCTCGGGCGTCTCGGCTCGGGCTCACCCGGAATACGGATCCGCCCGATGACATTTGTATCCATGCCCGTTCCCGAGATGTCCTTGCCGATGCGGTCGACGACCAGGACATCGATGTCGTCGAACGGTAGCCCTGGATACGTGCGCCTGTGCTTGCGAAGCAGACGCTTCTCGCCCTGCTCGATCTCGTTTGCCTCGAATACCGCGACCTCCGCCGTTTCCTCGTAACCGTTCTCGAGCGTCGCGACCCCGAGGAGAATCGGCGCGCGTGCTAACGTGACCCGCGCGACTATTGGGATGTACTTCTTCAATCCAGCCGCACCGAGGGAATGGACCAGGTCCGCCTGCGCCTTCTTCCCGAGACCGATGCAGATCATCTTCATCAGCCCGCTCTCGATCTCGCCGTGGAAGTCCGTGTGTTTCTTGACACGATTGACGACGATGATGCCATCGGCACTCGCCGCGTTGCGGTCCAGATACACCGGCATGCCATCGTCGGTCGAGCCGATCTGGACCACCTCCATCGACGAGCGAATGGGACAGCGAATGAATGCTTCGGTCACCCCGAGCGATTCCAGGACTGCCACCTGCCCCTCGGCAGTAGCACCGCCGTGGCTTCCCATCGCGGGCACGACGAACGGAACGCCACCAGCACGTCGCACGGCCTCGGCAGTGGATCGAGCGATCCGGGCGATGTTTGCTACGCCCCGACTTCCGATGGCGATCGCGATCCGCTGGCCCGGTTGGATTCGCCCGGTCAGCCGCTCCTCCACCTTCCGAATCACGACGCTATCCAGATCGAGTAGAACCCGATCGTACAGGCGCTGCCGAACGCGCGTCATCATCAGACCATCCACGGATGCCTCCAGGACCGCAGAACCGGCCCGTACCCCAGGTGCGGTCGGCTCATCGAAATCGGTTCGCGACGACTGTGATTATACTACCAGACGTTATGCACGTGCGGCTCTGTCGGCAGCACCAGCACCGGCAAGGGGGCTTGCATTCAGGCGGCTCGCACGACGAGGTGTCGTGCCACTCGTGCGGGGAACAGCCAGCCGGTGAGGAATTGCGCGCAATCAGATGCCAGGAACAGCGCCGCGCGCGTGGCAGGACGCAGTGCATCACCCGGGTCGGCAGTATCCCGACGCGGCGTGGAGCACTCGGCCTCATCCGCGTCGTCGACCACGGAGTTGACCCGGAGATGATCCTGCGCCAGCGCGTGAGCGAGCAGCCGGGTCTGCCCCGCGAGGTCGCGATACAGGATCTCGTCACATCGCGCCACGTCGCCCGCGTCCTCCACGTCGGGCTCCGCTGACCTGGGGACGGGCCACGAGACGACATTGACGATGGATCCCTGGCCGCACCGGCCCATGAGCGGACGCACGACGGCGCAGCAGACGTGAATCCCCACCTGAAGGGCCGCGCGAACCCGAGACACGGTACCTCCCGGCGTACCGCTGTCTGACCGGTAAGCAGCTAAGGCCTGGCAGTTGACGAAAACGTCGACGTGCCCGAAACGATCGAGCACGCGCTGGACCATCGCCTCGACACTCGTGGGATCGGTCACGTCAACGCCCAGCGCGAGCACGTCGGCATCGCCAGCACGGAGCTCCGCGGCAGTCATCTCGGCAGAAACGGGATTCAGATCAGCCGCGACGACGAGGAATCCGTCTGCCGCCAGTGTCGAGCAGATCTCTCGACCGGTTCCAGCTCCGGCGCCGGTCACGAGCGCGACGCGACGAGTACCGTTCATCGGCCGTCGATTCCGTCCCAGCACGTGATCGGAGTAGTCGTATCCCGAGCGCAGCCCACCCACTACAGACGATCCAACGTCGACATCTCTACCCAGCACCCGATCCATTGCTCGACCAGCTTAGCTGCTCGCATCATCCGCCGGCTCGACGTGCACCAGTACGCTTCCGAGGCCCGGTACTCTTTCGCGGAGCGTTTGCTCGACCCGCTCTGCCTGCTGGTGAGCCCTGGCGATACTCATGGTCGGCGAGAATGAGCAGCTCAGGACCACGTCAAGCTCCCGCCTTCGACCCGCGGGCCGGTACACGTGAATCTCGTGGCAACGACCCGGTCCGAGAACATCGTCGGCAATCGCCTGAATCCGACGAACCACGTCCGCTTCCTCGCGTGTTACCTCGGTACGCGGCGCGCCAATGAGCGGCTCGACCTCCAGATGTGTGTTCACCGCGCTGACGCCTGGATTGGCGGCCGCGATCTGCTCCTCGAGGCGGCTCGCGAGCGCGTGAGCGCGATCCAGGGACAGCTCCGGGCTGACCTCGACGTGAAGATTCACCTCGGATCTTCCGTCGACGCTGCGGACCTGTACGTCGTGGACCCGGACACCAAGCTCCTGGGCGATGAGATGGATCCGGTCCAGGATCGTCTCGGCGCTGGTCGCTACCGGTTCCAGGTGGACGACGACGTCGCTTCGCGGTGCGGTCAGCCAGATCTCGCGCTCGATCCGCTCGGTCAGGGCGTGCGACTCCTGAAACGTCTCCATCCTCGAAGCAACCGCGATCACGTCGACGAAGTAACGTCCCCCCACGCGGCGCAGACGCACGCGACGACACTCGATCACACCCGGCACGCGGGCAACAGCCTCGGCGATCCGCTCGGCCAGGTCCTGCGGCGACCGATCCAGCAGGGCATCGATGGTTTCCCGCGCCAGCCGTGCTGCCGCGGCAATGACGAGCAGGGCAACGATCAGGCCCGCGGCCGCGTCTGCCACCGAGATGAGCTCCTGGATTCCCGCGGCCCGTCCCACGACCACCAGCCCGAGCCCGATCAGCACGACCAGCGAGCTCCAGACATCCGCGCGGAAATTCAGGGCATCCGCGGCCAGCGCGTCGCTGCCATGCTCCTGCGCGACCTGGCCCAGGGCTTGCGAGCGCCAGTAGCTCACACCGATCGAGACGACCAGTACCGCGAACGCGAGCGGCGTCGGAATTACGGTCCCCTCACCAGTCGCAATGTGTCGGATCGCCTCGATCCCAATCGCAACCGCCGTTCCCAGGATGATCAGCGACTCGATAAAACCTGAAAGATTCTCCGCGCGCCCGTGCCCGTAGGGATGATCGACGTCTGCCGGTCGGTCTGCCCAGCGAACTGCGAGATAGGTGAGGATGGTCGAGACCAGATCCAGCCCCGAGTGCGCCGCGTCAGCGATCAATCCCAGGCTTCCGGTCGCGAGCCCCAGCCCGAGCTTTGCCAGCCCCAGCACGATCACGGCGCCGGCCGAGATAAGTGCTGCAGATTGCTTTGCGCGGCGGTCAGCGGCGACCTCCCCGGGAACGTGTGCTTCGATATCGGTCTGTGGCGCGTTTGATCCCTTCATTGAGTGTCTCGCAGTGGCGAATAACCCTCGATCGTGCTACCCCCTGAGTCTAAACCAATCTTCGCCAAACTGCGACACGAGTCATTTCGCCGTTGTCGTCCCGACAGCCGTCGGGGCTGGGTCGCGCGGGAGCAGAGCTCCCAGGGAGCGATCGCGCCGCCCGACCATCGAGCTAGTCCGAATGAAAGCGATGAACGGCCGCGCAGTCGACACTCAGGTACACACGCTGCGTGGTGGTGTCGATCTGTCGGATCGCTCGGGCCGGCACAATCGAACGGTAGCGAAAGAAAAGCCAGCCACGCTCCATGACCAGCCCGTCCGGACGCACTGCTGCGACTCGCCCGACCTCCCTCCCTTCGGAGCAGATGATCGGCCAGCCCGGTTGCGCCGACTGCAGGGCCGACGGTGCAAGCTTGGTTTGAGATTCCTCCGTCGGATGAGCGCCCGTGGTGCTCACACCTGTCGGCGTCGCCTCTACTCCTGGCATCGTTCCGTAGTAGCCAGTCGCGCACCCCTCGGCTGCACCGGCGGGAAGCCGGTCCCACCCCTGCTCCTGGATCCGTTCACTGGGAACGTCGAGATAGACGGTATCTCCTTCCGTCTGCCGAATCGCGTCCATCGGAATATAGAGCGGGCTGCCGAGGCCGAGAATGCCGGTATTCACCTGGCAATAGTCCCTGGTGCAGCTCGCCACGGTTCCCACGTCGACGCCGTCCAATCCCACCACACGAAAGCCAGGCTCCACGTTTCGCATGTCGATCACCTGTGTGCTGAACTTCGGGCGACCGGGGCAGTCGGTACGCTCCTGCCTGCGGCGGCGTATCCCCAATGGTTCGGCCGTGCCCCGCGCCAGAATACGACCATCCTGCCCTGCTCGCGTCGGCCGCCAGCGCCAGTCTCGTGTAGATGCGGGAAAGCGTAGCTGGCAAGACCGGGGCCAGAGCAGACCCGAGATGCCTGTCCCGCGCCCCTGGTCCCGGGAGGTTCTGGTGTTGATAGGACAAACAGAAAATTGACGACGCGAAGGCTGCCTGCTACGATCGGCGTAGCGAGTCTTCGCCGAGGACCGACCGTGCGACGTGTTGCACTTGGCATTGTGGCGGGCTGTGCTCTCCTGGTCGTCGAACTGGCCGGGCGAGTATTCGCGGGCGTCCCAACCGTGCCAGAGCTGATCCAGGATCGTCTCGTCCAGCTACTACCGGGCCCTGTCTTCTCCTTCGTGCTCGATCGACTCCTCTATCTCGGCAAGCCGCTCCTGTTCGCGAGCCTCCTCCTCCTGCAGCTTCTGCTCGCCGGTGTTGGCGGCGTCCTCTACAGCCGCTGGCGCCAGCCGGTCGCCCTGGCAGGCCTGCCGTGGCTAATGACCGGGCTACTCCTGCTGCTCGTCACCGGCCAGGGCCTCTTCGCGGGTAGCGTCGGCGTCGCGCTCGTCGAGCTGCTCGCGTTTGCCGCCTACGCGGCCGGGCTAGAGGTCTACAGCACCGGTCGTCGCGAGCACTCGGCGCCAGCGACCGACGGCGGAGCTAGCGTCGAGGCGCCATCCGACCGGGCGGTGGCAGACCGTCGGGTCGTGATTGGCGGCAGCCTGACATTCCTGGCATCGCTGCTTCTGGGTCGCCAGATCGTCGGAACATTACCATCGCTCCCACCGCGCGCGGTCAGCACCCCAGATAGCAGCTCGCCCTCATCGCCCGCGCTGTCTACGCCCGCCGCGGCCCCGGCGGCCGAAACGATGGTGACGCCCCCATCCGATTTCTACGTCGTCTCGAAGAATCTCATCGACCCCGTTGTCGATGCCAGCACGTGGCAGCTCTCCGTCGGCGGTCTGGTCTCGCATTCGCTCCGCCTGAGCTACGCGGATATCCTCCGTCTGCCCGCGCAGGACACCTACCGGACGCTCGAGTGTATCTCCAACGAGGTCGGAGGCGACCTTATCAGTAACGGCCTGTGGACCGGGGTTCGTCTGGCCGACGTGCTGAAGCTGGCAGGCGTCCAGAGCCGGGCGATGACAGTCCACTTCACGAGTGTCGACGGTTACACGGAGAATATGTCGCTTGCCAAGGCGCTGGATCCCTCCACCCTGCTCGCCTACAAGCTCGACGGTCAGCCACTGCCATCCAAGCACGGCTTTCCACTGCGAGTGCTGGGGACCGGGACGTACGGGATGAAGAACCCGAAGTGGCTCACGCGCATTGATGTCGTTGAGACCGGGCAGCCGGGCTTCTGGGAGAGCCAGGGGTGGAACGAGCAGGCTATCGTTCAGACCATGTCACGAATCGACCAGCCGCCTGACGGTGCCGTCCTGCGCGCGGCGACCACGGTCATCCAGGGAATCGCCTTCGCCGGATCACGCGGGATCCAGCGCGTCGAGGTCTCGACCGACGGCGGCACCTCCTGGAAGCCCGCCGTGATCCAGCAGCCGCTCAGCTCCAACACCTGGGTCTTCTGGCACTTCACCTGGCAGCCGCCCCGAGCGGGCAGCTATACCCTCGTCGTTCGAGCGACCGACGGCACCGGTCAGGTTCAGACGAGCCGTCAGACCGACACCTATCCGGACGGTGCCACCGGCTACCATCAGGTGGACGTCCGGGTAGCTGTCTGAAGAGGCTTTCCCGAGTTCCGCTGATAACACTCGCTCCTGAGGAGTTATATATGACGCGACTGGCAAGAATCGTCTCACTTGTACTCCTTGTTGGCTTCGTGGCAAGCTGCAGCCAGCCGGCCGCCGTGCCGACACCAACGCCCGCCCCATCGCCGACGGCACAGACCACCGCCAGCCAGGCGCCGACTGCGCCGGCTCGGTCGAGCACAGCGCTTGCGGGAGCCGGTCCCGGGGCGAATGCTGACGAGCGAATCAATGGAACAATCCAGAGCGTCGCCAATGGGAAGGTCGTCCTCGACGACGGAAAAAGCTATAGCGTGGATGACAAGACGCGGATCATCCGAGTCGAGCCCGCGACGCCGAGCGATCTCGTGTCGGGCGATTTCGTCGCGGTCACGGCGAAACGTCAGCCCGATAACACGCTCCTCGCCAGTATGATCAACGTGTTTCCTGCGTCGATGAAAGGCGTCGGTGTTGGCCAGCGGCCAATGGCAGGCGGAAACCTGATGACCAACGCCACCATCGACAAAGTCGAAAGCGGCGGCTTCACGGTCACGTTCCCTGGCGGTGGCGCCAGGATCAAGCTTGCACCTGATTGCCAGGTTAGCAAGCTGATCGACGGCAGCCTGTCTGATCTCAAAGCCGGAGAGATGGCCTCTGCGCTGGTCAATCAGGGCATTGCTCGCTCAATCACGGTGCGCTGAGGAGATTGACCCCGGCGAGCACGGCCCGACGCAGCTACTGCTGCCCACGCTCCGGAGCAGACTACGGGCGAGCGCGGAGGCAGCCGAGGCGCACTCTCGCCGCGGCAGGTCGAACCCGTTCGGGCCGCTTCGCCCGCCTCGGCGCCTCGGCTGGCGCCCCCCGTCGCCCTCCCAGTGTGCTATAATTTAAGCGATCGAAGTCAGTTATATCGAAACGCGATATATTTGTGAGGAACACAGCAACGAACGACGAGGTGCTGGTCGAAGACTATCGAGCGCTGGCAGAGTTTCGCTATCAGATTCGTCGCTTTCTGCACTTCAGCGAGCAGGTTGCTCGCGCCGAGAATCTCGAACCCCAGCAGCATCAGCTCTTGCTGATGATCGCTGGTCTCCCACCAGGTACGCCGGCGACCGTGAGCACGCTCGCCGAGCGTCTCCAGATCCGGCATCACAGCGCCGTGAGCTTGATCGATCGCCTGGAGCAGCGCGGACTCGTCGAGCGATGGCGCCAAGCCGCCGACCGACGGCAGGTGGTCGTTCGGCTCACCGAGCAGGGTGAGAGGATCCTGCGCAAGTGCTCCGCGCAGCACCGGGCCGAGCTCCGTACAGCCAGTAAAGAGCTTGTACGCGCGCTGAATGCCCTCATGGCCGACGAAAGTCGCCCACTGTCACCATCCTATTCCGACGCAGACGGACTTCCAGCACAGACGGACGCGTAACTCTGGTCTGAACCTTCGTAAGGCGGTGTGAATCGTGGTTTCAGGTCTTCGGCAGAAGCTTTCACGCGGACTTCAGCATCTCACGAACGAGGAGGGATCAGCCCCGCTCGGAGACTTTACGACGACACCCTCCGTCATTCCTCTGTCCCTGCTGGCAATCGCGATCGGAGTCCTCAGTGCATTCGTCGCGCTCGCGTTGTTGCGACTGATCGGTCTCTTCACGAACGTCCTGTTCTTTCAGCGGTTCGATACGTCTCTGGTGTCCCCGGCCGGCAATCACCTCGGTGCCTTCGAGATCCTCGTCCCTACCCTCGGTGCGCTGATCATTGGATTGATGGCCCGCTACGGCTCCGAGCGCATTCGCGGGCACGGCATTCCCGAGGCCATCGAAGCCATCCTGATCAATGGGAGCCGTGTCGAGCCGCGAGTAGCTTTTCTCAAGCCACTCTCATCTGCGCTCTCGATCGGCTCCGGTGGTCCATTTGGCGCCGAGGGGCCCATCATCATGACTGGCGGAGCCTTCGGCTCGATGATCGCTCAGTTCCTGCACCTGACGAGCGCCGAGCGCAAGACTCTCCTTGTGGCCGGTGCGGCTGGCGGCATGTCGGCGACGTTTGCCTCGCCCATCGCCGCCGTCCTTCTGTCTGTCGAGCTATTGCTCTTCGAATGGAAGCCCCGTAGTCTGATCCCGGTCGCGCTGGCGAGTGCAACCGCCGCCGTCGTCCGACGCTACATCATCGGAGAGGGGCCACTCTTCCCGGTGCCACCTCACGCCGCGTTCATCGGTATCGACGGCCTGCTGGGATGTGTTCTGGTCGGCCTGCTGGCCGGCGCGCTCTCGGCGCTACTGACCGCGTCCGTGTACGCCGCCGAGGATGCATTCCGGCTCCTTCCTATCCACTGGATGTGGTGGCCGGCCATTGGCGGATTGGTCGTCGGAGTCGGCGGGCTGATTTTCCCCCAGGCGCTGGGCGTCGGCTATGACACGATCGGTGCCCTCCTCGCGGGCAGCGTCCCCGGCCGCGTGATTCTGGGAATTCTTCTGGTCAAGTCTGTCATCTGGGCGGTTTCACTCGGGTCTGGGACCTCGGGAGGCGTTCTCGCCCCTCTCTTGATGATGGGTGGCGCGCTGGGCGGTCTCGAGGCAATGGTCCTCCCGAACGAAGGGGCTGGATTCTGGCCGCTCATCAGCATGGGGGCAATTCTTGGCGGGACCATGCGCTCCCCCTTCACCGGCATCATCTTTGCGCTTGAGCTGACCCACGACGTCAATGTGCTCCTCCCGCTCCTCGTCGCGGCGGTCATCGCCCACGGATTTACCGTCCTGGTCCTTCGGCGGTCGATTTTGACCGAAAAGATCAGTCGCCGCGGATACCATCTCAGTCGCGAGTACTCGATCGATCCCCTCGAGATTCTCTTCGTTCGCGAGGTGATGCGGACAAACGTCGTCGCACTGGGCGCGGATACACCCCGCGATGAGCTCGCGCGCGTGATCCACGCCGACCGCGACACGGCAGTTCAGCGGCTCTATCCCGTCCTCGACGCTCAGGGCAATCTGACGGGCGTGGTCACCCGTAACGATCTCAAGCGACTCATCACCGATACCCCGGACGACGGCAGTCAGCCGACGCTCGCCAGCATCACCCGGACGCGACCGGTGGTTGCTTATCCTGACGAGCCCTTGCGCGTCGTCGTCTTCCGGATGGCGGAGTCGGGCCTGACCAGGTTCCCGGTTGTCGAGCGTGGCGGCTCGCGGCGATTCGTCGGAATGATATCGCTCAGCGACCTGTTGAAGGCCCGAGTTCGCAACCTCGAGGCCGAGCGTCGGCGCGAGCGCGTCCTCAGCGTGCCTCGCGTGTTTCCCGTCCGGGCACGCCGGGCAGATGGGTTGGTGACGTCATTCCCGCCAGGGGTCTCACCCACCTTCAGATCCGCTCCGGTCACGACGAATGGCTCCGGATCTCTCGAGGCCACTCAGATCGGCACGGCTGGCGAGATGTCAGAGCATCCGGATGTGGCTTCCCGATCTGCCGTCGACGTGCTGCCCGGTAGCGAGGAAGCAGGCGACGGACCAGAACCAGGTAGTAGCCAGGAGGCCGTGGCCGGTCCTGCCGAGGTTGATGAATCGGATCGGCTGCACTACGATTAACGTGCAGGGAGTCCGAGGAGCCATGGGAGTTGTACATCGGCAGGTCGCGCCGGCCGGCTCGTCGACCTGGGACTATGAGACGGTAGCGGTTAAAGAGTACGACGAGGGAAATGCGAGCCGCGGCTCGACCCGGCGCATCCTCATTGGCCGCGATGAAGGTGCCGAGGACTTCATCGTGCGATACTTCACCATTCCACCGGGCGGTCATTCGTCGCTGGAGCGGCACCGACACCAGCACGGCGTCGTCATCGTCCAGGGGCACGGTCATGTCCTGCTCGGCGACCGCCGGATCGAGATTGGCGTCGGCGACGCGGTGTTTGTCGAGCCGGACGAGCTGCATCAGTTCCAGGCCGACAGCGAGGGACCACTCGGCTTCATCTGCGTCATCCCCGCGTGGGCCAAAGCCCCGCCGAGGTCGTAGCCAACGTGCCCCGATCTCACCAGGCGGTCTTCGTCCCCCTCTCGGGAGAACGGTTTCGCGTCGTCTATCGAATTCGCGGAAGCGAGGACCAGGCTCACGCCATCGCCCGAGACATCTGTGTCGAACAGACAATCGAGTTCCCGCTCGAGCTGACTCCCGTCGGTGACCTGCGTGATCACATCGTCGGCCGGATCGAAGAGCTCGATCGCCTCGACGACTCGCACTGGCGCGTTGTCATCAGCTACGCCGTCGAGACGACTGGATTCGAGCTGACGCAGCTCCTGAACGTGGTCTTCGGCAACTTTAGCTTGAAGCCAGGTGTGCGCGTGGAGTGGCTGGACCTGCCACCTTCCCTGGCGCGCGGTATCGACGGTCCACGCTTTGGCTGCGCGGGCCTGCGGGCGCGGCTCGGCGCGTGGCGGCGACCCCTACTCTGCACGGCGCTCAAGCCAATGGGCCTGCCAATCGATCGGCTTGCCGACCTCGCCTATAGTTTTGCGCGGGGAGGCATCGACGTGATCAAAGACGACCACGGCCTCGCGAACCAGCCCTTCGCTCCTTTCGACGAGCGCGTGCAGCGCTGCGCCGACGCCGTGGCACGGGCAAATCGCGAAACGGGATTGACCTGCATCTACGCCCCCAATGTCACGGCCCCGGGCGATGCGGCGGTGCGCCACGCGCGGTACGCGAAGAGCGCCGGGGCAGGCGGCATTCTGATCTCGCCGGGCCTGGCCGGGCTCGGGGTGATGTCGCAGCTTGCCGCCGACGATGGTATCGATCTGCCGATCTTCAGCCATCCGTCCTTTCTCGGCAGCTTCATCACCAGCCCGGATCAGGGCATCGCCCCGGGAGTACTCTTCGGACAGATTGCACGGCTGGCCGGCGCCGATGCGTCAATCTACCCCAACTACGGGGGCCGGTTTTCGCTCACGCGCGAAGATTGCCGCGCCATCGCCGAGGCGGCGGCCGGGCCACTGGCGGGCCTCGCGCCGATCTTCCCGGTACCGGGCGGTGGAATGACCGTCGAACGCGTGCCAGAGCTGCTGGAGTTCTACGGCCCGGAGGTCATTCTCCTGATCGGCGGTGGCCTACACCAGCACGGTCCCGACCTCACCGAAACCTGCCGTGACTTCCGCCGTCTGGTCGAGAGATTCTAGACCGGGGACGTCCAGATCAGAGGTCAGGACCGACCCGCGTGGCGGGCAATGCGCTCGTCGACCTCTGCCCAGACCTCGCCGGGAATCGACTCACGCGCGGCGGCGAGAATCTCGTCGACCTGGTCGGGCGTATCGGCGCCGACAAGAACGGTTCCAACGCGGGGGTTCCGCAAGCCGAACTGCAACGCCAGCGCCCGCAGCGAGACGCCGCGCTCGCGCGCCCAGAGCCACCACTCGCGGGCTACTCGGGCATCCGGGTGATTGGCGTACTTTGTCTCGGCGGGGTCGATGCCAGCGAGCAGGCCGGCGATAAATACCTGGGCCAGGATCACTCCGACCCCCCGCTCTGCCGCCTCCTCGATCAGCGGCTCTGCCGTCTGGCGGACCAGATTATAGTCGGCGTAGGTAAGGATCACGTCGAAGCGGCCAGTTCGAATCGCGGTCAGGAGCTTATCGTGCTCGCGGACCCCCAGCCCGATCCAGCGGATCTTTCCCTCGGCCCGCATCCGCTCCAGCTCGTCCAGCGCTGCTCCCGGCGCCAGCACCGGCGTCATCGACTCCGGATCGTGGATCAGAAGCAGGTCCACCGAGTCGACGCCAAGGAGACGCAGGCTGTTCTCGACAGACCAGCGAGTTCCGGAAGCCGAATAATCGCCACGGCGGAGAGGATGAGTGCCGGTCTTCGTCGAGAGGTACAGACCGGACGGACGGCCACCGAGGGCGCGCAAGGCCAGGCCGATGCGGCGCTCGCTCTCGCCGTACAGTGGTGATGTATCCAGGTAATTGATTCCACGCTCGATGGCCCGCCTGACCGTCGCGACCGCGACGGCATCGTCGTCGGTCGTACGCATTCCACCAAGACCAACGCCTCCGAGCGAGATCTCGGTCACGACCAGGTCGGTACGCCCAAGCCTGCGGCGCGGTAGCAACTGAGCCGACATCGAATAGCTTCCTCCTCTACGTCAAAGCGCGGGCACACGCACGAGCCGACGACACGTCACGACTGGCCGATGAACGCGGAGCATCGGATCAGCAGGCCGCAGCGTGACGACGAAACTGAACGTCCCGGAATGAGCAGGGACCGAAACCTTCGGGCGATCTTCGCGGTACGCTTCTGCAGATTCGTCATGCTCGGCCGCAGCCGGTCGGAAGGGTCTGGGTTCTCCCGGAACGCCAGCCGGCGCGGAAACATCCGCTCTGGGGAAGTGCCTATTCGAGATAATCCTTGAGCTTTTTGCTGCGGCTCGGATGGCGTAGCTTGCGGAGGGCCTTGGCTTCGATCTGGCGAATCCGCTCGCGCGTGACGCCAAACTCTTTGCCAACCTCTTCGAGCGTGCGGCTCCGGCCGTCGTCCAGGCCGAACCGAAGCTGCAGCACGCGCCGCTCCCGTCCCGTCAGCGACGCAAGCACGTCCTCGACCTGCTCTTTCAGGAGCTGATGCGACGCCGCCTCCGACGGCGCGAGCGTGCCGTCATCGGGGATGAAGTCGCCGAGATGGCTATCCTCTTCCTCGCCGATGGGGGTCTCGAGGGAGACTGGCTCCTGCGAGACTTTCAAGATCTCGCGGACCTTCTCAGCGGGTATCTCCATCTCGCGGGCGATCTCTTCTGGTGTTGGGTCACGGCCGAGTTCCTGAAGCAAGCGGCGCGAGATACGGAGGAGCTTGTTGATCGTCTCAACCATGTGGACCGGAATACGGATCGTCCGTGCCTGATCGGCAATGGCCCGCGTGATCGCCTGTCGGATCCACCAGGTCGCATAGGTCGAGAATTTGTAACCCTTTCGGTAATCGAACTTCTCGACCGCGCGAATCAGGCCAATGTTCCCTTCTTGAATGAGATCGAGCAGCGACATACCGCGGCCAATGTACTTCTTTGCGACACTGACGACGAGTCGCAGGTTCGACTCGGCCAGCCGATGACGCGCACGTTCCCCGGCTTCGATCTGCTTGCGCAGCTCCAGGTCGCGTTCGGGATCGAGCTGCCCGCGGCTCGCAAGCTCCATCCGCAGGTAGAGAGCCTGCTTGCCCAGCTCCATCGCCTGTGCAAGCTCGACCTCATCACGCGCCGTCAGGAGCGGAACACGGCCAATCTCGCGCAGGTACATGCGCACCGGATCGTCGATCGCGTCGTGGGCCAGATCGACGACCGGCTCGGGCTCGATCTCCACCTCGGGTTCGTCGCGAAGATCCTGCGCTTCCGGTTCGACATTCTCCCACGAGTCGGCTGGCTCCTCCTCCTCGTCGAGATCTGCCGGCGCGTCTTCGACCACCGCCTCGGTTTCTTCGGCGTCAGGCTCGTCGGCTGCGATCTCCCGTGACGCCGAATCCTTGGCGCGCGCATCTACCTTCCATCTCTTTCCGGGTGAGACAGGATCGGCCGATCTCGTCACGGCTTCGTCTGGTCGATCCATCGTCTCGGGGTCGATCACCAATCGTCCTCCTGCCTACGAGTGCTTTCCGGCACGGCGTATCGATGCCAGGCGCCGAACACTGACGTCCACGTCGTGCACGTCAGCCTCGCGTCTCAGATCTTCTCCTGGCGCCTCGCCGACGCCGGCTACCACCTGCCGACAGGCCATCACTGCTGGCCGTCGGCCACTTCGCTTCGGGATGTCACACCACTTCAGATCCACCACCCGTGCATCCGATATTATTCAAAGGGCTAGTCGTGGAGCCAGCGCCGCGCATAGCGGCTCATGCGCTCCTCGGCCTCCAAGCGCGCCAGATCCTGTTCCGCCTGTCGTCTTGCCTCGATCGCCGTTGCGTCCGGTTCATCCCCGGCAATGCTCTGGAAGTGGCTCGCGTGCATCTGGACACGCTGTCGCAAGCCTCGACGACGAATCGAGCGCAGGCATTCCTCTTGTTCATCGCGGATCTTCCGCTCGTCCAACAGAGGCCGACCTCCCTCCTGGCGAAGCACGTCGCGGAGCCAATCGGCAACCGGTTCCGCGAGAATGGCCAGAAGTGCCTCGCGATCCGGGAACCCGTTGGTCGCGATCTGCTGACGGATCGCCAGAAACACCTGCTGGCTCTCGACAAGCTCCCAATCGTCTTCACGCAGCTCGGCCGCGAACGCCGCGGCCTGCGCGGGATACAGGAGCAGCAGCCCGAGTGCATACTCATCGAGTGTGGATCGCCGCCGTGTCGACGACGGCCGCTCACCCGCGTCACCTGGGACCGATGCTGCCGCGGTGAGACGCAATCGGGTCAGCTCCGATGCCAGCAGCTGCTCCGCGATGTGCACGCGATCCGACAATCGCTGCAGATACAGCGACTGCTGAACCGAATCACGTACCTCGCCGATGATCGGCAAAAGCTTGCGGACTGCCGCCGTTAGCTCTTTCGTCGATTTTAGCTCAGTACGCCCAAGGACGACGTCGAAGTAGAAATCAACGACCGGTCGAGCATCATCGACGATCGTGCGCCACTGCTCCGCGTCCTCCCGGATGATCTCGTCCGGGTCACGTCCTCGAGGAAGCGCCGCGATGAGAATGTCCGCCCCGAGGCGACTCTCCAGACGGACCAGTCCCTGAGGAAGCGGGACCGCGACCCTGGCGTCGGCATAGACCTGACGCGCCACCTCCAGCCCACGCAACACGGCCTCGTCTCCCGCCGCGTCGGCATCCAGCGCCAGCACGACTGTGCGGGTGAGCCGCTTCAAGATGCTCACCTGCTTTTCGGTCAACGCGGTTCCGAGAGACCCTACCACATCTTTAATACCACTTTGGTGCGCAATCAAAACATCGACGTATCCCTCGACGACGGTAACTCGGTTCATCGCTCGGATCGTCGTGCGCGCCTGATCGATTCCGTAGAGGGTCGCCCCCTTATCGAAGAGCTCGGTCTGCGGGGAGTTCAGATACTTCGGCTGCCCATCCCCGAGCGTGCGCCCCCCGAAGCCAACTAGCTCGCCCCGCTCGTTGGAAATCGGAAACATAATCCGACCGCGAAATCGGTCGTAATATCCGCCAGTTTCGCGCTCGACTGCGAGGCCCGCCGCGACGATCGTCTCCGGCTTCGCGCCGCGATCAATCAGGTGGCGATAGAGTGCATCCCAGCTATCTGGTGCCCAGCCCAGGCGGAACTGATCGATCGTCGCCCCAGTGACTCCCCGATCGACGAGATAGGCCCGCGCGGCCTGGGCATCGGGCCGCCGCAGAGCCTGCTGGTAGAAGAGCGTCGCCTGTTCGAGCAGGTCGCGCAGATCCTTGCGTCGCCGCTCCGCCGCGCTCTCGCTGAGGCGAGGCTTCAGCTCGACGCCCGCACGTCCTGCCAGCATCTGTAGCGCCTCGGCGAAGTCGAGGTTTTCCGTCTTCATGACAAAAGTGAAGATGTCGCCGCTCGCTCCACAGCCGAAGCAGTGATAGTTTCCTTTGTCGGGAAAGACGACGAACGAGGGGGTCTTCTCCTGGTGAAACGGACAGAGTCCTTTGAACGTCTGTCCCGCCTTCTTCAGTATAACCTTCTGTCCGACCAGATCGACGATGTCGAGGCGGGACTTGATCTCGGAGATTGGATCACTACCCGGTCTCATCCCTAAAGGCCCTGGCGAAAAGAATCCGGAATCGAGAGGTCGTCCCGCCCTCGGCCCGTCGTCGCGCCAACCACGCGCACGGCCAGACACGACCGGCCGTCGGGGATGGGATTCTCGATCGCGCTCATTGTCAGCCTCGCTCAGCGCTGAACAAAGTACAGACTTATCAAAGCCAGCGCGTTATTCATCATATGCGCAATGATCGACGGCACCAGGCTGCCAGTCTTCCAGTATGCGAAGCAAAAGAGCACGGCAATCAGGAGAATAGGAATGAGGGCTTGAAGATTGAGGTGGGCCAGACTGAATAGCAGGGCACTCAGGATGAAGGCCGGAATGACGCCATACGTCCGGCACGCAGCGGTGAAGACGTAGCCACGAAAGAAGATCTCTTCGATAATCGGAGCAATGACCGCACCTGCGATCAGAACGAGAAAGAACTGCCCGAGAGATGCACTGCGCACGCCCTCGAACATCTGCTCCTGCGTCTGCTGAATTCCTACCGATCGCAAGGCAGCCTCGACCAGCGCAGTCGCGACGATCACCAGGACTCCGAGACCGAATCCCTGGGCGACGCGCTCCCCAAGCTCCACGCGGGTAAGCCCGAGATCGTGCCAGGACAAAACCTTCGGGTGAACGATGCGGAAGTAGACGATGACGAGCAGCGCCCCGTCGAGTACGACGACCGACAGGAACAGCGCGATGGGGGTGACCAGCGGCTGGCCCGGTTCACGCTCCCCCACGGAAAGGAAATAGGGCAGCGTCAGGAGGTTCGCGGCGACGATGGCCGTGCCCAGGCATGCCAGGATCGTCCCCACGCTTCCGTATCCAAGCTCCGCGCGTTCGTGCGACAGTGATCCGACGACCACGTACGACACCATCCCTATCGCGAATATCCCGGCCCCGATGACGGAGAGTCCCAGGAGCAGAATCAGAAGCGGATGCTCCAGGCCCGCGCGCAAGATCGTTTGCAGGTGAAATCCAGCAAGCCCAACCAACGACACCGTGCTGATGATACCAGGTACCATCAGCACGGTGCCAGCGATCATCAGCCAGGTTGGCCAGGAAAAGCGAGGGATACCCCGCACCGACCGACTCTAGAACCCGGTCTCGACCGGCTCGGCAAGCACGGCCTGCGCCGCGGCAAGCCGTGCCACCGGCACACGGAACGGCGATGCGCTGACGTAGTTCAGCCCCAGGCGGTGGCAGAACGCGACCGAGCTTGGCTCGCCACCGTGTTCGCCGCAGATCCCGAGCTCGATGTCCGGGCGTGTCGCCCGGCCTGCTTCCACCGCCAGCTTCATCAGCTTGCCCACACCAGTTTGATCGAGCACCTGGAACGGGTTGGTTGGCAGGATCTTCCGCTCCACGTACTGGAGCAGGAACTTCCCCTCGGCGTCGTCGCGGCTGATTCCGAAAGTCATCTGGGTCAGGTCGTTCGTGCCGAAGCTGAAGAACTCGGCGTACCTGGCCACTTCGTCGGCGGTCAGTGCCGCCCGCGGCACCTCGATCATCGTCCCGAACTTGTACGGGATGCGCGTTTGTGCCTCGGCCATCACCTCTTCGGCAACCTTCTCGAGCTGCTCGCGCACCATCTTCAGCTCGTTCACGTGACCGACCAGCGGGATCATAATCTCGGGATGAACCGAGATCCCCTCGCGGCTTACCTCGATGGCAGCCTGCAGAATTGCCCGCACCTGCATCGCGTTGATCTGGGGGAACAGCAATCCCAGCCTGCAGCCGCGCAGCCCGAGCATCGGATTGGCCTCGCGCATCGCCGCGACCTCCTTGAGGAGCGCCTCCTTCCGCTCTATCTCAGGAGAAGTCTCTCCACGCGCGTGCGCCTCGGTCACCTGAACGAGTAGCTCTTCGTAATCCGGCAGGAACTCGTGCAACGGAGGATCCAGCAGGCGGATGACGACCGGGAGGCCATCCATCACGCGAAAGATACCGACGAAGTCATTCTTCTGGAAGACCAGAAGCCGATCGAGCGCAGCCTGCCGTGTCGCGTCGTCCCGCGCGAGGATCATCTCCTGCATGATCGGCAGCCGCTCGGTCTCGAAGAACATGTGCTCGGTCCGACACAGCCCGATGCCCTGCGCGCCGTTTCGGCGGGCAATCTCGGCATCGCGCGGGTAATCGGCGTTCGCCCAGACCTGCAGCCGTCGGATCGCATCGGCGTATCCGAGCAACGCCTGGAGCTCAGGGGTGAGCTCCGGCTCGATCATCGGCACCGCACCTTCCATCACCTCGCCGGTGCTTCCGTTGATCGAGATGACGTCGCCCTCGTTGATTACCACGCCGTTCGAGGCGAACTGCCGTCGATCGAGGTCGATCTTCACCGTCTCCGTGCCCGCGACGCACGGCTTGCCGATGCTGCGCGCGACAACCGCCGCGTGGCTCGTCGCGCCGCCACGCGCGGTCAGAATACCCTGCGCCACGATCATACCGTGAACGTCGTCTGGGCTCGTCTCCGGCCGCACCAGGATCACTTTCTCGCCATTCTTGCTCCATTCGACCGCGCGATCGGCGTCGAAGACAACCTTGCCACTCGCCGCCCCCGGCGATGCGTTCAGCCCCCTGGCGATGACGTGCACCTGCGCCCGTGGATCAATCTGTCGATGCAGCAGTTGCTCCACCTGGCCGGGCTCGACTCGCTGCACCGCCTCTTCCCTGGTGATCAGCCCTTCGTTAACCATGTCGACGGCAATCTTGACCGCTGCGATGGCGCTGCGCTTCCCTGAGCGCGTCTGCAGCATGTATAGTTTGCCGTTCTCGACGGTGAACTCGAGATCCTGCATGTCGCGGTAGTGCCGCTCGAGCAGCTCTGCGTAGCGCTTGAACTCCTGATAGACGGATGGCCATTCCTGCGCCATCGCGGCGATGGGGTGCGGGGTGCGGATGCCCGCCACCACGTCCTCGCCCTGGGCGTTGGGCAGGTACTCGCCGTAGAGCACGTTCTCGCCGGTGTTGGGATCGCGGGTGAAGGCAACGCCCGTTCCGGAGTCGCTCCCCATGTTCCCAAACACCATCGTCTGGACGTTGACCGCCGTCCCGAGATTATGCGGAATTTTGTTGAACTCTCGGTACGTAATGGCTCGTGGACTGTTCCACGAGCGAAACACCGCCTGAATCGCCAGGCGCAGCTGCTCGTACGGGTCGCTGGGAAACTCTTGGCCGGTCTCCTTGCGAACCAGTTCCTTGAACTCCTCGGCGACGATCTTGAGATCTTCGGCGCTCAGATCGGTATCGAGCTGCGCGCCGACCTTCTGCTTACGCGCGTCGAGGATGTGCTCGAACTTCGTCGCGTCGATATCCAGAACGATCTTCCCGAACATCTGGATGAAGCGCCGATAGGCGTCATAGCCGAACCGCGGATTGTTGGTTCGCGCAATGAGCCCTTTAAGGGTGTCTTCGTTCAGCCCCAGGTTGAGCACGGTATCCATCATGCCCGGCATGGAGATCCGAGCACCGGAGCGAACCGAGACGAGCAGTGGATTATTCGGATCGCCGAGCTTTTTACCAGTCTCCCTCTCGAGCTCGCGGAGCGCGGCCATCGCCTGCTCCCACATCCCGTCGGGGAAGCGCTCGCCGCTGGCGTAGTATGCGTTGCAGGCTTCGGTGGTAATGGTGAAGCCCGGGGGAACCGGCAGCCCGGCGCGAGTCATCTCCGCGGCGCCTGCGCCTTTGCCTCCGAGCAGGTCACGCATCTTCCCACTGCCTTCGCGAAACGCATAGACCCACTTTGTTGACATCTGTCGGGAAAAACCTCCTAGCGTGGGTGCATAATATGCCTTCATACCTTCTTCGGGCTTAGATTATAGCACGGCGAGCGAGGAGCCAGGGTTAGAGGAGAGATGCAACGGAGGACGGCAACGTCCAGCGCTCACCGCGGGCGGTCCACCTCGGGTCTCGCCGTCGCCTGCGCCAGCTCGCGTACGTAGGCGGCGGCGCCAGCGATCTGCTCGTCCGGCGGCAGTCGATCAAGCAGATCAATCAGCGCGCTCGCGACGATCGCTCCATCGGCGTAGCGCGCGACCTCACGCACGTGCTCCGGACGGCTGATCCCGAAGCCGACGACGAGGGGCAGGTCGGTGTGGCGGCGCACCCGGACCAGGTAGTCGCCCAGACCGGTGGCCAGGTGCTCCCGGGCGCCGGTCACGCCGGCCAGCGAAACACAGTAGATGAAGCCGCTCGCCGCGCTCGCGACAGTCTCGAGGCGCTCGTCGGTCGAGGTCGGCGCGACAAGAAAGACGAGGCACAGCCCGTTATCCAGGGCCGCGCTCCTCAGTTCGTCGGCCTCCTCGGGCGGCAAATCCGGGACGATGAGCCCGTCGACGCCGGCCTCGGCGGCCGCGTGACAGAACGCTGCGTTGCCGAAACGAGCGACAGGATTGTAGTAGGTCAGGAGCAGAATCGGCGTGTCGACCGCGCGTCGAATCCTGGCGGCGACGTCCAGACAGGTCCGCGGAGTGACTCCGTTCATCAGCGCCGCGTGCGTGGCGCGCTGGATCGTCACACCATCGGCCTGCGGATCGGAATAGGGGACGCCAAGCTCGAACATGTCAGCTCCGGCCTCGGCCAGGGCGGGCGCCAGAGCGAGCGTCATGTCGACGCTCGGGTAGCCGACGGCCAGGTACGGCATCAGCGCGATCCGGCCTTGCGCGCGCGTGCGTTCGAACGTGTTCTTGATTCGGTCCATCGATTCTCCAAAAGGTCGTCATGCTCGGGCGAGCGCAGGCGGAGCGGCACGCCGCGAACGTGAAACTCGTGGAACTCGGTGTAGAGATCCGACAGGGCGGAAACGTCGTCGCCCGTCGCGACGCGAATCCTACTCGCCCCCACGCGGCCCCTCAGCTTTCGTGCCCGCTCCCGCCTTTCCACCGGCAAAGGCCCAGAGGGCCCGCTCGACCATCACCGGGGTCCAACCGGGGCCAAGCTGACTGGCGCGCTCGCGTAGCGCGGCCGCGTAACGCGCGTAATACCTGACGCTGAAGTCGACCGAGCCGAGACCGGGAACCTGATTGGCGACCAGGTCGTCGAAGAAGGGATAGACATCCGGCGCAGCGGCCGCGGCAATCGCCGACGCCGTCGCCGGCCCAACCCCCGCCAGCTTCGACAGCGCGACGATCGGCGCGGTCGGGTCCGGCGCTCGTTCGAGCGCGCCGCGGCTGATCCACTCGACCTCCTCCGGCGCGTTCGACCTTACCAGGATCAGGTTGCGCTGCCGCCAGACGCCGCGTTTCATCTTCCACTCGGTGGCGCGCACCAGCTCGTCCAGCGTAACGTACGCGGGCGCGCGTGCCGCGATCAGCCCCGGTAGCTCCTCGCGATACCAGCGATCCAGCTCGGGCAGGCGATTGACCTGCTGCGCAACGATCGTGCCCTCGTAGCGCCGAAGCGCGTCTCGCCAGGCCGCGACGTCGTCGCTCGCCCAGAGACCTGGCGATGATCCCCGCCCATCCTTCTCGGTCATTCGAACCAGCGCCCCTCTCGCACGGTCGTCAAGGGCAAACGATCGCGCTCGCGACTCATCGTTCCAGCTCCACTCCAAGCGCCTGCGCGACGGTGTGCATGTCCTTGTCCCCGCGGCCAGAGAGGTTCACCAGGACGATTCGATCAGACGGCAGCGATCGGGCGATCTCGGCGGCCTGCCAGATCGCGTGGGCCGATTCGAGTGCCGGGATGATCCCTTCGGTCTCGCACAGCAGACGGAAGCCCTCCAGCGCCTGCGCATCGGTCACGCCCAGGTAGCGCGCCCGCCCAGTCTCCTTCCAGTAGCAGTGCTCGGGCCCGACTCCAGGATAGTCGAGCCCGGCCGAGATGCTGTAGGTATCGCGCACCTGGCCGTTCTCGTCCTGGAGCAGATAGAGCCGCGCGCCGTGCAGAACGCCGACCTCGCCAGCACAGAGCGACGCGGCGTGCTGCCCGGTCTCCAGGCCGCGCCCGGCGGCCTCCGCCCCGACGAGCTGAACCGAGTCGTTGTCGACGAACGGGTAAAAGATGCCTACCGCGTTGCTCCCTCCGCCAACGCAGGCCACCACGTAGTCGGGAAGTCGACCTTCGGCGGCCAGGATCTGCGCGCGCGCCTCCTGGCCAATTACCGACTGGAAATCGCGGACCATCGTCGGATAGGGGTGCGGGCCGATCGCCGAGCCAATCAGGTAATGAGTATTCGCGACGTTCGTCACCCAATCGCGAATCGCCTCGTTGACCGCGTCCTTCAGCGTTCGGCTGCCCGCCGTCACCGTCCGCACCTCCGCGCCCAGCAGCTTCATCCGAAATACGTTGAGCGACTGCCGATGCACATCCTCTTCGCCCATGTAGACGACCGTCTCGAGCTTGAGCATGGCACCGATGGTCGCCGTTGCGACGCCGTGCTGTCCGGCGCCGGTCTCGGCGATCAGTCGCGGCTTGCCCATCCGCGCGGCGAGCAATCC
This sequence comes from Chloroflexota bacterium, assembly GCA_902810745.1. Classification (GTDB taxonomy): domain Bacteria; phylum Chloroflexota; class UBA6077; order FW602-bin22; family CADDYW01; genus CADDYW01. The sequence goes on along the minus strand of CADDYW010000007.1, from coordinate 65,908 downwards.
CTGGCCGAGCGCGTTGTTGATCTTGTGCGCGCCGGTGTGCGCCAGGTCTTCCCGCTTCAGGTAGATCTTCGCCCCTCCGAGCCGCTCGGTCAGAGAGCGTGCAAAGTACAGCGGGGTTGGCCGACCGACGAAGTCTCTCTGATACGCCGCGAGCGTCGCTTGGAATGTCGCGTCGACGCGCGCGGTCTCGTACGCCGCTTCCAGCTCCGCCAGCGCCGGCATCAACGTCTCCGGTACGAACTGCCCGCCGAAGATTCCAAAGTGCCCCTTCGGCACGGTCGCCAACCTCATTGTCCCTTCCGCCTTTCTTCGCGTTTGCCCCACTGATCAATTCGAGGCGTCGCGTACTGCCTTGACGAACGCGGCAATTTTCGCCGCATCCTTCTGGCCATCCGTCTCGACCCCGCTGCTGACGTCGACCCCCCAGGGCCGCGCGATGGAGATCGCCACCGCGACGTTCTCCGGTGTCAGGCCACCCGCGATCATTACCGGTCGTCTTCTCGCGATCGGCCGAGCGATCTCCCAATCGAACGCGGTACCGGTTCCCCCGTGACTGTTCGCCTGAAACCCATCGAGGATGCACCACGCCACGGCGCCCGCGTAGCGCTCCACCTCCTCGGCGACCTCGAGCCCCCGCACGCGCAGCGACTTCACCACCGGAACGCCAAGCTCGCGGCAAAAATCCGGCGATTCGTCGCCACAAAGCTGAACGTAGTCGAGGCAGCAGGTCCGGGCGACCAGCCGGATTATCTCCGGATCCTCGTCGACGAACACACCCACCTTCTGAACCGACCCCGGAAGCTGACGAACAATCGACGCGGCCAGATCAGGCGACACGTAGCGACGCGTGGGCGCAAAGACGAATCCGACGAAGTCCGCGCCCGCCTCCACCGCTGCTCGGGCGTTCTCCAGGTCGCGCAGACCGCAGATCTTCGCTTTGATCACAGACTCTCTCGGAGGACCAGCCCCATCTTGTCCTGCACCGTGGCGAGCTTGCGCGAGGCAACCGCCTCCGCGCGCGTGGCGCCAATCGCCAGCGCGTGCTCAATGGCTCCCGGCTCAGAAAGCTCGCGATGACGCCGCTGAATTGGCTCGAGCTTGGCGATCACCGCCTCCGCCACGTCTTTCTTGAACTGTGCGTAGCCATCGTATCGGCCAGAGATCTCGTCCAGTCTCAGACCGCTACAGAGGGACAGGATCACCATCAGGTTCGACACACCTGGCTTTGTCTTCTCGTCGTAGATAACCTCGCGCCCCGCATCGGTCGTCGCCTTCCTGATCTTCGCGCGGATGACGTCTGGCGGATCAGTCAGCAGGATGTAGCTATCCGGATTCTCGTCCGACTTGGCCATCTTCTTCGTCGGGTCGGTCAGGCTCATGATGCGACCGCCGGCCTGGCGTGGCGGGATGTACGGCTCGGGGACGACGAACGTCTCGCCGAACCGATTGTTGAAGCGGTTGGCGATGTTTCGACACAGCTCCAGGTGTTGTTTCTGATCGTCGCCCACCGGCACGTGCGTCGCGTCGTAGAGCAAAATATCGGCCGCCATCAGAACCGGATAGGTGAAGAGGCCCGTGGTAACTACTTCCTGTGTCCGAGACTTCTCCTTGAACTGCGTCATTCGGCGCAGCTCCCCCACGTACGTCATGCACTCGAGCAGCCAGGAGAGCTGGCTGTGCGCGGGGACGTGAGACTGGACGAAGATCGTGCTAATGTCTGGATCCAGCCCGCAGGCAATGAACAGCCGCGCCAGGTCGAGCGTCCGCTCGCGAAGCCTGGCCGGATCCTGTGGAATCGTCAGCGCGTGCTGATCGACGACGCAGAAGTAGCACTTCGCCTTGTGCTGCAGATCCACGAAATTGCGAATCGCGCCCAGGTAGTTCCCGAGCGTAAGGGCTCCGCTCGGCTGGACGCCAGAGAAGACCGTCTTCAACTCCATGTGACTCACCTCGACGGAAACGTGAAACGGAAAACGTGAGGCGGAAAACGTGAGCTGGGCATTCCTCGTCTTCTGCTTTCCGCCTCACGCCTTACGTTTTACGCTTTCCATCCTCCGATTTCCATTAGCTCTCGGACTTTGCGCCCCGGGTCGCCGCTCACCATGAGCGATTCCCCGATGTGAATCGCCTGAACGTTCGCCGCTCGCAAGCGCGCGACGTCGGCCGCGGTGCGGATGCCACTCTCGCTGACGACGATGCGATCGGCAGGAATCAGTGGCCGTAAACGTTCCGTCGTCGCAAGATCGACGTCGAATGTCTTCAGATCGCGGTTATTGATCGCCACGATCAGCGCGCCCGCCTTCAGCGCGCGCTCGACCTCGGTCGCGTCGTGCACCTCGACCTGTGGCTCGAGGCCGAGCGAGCGCTCCAGCGCAATCAGATCGGCCAGCTCCGCATCGTCCAGGATGCCGACGATCAGAAGCGCCGAGCTCGCGCCCGCCACCACCGCCTCGTACACCTGGTACGGATCGACGATAAAGTCTTTGCGCAGCAACGGTACGCTGCTGTACTGGGCCACCCGGTAGAGATCGTCCAACGATCCCTGGAAATAGCGTCGATCGGTCAAGACCGAGATCGCGTGCGCCCCCGCGGCGACGTAGCACGCGGCAATCGCCAGCGGATCAAAGTCGGCACGCAGCAACCCCTTGCTGGGCGACGCCTTCTTGATCTCAGCGATCAGGCGCAGATCGTCGCCGCGCAGCGCACCGGCATAATCTCGTCGCGGCGGAGCTACCTCGGCTCGGTCTATGAGCTCGCGCATCGGCACGCGCCGCTTCGCCTCGGCCACCTCAACCCGTGTGTTCGCCACGATGTCATCGAGAATCACGGCTCAGCCACTCACACAAATCGCTGGCTCACGGCCGCCATGCGTTCCAGGCGCTCCGCCGCCGCCCCCGAATCGATGGCCTCCGCTGCCAGCGCAACACCCTCGGCCAGATCGTCCGCGAGATCGCTGGCTACCAGCGCGGCGGCAGCGTTCAGCAGAACCACCTTTCGGCGTGGACCATCTGCGCCAGACAGAACCGACCGGACGATCGACGCGTTCGTCGCGGCGTCTCCTCCGCGAACGTCGTCGAGCGACGCGCGACTGAAGCCGAAGTCCTCCGGCGCGATCGTGTAGGAGCGAATCTCCCCATCGCGGACCTCGCTGATGCGGGTCGGCGCGCAGATCGAGATCTCGTCGATGCCATCCTCGCCGTGCACGACCAGCGCGTGGTGCGACCCGAGCAGCGCCAGTGCCTCGGCCATGCGCTCGACGAGCACGGGCGCGGCTACGCCCAAGACCTGGGCGTGCGCGCCAGCCGGGTTGGTCAACGGTCCCAGGATGTTGAAAACCGTTCGGATTCCGATCTCACGCCGCGGGCCGGCCGCGAACTTCATCGCCGGGTGAAAGACCTGCGCAAACATGAACCCGATGCCCGCCTCGTCCAGGCAAGCCTCCACCTGCGCTGGCGTCAGCGTGATATTGACGCCGAGCGCTTCGAGCACGTCGGCGCTGCCGCACCTGCTCGTCATCGAACGATTCCCGTGCTTGGCCACGATAGCGCCAGCACCGGCCGCGACGAATGCCGCCGTCGTCGAGATGTTAAACGTTCCGTGGCCATCACCCCCGGTGCCACAGGTGTCGACGACTGGCCGCCGCGGGCTGACCGCCGTCGCCATCCGTCGCATCACCGACGCGAAGCCAGCAATCTCCGAAACAGTCTCGCCCTTGAGGCGCAGCGCGGTCATCAGTGCGCCGAACTGGGCGGGAGTCGCCTGCCCAGTCATGATCTCTTCCATCACCATCGCGGCCTCGTCCCGCGTCAGATCAGAACCGGCCACGACTTTCTCGATCGCCTCGCGAATCATGCAGCCCTCCCATCCTCCAGGAAGTTGCGCAACAGATCCTTCCCGACAACCGTCATGATCGATTCCGGATGGAACTGCACACCGTGGATTGGAAAGCTTCGGTGTCGCAGCCCCATGATCGTCCCCGTCGCCGTCTGCGCCGTCACCTCCAGGCAGGCGGGCAAGGAATGACGATCGACGACGAGCGAATGGTAACGGATCGCCTCGAACGGACTCGGCAGGCCCGACAGGACGCTCCGTCCGTCGTGGTAGACGAGCGAGCTCTTGCCGTGCATCAGCGTATCGGCATGCACGACCCGGCCGCCAAACGCCGCGCCAATGCACTGGTGCCCGAGGCAAACACCGAGCAGTGGAGTGCTCGGTCCGAAGCGCTTGATCACGTCGACCGAGATACCGGCGTCATCCGGATCTCCGGGACCGGGAGAGATCACGATGCGCTCCGGCTGAAGCTGCTCGATCTCCTCGATCGTGATCTGATCATTGCGCCGGACGAGCACGTCGGCGCCAAGTTCGCACAGATACTGGTACAGATTGTAGGTAAAGCTGTCGTAGTTATCGATAAGCAGCAGCATTGCCCGCTCCCACCTCTACCGGCGATAGCTCGCGCTCGGCCAGATCGATCGCATTCAAAATGGCCCGCGCCTTGTTTAACGTCTCCTTGTGCTCCCGCTCCGGATCAGAGTCCGCGACGATGCCACCCCCGGCCTGAACCGATGCAACGCCGTCCTTACAGACGGCTGTGCGAATCGTGATCGCCGTATCCAGGTTTCCGGAGTAGCTGAAATAACCGACCGCACCCGCGTAGGTCCCTCGGCGATCCGACTCCAGCTCGGCGATGATCTCCATCGCGCGGATCTTTGGTGCGCCAGAGACCGTTCCGGCGGGAAAGCAGGCTTGAAGTGCATCATAGGCAGTGAGATCCGACCGCAGCCGGCCGCTCACGTGCGACACGAGATGCATGACGTGCGAGTAGCGCTCAACCTGCATCAGCTCGCTGACCCGCACTGTTCCCGGCTGGCTCACCCGGCCAATGTCGTTGCGCCCGAGGTCGACCAGCATGATATGCTCGGCGCGTTCTTTCTCGTCGCCCACCAGCTCCTGCTCGAACGCCAGGTCTTCGGCCGGCGTTCGGCCACGTCGCCGCGTCCCGGCAATCGGGTGCGTCGTGACCACGCCATCCTCGACTCGGACGAGCATCTCCGGCGATGCCCCGACGATCTGAAATCCCCCGAGGTCGAGATAGTACATATAGGGAGACGGATTCACCGTCCGCAGGGCGCGGTAGATCGAGAACGGGTGGGCGGCTGTACCGCGCGAGAAGCGCTGCGAAGGAACGACCTGGATGACGTCACCCGCGTCGATATACTCTTTCGCCCTGACGACCATCTCCTGATATCGCCCCGGCGGCACGTTGCCATACAGGCCCTCCCCGAACGCGTATCCGTCCGGCACCCCCGGCCGCGCACGGGGCGGCGTAATCTCGGTTGGATCCTTCAGCGGACGGCGCAATCGCTCGACCAGCTCGTCGATCCGATCGACCGCCTGATCGTACGCCGCTCCCGGATCGCCATCCAGATGGGCATTGCTCACGACCAGGATCCGATGCTGCAGGTGATCGAAGACCAGGAGGGTATCGACGAAAAGGAAGATAGCCTCGGGGAGCCCGAGTCCAGGCTCGCCCGGGCTGGGCAGGCGCTCGAAGTAGCGGGCGCACTCGTACGCGAGATAGCCAACGGCCCCACCGACGAACCGCGGTAGTCCCGGCACGTCGATCGGGCGAAACCGCCTAAGCTCTCCCCGGACGACGTCGAGCGGATTGGAGAAATGCTCGGTCCAGGTCTCCTGGCCGCGCCTCAATCGCGCCTCGCCCCGATCGAGCTCGGCAATCAGATACGGGGAGGTCCCCAGAAACGAGTAGCGCGCCAGCCTTTCGCCGCCCTCGACGCTTTCGAGCAGAAAGCTCCCGGGACCGCGCGCCACTTTCAGGTACGCCGAGACCGGCGTCTCCAGGTCGGCAAGAATGGACCGATAGACCGGGACCATATTGCCGGGTCCACGATAGTCGACGACGTACTCGCGCGATGGCGTATACACCCTTCCTCTCCTTTTTGGGGCAACAAAAAAACCTCGCGTCCCACCCTGGGGACGGAGGTTCCGTGGTGCCACCCCACTTGGTCGCTCAAGCGACCCGCTTTTTACGGATACGGGTCAGACCACTCGCCGCGACGGCGCGCGCACTCCGGCGGCCAGCTGGCCGATATCCGATTCCTTGTAACGGCGGAATCTCCGGTCGCGTCTACTCGGGATCAGATCCCTTTCGGGCGACAACTCCCGGGTCCATTCGGCATCCGCGCCGGCATCGGCTCACACCTACCCCGACTCTCTGAGCCCCCGCTTGATGCGTACTCGTCCCGATCACGGTCGATACGATATTCGATTCGCTCTCGCGTATAGGAGTATAGCAGGCGTCGTCTTCCTGTCAAGTAGGAAAATGTGTCTGGGACACGGGGAAATCGATGCGGCGCACCCCGTGGCTCTCGGCGCGTGCCTAGCGGCGGGTCGTCGATCCCTGGTAGCGAACGCGGTGACGCGTACCGGCCTCACGACCGGTACGGAGCCAGGTATGGCGCTCTGGTCCGTGGATCGTCGGCGGATTGACAGACCGTCGCGGCAGTGTATCCTTAGAGCCGTGACGCCAGGCGGGGATTATCCGCGCCGCGCAGCACTCTCAGGAAAACCCTGATCACATCAGCGTACGCCAGATCAAGGGAGAAGCGACCCGTGTACGAAGGAATGATCGCGGAGACAATCGGCATCGCGGGACACAATGGCGACATCATCGAGGCCTACTACGCGCGTCCCATCGTGGCGACCCCCGTACCAGGGGTGATCGTTCTCCATCACATGCCCGGCTGGGATGAATGGAGCAAGGAGGCCACCCGCAAGCTCGCGTATCACGGCTACGCGGCTATCTGCCCCCACCTCTTCTCGCGTTTTGGCCCGGGCCGCTGGGACGATGTCGCGGCGGCTGCGCGGGCACGCGGTGGAGCACCGGATGCGCAGGTCGTCGGCGACGCCGAGGGGGCGGCGACGTTTCTGCGGGCGCAGCCGATCTCCAACGGCAGGGTCGGCGCTATCGGCTTCTGCTCGGGCGGCCGCCAGGCCTACATGCTCGCCTGCCGGATGCGCGCCCTCGATGCCGCGGTGGACTGCTGGGGCGGACGCGTGGTCGTGCGACCCGAGGAGCTCACCGAGCAGCAACCGGTTCCGGTCATCGATATGACGCGTGACATGCGCTGCCCTCTGCTCGGGATCTTTGGCAATGACGACGTCAACCCCGACGTCGCACAGGTGAATCGTATCGAGGAAGAGCTGCGGAAGTACGGCAAAAGCTACGAATTTTACCGTTACGACGGAGCCGGTCACGGCTTCTTCGCGGTGGACCGGCCGTCCTATCGCCCGGAACAGGCCGTCGATGGGTGGAAAAAGGTCTTTGCCTTCTTCGAGAAACACCTGCAGACCACGCCCGCTGAGGCTCGAGGCTGAGGAGAAGACGATGTGCACGTGGATTACCGAGAAGGCGAGCGTGAGCGGCCACGGGAAGGGCGTACCCGACTGGATCCCGCTGACTCGAGCAAACGTCTACTACGACCATCCAGTTAGTGCCCCGCTCGATCACGCGCTCATCATCGACTTCGTCAACGAGGCGGCCGGTCCTGGTGCCCGCGTCTCGGTGGAGCTGAGTGCGGAATCCGCCCGCGAGCTGCTCCGCGCCATTCAGGCCGCGCTGGAGACCGGTCAGGCGCAGCACGACCTGGCGCCAAGCTGATCGCGGCCGGACCCCCCTCTAGACGAAAACGGCACGACCGGAAACGCGTTCGGGCGCGCTCCGCTGGCGAGAGATCCCGGCGCAGGCCGGACCATGCCGCCTCCTCGCGACCGATTACCACATCAAAACGGGCAGGTACACTCGCGGAGAAAGATTGGCCACGACGATCGAACCGACCATGCCAAGGGACTGTGGTAGGAGCAGTGGTAGCGGTAGGTCCCCGGCGTGGTGAATACCATCGAGAACGTGCCGCCAGGAGCGAGGTTCCCCGAGTCGAAGCTTGCATCGTCGGCTGTCACCGTGTGGGGAGTCGACGTCGTGGTGTTCGTCCAGACGACCGTCGTGCCGACCGGCACGATCAGATCCGAGGGTCGAAACTCGTAGTCGACCAGCGCAACCGACTCCTGCTGGCCCGCGGCCGCGACAGAGATGCCGGTCGCAACAGCGAGAATCAGAATACCGAGGGCCAGGCCTAGCCCAGCCCAGAGAACGATTCGCCGTGGTCGCACCCCACGACCCTCCGAGATTCAGGCTGAACGGATTGCGGAGGGTATTCGGGAGCGAGCGCCGACCGGACCAGCGTCAGCCGAGCTCAGCGCGACTCGGGCGAACCGACGCCTGCTCGAAGAATTCCCTCCGTCGATCTATACGCGCGCGTGTTACACATAGCGCACGTCCGCAACGCTCGCGCCCGTCCTGGCGGCACCGCCGCTATTCGATCGGGCGCTCTCGCTCAAACGGCTCCCCGGCCAGACACACGACAAAGTGTCGGACGGCCTGGCGCGCGACGCGCGCTACAGCATTGCACAGAAAGGTAGACCTGCCGGGGAGGCGACTACCTCCCTCTCCTTCTCGACGAGGGCCGGGGTGAGGACGTGAGTCCGTGGCGCCGCGCGGGACCTCCGGCCCTCACCCTCTCCCACCGGCAGACGGGATTCGATGACTGCTGGCTTATTCATCCTGCCCGGTGCTCTAGGCCGCGCGACGCTCTTCTTCCGGCGTTGGGCCACCGCGCTCGCGTGGAATCGATGGTCGCCGCTCGATGAAGAAGTAGTTTTCCAGCAACGCGGCGACGACACCTCCCAGGAGCGGTCCGATCCAATACACGAGCTGATTCGCCCAGTGCCCGGAGGCCAGTGCTGGTCCAAAGGCACGGGCCGGGTTCACCGCGCTGCCCGTGAGGGGCGCGATGGCCATGATATCCAGGGCAATCGTCAGGCCGATCGCGATTGGAAAGATCGACTTCGGCGCCCGCTCGTCGACGGCGGTGCCAAAGACCACCAGGACCAGGAAGAACGTGGCGACTGCCTCGACGATCACTCCCGCCCAGAAATCGACGCCTCGGCCAAGATCAGGCGTGCCAGCAGCGACCAGGCCCGGCCCGATCACCGGCAGTAGCACGAATGCGGCGAGCGATGCGCCGACGAGCTGCGCCAGCCAGTAGATGGCGCCAGTCAGCACGTCCATCCGTCGCGCGACCACGAATCCGAGGGTGATCGCCGGATTGAAGTGGGCACCAGAAACAGCCCCCAGCGCCGCCACCATCACCAGAATCGTTAGACCGTGAGCGAAGCCGATCGACGCGAGATTCGCCAGTCCAGCCGGCGCCCGAACAGCCGCGACTGCCGAGACCGCCAGCACGCCGATGAAGATCAGGGCGAACGTGCCAACTCCCTCGGCAACTGCCGCCTTGAACAGATCGCGCTGGATCATTCGGACTCCTCGTCGGGGAGATAGAGAAGTCATCAGTCGCACAACCACGCAATAATCGGGCCGGGCGCGTAGCAATCTTGCACGACAGGCTCGGAACGTGCTATGATCGGCTCGGATCATTAAGCATATGCTTAATCGTCGAATCAAGATCGAGGGGGTCGACGTGGACGAGGTGCAGAACAAACTGACGCGACCGGCGCTCGGTGCGTCGTACGGCGAGACCTGTGACGTTCATGGGGCCGACCCTTTGCGTGTCCAGCGTGGACGCCAGGCACTGCTCGACGACGAGATCTATCTGCGCCTTGCCGAAATCTTCCGCACCCTCGCCGATTCCAGTCGCGCGCGGATCGTCCACAGCTTGCTCCACCAGGAGCTCTGCACCTGTGACCTGGCCGCGATCACCGGACTGTCCGAGCCAGCAGTCTCCCAGCACCTGCGGATCCTCCGTGCCCTGCAGCTGGTCAAGAGCCGGCGCGAAGGCAAGCGGGTCTATTACGCGCTGGACGATGACCACGTGCGTTTCCTCCTCGACATCTCGCTTCAGCACCTCGCCCACGGGGACGGCGTTTCGTCCGGTCCAGCAGGGCCAGGCCCCGCTCGTCTGGAGCGCCCAATCGCTGCTATGTCGAGCGCAGACTCCGCGCGGCGAGGACAGGAGAGTTGACGTGACAACAGTCGAGATCTCGGTCCCGCCGCCGGCTCTCCTCGACTGCGAGCGTTGCCTGGGTCGGCTTCGGGACTCGCTTGCCCAGATCAAGGGCGTCGATCAGGTCGAAGTGCGTCCGGATAGGGCACGGCTCGCCGTCGCGTTTGATCCCGAAACGGTTGCGCTGAGTCGCCTGGAAGATCTGGCACGCGACCTGGGCGCGGGAATCGCCACGCGTTACGTCCACGAGGTGCTTCAAATAACCGACATGGACTGCGCCGACTGTGCCTCGAAGCTGGAGGCCACGATGCGGCAGATTCCAGGCGTCGAGTTCGTCACGGTGAGTTTTACCGGCGGCACGATGCGCCTGGAGTACGAAAACGGGAGTGTAAACCGGGCAGACATCCTGGGTCGGATCCAGGGACTCGGCTACGGCGTCGTCGAGTCGCCCGCGGTCGCCGAGAATGCTCCCTCCGAGTTCCACGTCAGCGGGATGGATTGCGCGGATTGTGCCCGCACCATCGAGAAGAACGTCGCGGCAATCCCCGGCGTCGCATCCGCCCGCGTCAACTTCGCCGCGGCCCGTCTCACCGTCCAGCACGCTCCCACGATCACGGCGGACGAGATTATCCGGGTCGTCGAAGCGAGCGGCTACGGTGCGACGACCGTTCATGCCCGCGCGACCGTTCCGGAGCGCTCATTCTGGGTCCGCAACCGGCGGGCGCTTCTGACCGCAGCCTCGGGAATCGCGCTCCTCATCGGGTTCGTTTTCGGATGGCTCGGAGCGCCGGTGCTCGCGTCGCGTGTCTTGTTTGCAGCGGCAATGCTCCTGGGAGGCTATCACGTTGCCCGAAGCGGTCTCTACGGACTCGTCAAGAGCCGCACGCTCGACATGAACGTCTTGATGACCCTGGCAGCGGTGGGAGCGGCTGCCATCGGCGAGTGGTCCGAGGGTGCGACGGTCGTCTTCCTGTTTGCTCTCGGCAACACCCTCGAAGGCTACACGATGGACCGAGCGCGAGGCGCCATTCGAGCGCTGATGGCGCTTGCACCGAATGAGGCCCGGGTCCGGCGCGACGGCACCGTGCGGACCGTTCCCGTCGAAGACGTCAAGGTCGGCGAAGTCGTGCTGGTTCGACCGGGCGAGAGGGTACCGGTCGATGGGCGGGTCGTCCTCGGCAGCTCTGGAGTGAACCAGGCCGCGATCACCGGGGAATCGCTCCCGGTCGAGAAGTCCGTGGGCGACGAGGTCTTCGCGGGGAGCTACGTCGAGCGCGGCTATCTCGAGGTCGAGGCAACCAGGCCCTTTGCCGAGAACACCATCAGCCGCATCATCCACCTGGTCGAGGAAGCGCAATCCCAGCGAGTCTCCACGCAACGCTTCATCGATCGGTTTTCCCGTTTCTACACGCCCGTGGTCATCGCCGGTGCCGTCGCGTTCGCGACGATACCGTGGCTTGTCCTTGGGTGGCCCTTCGAGCCGTGGTTCTATCGCGCACTGGTGCTCCTGGTCATCGCCTGCCCCTGTGCCCTGGTGATCTCCACGCCGGTTTCGATCGTTTCGGCGATCGCTCGAGCAGCGGGCATGGGCATCCTGATCAAGGGAGGGGCCCATCTCGAGGAGCTAGGACGTCTCCGGGTGATCGCCTTCGACAAGACCGGCACGCTGACGATGGGCCGACCCGAGGTCACCGACGTCGTGCCGCTCAATCACCTCTCGGCCGCCGAGGTCGTGCACCTGGCCGCGGCGATCGAAAGCCGCTCGGAGCATCCCCTGGCCGCGGCAATTCTGCGCCGAAGCCACCACGACGCGCGGAGTAGCGAGCACGCCGATGCTCTGGCCCACGCCCATGAGGTCGCCGACTTCGAGGCGGTCACCGGCAAAGGCGTCCGCGCGCGGGTCGATGGCAGCGTCTACTACGTCGGGAGCCCGCGCATCTTCCAGGACCTGGGGCAGTCTCTGAGCGCGGTCGAAGATCGGATCCAGGCGCTCCGACAGGATGGGAAGACGGTTCTGGTCGTCGGCACCGACACGACACTCGTCGGGCTCGTCGCCGTCGCGGATCGTCTCCGAGCCGGTGCCGCGGCAGCGGTCGCGGACCTCCGCCGGGTGGGGATCGACCGGATCGTCATGCTCACCGGGGATCACGAGGTGACTGCACGGGCAATCGCACAGGCAGTGGGCGTCGACGAGCATCGAGCCGGGCTTTTGCCGGGAGACAAGGTCGCGATCATTCGAGATCTCCAGGCCAGATATGGAAAAGTGGCGATGGTCGGGGATGGTGTCAACGACGCGCCCGCCCTAGCCGCGGCGAACGTGGGAATCGCGATGGGGGTCGCGGGAACCGACGTGGCCCTGGAGACGGCAGATGTGGCCCTGATGGCGGACGACCTCGGAAAGGTTGCCGCCACGATCGATCTCTCGCGGCGAGCACTTGGCACGATCCATCAGAACGTCGCGTTCTCGCTGCTGATCAAGGCAGCGTTCCTGGTTCTGACTGTTCCCGGCCTGGTCACTCTCTGGCTCGCGATCCTCTCCGACACCGGAGCATCGCTGCTCGTGACGCTGTACGGGATGCGGCTCCTGCGGTTTCGAAACCGCTTCGAGACGGCAGCGCCGAAGCGTCACGACTGATGGCGTATACGGAGCCAGGCGGAAACGTTGGACCGGTGTCGGGCACCGGAGGCCGCGCCCCGGGTGACCTCCGGACCCCATCGCCGGTCCCGGATCCCCCGACCCCGCTCTATAGCATCGAGCAGAAAGGTTGAGCTATCGGGCAGACGGCTGTCTCCCTCTCCCCGTGGGAGAGGGCCGGGGTGAGGGCATGGATCCGCGCGCACGGTCTGCGACCCTCACCCTTCCCCTCTCCCAAAGGGAGAGGGGATTGGACGGCTGCCAGCTCATTCATACCGCCTCGCGCTCTAGATGCTGTAGCTCAGTACTCCGGCGTGAGTCCAGTCGGATTCGGCGATACGGTGCTGCGCGATATTCGCGTCTTCCACGGTAATCGGCTTGCCGAGTCGACGCCAGGCCTCGGTGCCCCCGCGCACGCTCACGACGTTTTCGTACCCCATCTGTTTCAAGAACTGAGCAACACGCAGCGACCGCATTCCCGCCTGGCAGATTGCGAACACCGGTCGATCGCGCGGAATCTCGGAGATGCGGGTCGCGACGTCGGCTTGCGGCAGGCTGATCGCTCCAGGGACGTGCCCGTGCGCGTATTCCTCCGGCTCACGGACGTCGAGGACGACGGCATCCGGCGACCGTGCCTCCAGCGCGTCGACGTCAACCTCCTCGACCGATTCGTTCAGCGTCAGCATGGCCCAGGGAAGGTCGACCAATCCCCGATTGGTCGCTTCAATCGCCGTGATGTTGAGCGGACGAGCGGGCACGCTGCTGACGAGCGACGCGAGAAACGGCTCACGATCCAGTCGAGCGAGCGGATTGTAGAGACGTTCGAAGCCGATGGTCGTGCTCGGACGCCCGCACATTCCTTTGCCACACGGTCCCTCGAAGTGTCCGGGAAACACCGCGACCCAATCGGGGAGACGCAGGAGGCGACTCAAGCTCTCGTACTGCATCGCAGCATCGCCGCCCCCGAAGTCCGGACGCCCAACGTCGCCGACCAGGAGCGAGTCGCCAGTGAGCACCATCGACGGCTCCGGACTCCGCGGCGGGTTGATCACCAGAATTGAGATCATCTCCGGGCGATGGCCCGGCGTGTGCCAGATGCGCAGGCGGAGCTGCCCTAGCGTAAGCTCCTCGCCATCCCGCAATCCCCGAAACGAATACCGCACCATCGCCGATTCGTGCAGACAGAGGGTCGCGCCGTGCTGCGCCGCCAGCCGACGCGCCCCCGACACGTGATCGGCGTGCACGTGCGTGTCGAAGACGTAGCGCAGGGTGAAGTTACGCTCCTGGAGCAACGCGTCGTACTGATCGGTGACGATCGACGGGTCGACGATGGCTGCCTCGTGCGATTGCCGAGAGGCGATCAGATATGACGCGCAGCCATTGCGCTCGTCGAGGATCTGCTTGAAGTACATGACTTCTCCTCGCTGTACCTGCAGTCGCATGCAAGATCACTCGGCCGACCTCGTACCCGAAGGAGCCCGTCGATGGATCCTGCACGTGGCAAAACACACGATCCGTCCGGAATCCCGACTACTGCCGCGAAATTCGGGTTGCTGCGATGATAACACAGGTCTATGCCACGGCCGAAGACCTGGCGCGGACCTCCGTCCGTCAGGAAGCTCCGCGTCGGCGTGCCAGCCAGTGACAGATCTCCGCGAACGGATCGAGGCGGCGAGCCGTGTCTCGCGTTGCCGTCACGTCACGGCTCGGAGGAGCGCGATCACCAGCGCTCCCACTCCGACGAACACGAGGCTCGGCAGAAGAGTCCACTCGTGCTCGTGCCAGCTCAGATAGGCGAGATAGAGGAAGCCCCCCGCGCCGAAGCCCAGGGCGTCACCCAGCGTGGCGCGCGAGAGTCCGGGGAGGAAGAGAGAGACGACCAGAAAGCCGACGATGATGAAGCCCCAGGTGATCACGTTACGGACAATCGCCTCTTGCAGAGAGAGACCCGCCGCGGTCAGCAGAGCGATCACCGCCCCCACCTCCGGGATCAGGTGCAGAATCAGTCCGATGGAGACCAGCAGACCGACCAGAAGGCTCACGCCATAGCTCGTCGCGGTGACCGCACCTTCGAGGAAGGAGTGCAGCCAGATGCCGAGCGTCGCGACCCACGCCAGGCCGTGCTGCCCGACGTAATCCAGACCATCGCGGATGAGGACGAAGGCGACGAGGCCGACTCCGCCCCAGAGCCAGGCGGACGAGCCAGTATTCTCGATCGCGTCCGGGAACACTTCGAAGATGACCGCGCCCAGGAAGATGCCAGCGGCCAGCGGAAGGAGCCAGGGCCACCGCCGATTGAACTCTTCTTCGTGCGCCTCGCGGGCCGCGTCCCCTCCCTCGTGCTGGTCGGTCGGGCGACTGCTCATCCTACCCCTTCATCGCCAAAGATCGGCTGTCTCGGTCGCCGGCCGGGCATGTTCCGTACCGGATTGCCAGGCGACGTCGCCACTTTGAAGGCACCGGGGGCGTATCGTATCATAGTGCGACCGCCGACCCGGTGCGCGTTAGGGAAGGTCCGGGATGGAACGTGCCTTTCCAGTCGGGGAGAGCCATCGCGATGGGTACCGCGCAACACATAGCAACGAAAGTACCAGGGTCCAGGGAAACCGCCAGGTGGCGCGGCGAGCGCGGCGTCGTCGTGCTGATCGTGCTGGCCGGCTTCGGGCTGCGGGTCTTCCGTCTGGGAACGCAGAGCCTCTGGGGCGACGAGACGATCAGCGTATTTCGTGCCTACGGCTCACTCGCCGAGATTACCGAGAAGACGAGACACGAAGGCACGCTCCCGCCCCTGTACTACTACCTCTTGCACTTCTGGATACCGTTCGCCGGGTCCGGCGAGACGTCGGTTCGGTTCCTCTCGCTGATCTTCGGAGTCCTGGCAGTTCCGCTGCTCTACGTCCTCGTCAGCGCGACGCTCGGCCGTCGGGTCGGCACGATCGCGGCGCTCATCGGGGCGCTCTCGCCGTTCTGGATCTACTACGCGCAGGAGACACGCACCTACGCGCAGGTCACGGCCCTCGTGATCCTGGCCATCTACCTGCTGGTTCGCGCAGGTGCCGACGCGGGCCCGGAGACACCGGCAGGTAGCACGACCGCGGGCGAGCTGGAGCCGCTTCGCCCTACCACACCGCTGCCTGGCGCGACGGCTAGACCCCGGGCCTCGTCTCGCTGGCTCTGGGTAGCCTACGCCGTCGTCGCGGCATCGGCACTGGCCAGCTTCTATTTCAGCGGCTTCGCGCTCTTCGCCGCGACGGCCTGGCTTCTGACCGATCGTCGCCGCTGGCCTGGAACGGCTCTCCGTTGCCTCCTCGCACAGATTGGCGTGCTCGCGCTGCTTACCCCGCTGCTCATCTACGTGGCTCCAAGTCTGGTCGTCCAGGCTGGAAGCGTCAGTCGTGCAGGCGTCCCCCTCTCGACGGTTCTTCGCCAGCTCGCCTACACTTTCGACTACGGAACGAGCGCCAGCCAGGCACAGGTCAAGCCGCTCGTGGCGGTCGCGCTGATCCTCGCCGCGCTAGGTCTGATCAGCATCCCCTGGCGCCAGTCACTCTTCTGGGGAGCGTTGCTGGTGATTCCGGTTCTGGCGATCTTCGAGGTCTCCTTCGTTCCCCATCCTGGCTGGGAGCGCTATTTCGTGGCCGCCAGCCCGGCCTGGTACGCGCTCGTCGCAGCCGGTCTGAGCACGTTTGCCTTCGGATTGCAGCGAGAAGCCGCCATTCGTGCGCCCTGGCCTCGCTCGTCAGGTCTCACGAGCCCGGGGGATGCAAGGCAACGTCGACGGCGAAGCAGCCGCGAGCGGACGGCGCGATCTACCGAAGCCCGTCGATCGTGGATCGGAATCGCGCGGGTAGCCCGACTGGGTGTGGCGGGAGCCGCGGGCGTCGCGCTGATGGCCGGTATGGCGTCGTCGCTCCAAAACTATTACTTCGATCAAACGTACTGGCGCAGCGATCTGCGTGATGCGGAGAAGCCGGTCGAGATGCCAGCCACGCCGGACGTCGCGGTCATCGTGAATGGCCCGCCACAGTTCCCCAGCTTCTTCTACTACTTCCGCAAGACCATTCCCTGGTTCGAGCTTCCCGCGCCTGGCGCGAGCAGCGAGCAAACCCTGCGCAAGCTGGCGGACCTGACCAGACGCTACCGGGGAGTATGGTTCGTGAAGTATCATCCGCCGGACTACGATCCGAACAATTTCGTGGAGGTCTGGCTCGATCAGCACGCCTACCTGGTCAGCTCGCGCTGGGTCGAGAATGTGACCTACAGCCTCTACGCGACCGATGATCCAGCTGCGCCCCGAGTCGTCGCCTCGGCCTCGATCGGGCAGAAATTTGGTACTGCGGCCGAGCTGGTGAGCTACCGCGCCAGTGTCGTCCGGGCGCAGGGCGGGCCGTACCTGCTCGTCACATTGTCCTGGCGCGCCCTGGAGACGCCCTCGCAGAGCATCAAGGTTTTCGCCCACCTCGTCGACCAGAATAGCACTCTCATCACTCAGAGCGACCATTTCCCCGAGGCTGATCTCCGCCCTGCCTCCACCTGGCGTCCTGGCGAGATCATGGACGACCGGTTCGCGCTGCGGCTCCCGGATGACTATGCCCGGCGAGGCCTGAGGCTGAATATCGGGCTCTACCGCGCCGATGGCAGCCGTCTGACCGTCCCGGGAAGCGCCGACAGCAGCCTGACCATCCAGCTACCCGGGCTGCACCCAGAACACGTGGCGCGGTAGCCCGAACATTTCAGCCATGGTGTCTCACTCCCGTGCCGAACGGACTACCGTATCATGCCGTACGCGGGCCGCGAGTGATTCGTCGCGCGGGCAGGCTGGCACAGCCAGTCTGCCGTCACAACATTGCCGTTCGACCGAATTGCGTATAATACGTCTCTCAGGTGGAGGATAGTGCAACGAACTGCCGAGGGGAAAGCGTTTTTCCCCGGACGCCGCGCCAGATCATTCCTGAACACGCTTGGCGGCCGATTCAGCCTGCCTGCCCTTGCCGCCCAGCTCATCTGGGGGCTGAACGTCTCGACCATGAAGATCGCGATCGCCGAGATCGACGCCTATCTCATTGGCATGGCACGAAACTTCGTGGCCGGGCTGATCCTGATGGCTGTCCTGTCACGCGTCGAGCGTCGCGTGGGGCTGGAAGCTCGGCACTGGCCCCGGATGGTGCTGGTTGCCGTCGTCGGGATGGGATTGAACACGATCCTCTGGCAGTCGGGGCTGGAACGGAGCACCGCCACCAACGCCGCCCTGATCTCGAGCGTCTCGCCGATCTTCGCGCTGACCATGGCCGTGGCAATTGGGCAGGAGATACTGGTTGGTCGCCGCGTCATCGGAATGCTCCTGGCTCTCTTCGGCGTCGTCCTGGTCATCCAGACCGATGGCTTCGCCTTCGACAGCTCCAGTACGGTCGGCAATCTGCTGCTGATTGGCTGCGCCGGCACCTGGGCCGCCTACAACGTGATTGGCGTGCCACTGCTCCGATACTACAGCCCGCTCAAGGTGACGGCCTGGTCGATGCTGCTCGGATCGGCCGCGATGGCACTGTTCAGTCCGTTGGGCGTGAGCAATTGGAGCGTAGCCCGCGCGAGCCCGATGGCGTGGTTCGGTGTCGTCTACGCCGTCGTGTTCGGAACCATTGTCGCCCAGACCCTCTGGACGCGAGCCCTTCATACTCTCGGCGCCAGCAATACGATGATCTACAGCTACCTGAGTCCGGTCCTGGCGGTCGCGTTCGCAGCGCTACTGCTCGCCGAGCATTTGACCCTTCTTCAGGCGGCTGGCGCTTGCTTCGTACTCCTTGGCGTAACTCTCAGCAACGGTGTGCGACGTAGTCGAGCGTAGCCCAGATTCCTACCCACCGGGGAAAGGCGGATAGTCTGTCTGGATGATCTTCCTCGCGGCAATCGCAGTGCGAACCTTACATTTACGTCGATTAACCCCTGTCGCAACCTGCCCTCGCGACAATGCGGCGAGAGAGAGTTGGGGTATCGTCGGGCGGTCACCGAACGATGAACTGCAGGAGTGGCTATCACCATGAAGAGCTATCAGTACGCGTCACGGCCATTGTTTCGTAACGTCGGCGTTCCGATCGTCATCGCGGTCGTCATGTTCGTTCTTCTCTCGGTTTTCTTGTCTGCTACGACCGTCCAGGCAGGGTACGTGGGCGTCGTGCTGACGTTCGGCCGAGTCGAGCCCGGTGTTCTCCAGCCCGGCTTTCACCTGGTCATCCCGATTGTCCAGAAGATCGTCCAGATCGATACCCGTGTCCTGCCACACGAGTTCAAAGAGATCGACGCCGCCAGCAAGGAGCTCCAGACGGTCAAGCTGACCGGCACCATGAACTACCATCTCGAGCCATCGCGCGCGGGCGAGCTCTATCAGACGGTAGGCCTCGACTTCGCCAACAAGGTGATCGATCCAGCGTTCAACGACTTCATCAAGGAGGTCGTCCCGCAGTATCCGGTGACCGAGATCCTGGCGAAGCGTGATGAGATCCGTGCCAAGGCGAAAGAACGACTGGGAAGCAACCTCCAGCGCTACGGCATCGTCGTCGACGACATTTACATCTCGAACATCGCGTTCTCCAACGATTACCAGGCGGCGATCGAGCAGAAGCAGACCGCCCAGCAGAAGGTCGAGACCGAGCAGCAGATTCTGCGACAGAAGGAGATTCAAGCCGAGCAGGCAGTCGTCGAGGCCAAAGGGAAGGCCGACGCGGCAGTCGCCGCGGCCGAGGGCGAGGCGAAGGCGAATACGGTCCGCGCCGCGAGCATCACGCCGCAGCTGATCGAGTACCTCCGCTGGACGCGGTGGGACGGCCGCCTGCCGATGGTGACGAGCAACGCGACGCCGCTCGTCGGGCTGTCGTCGGAAGAGCTCACGTCGCCCGCGGCGTCCCCCACGCCGGCGGCGACGAGCGTGCCGCCAGCCGGGGGATGAACGAAGCTCGGAAGCCCGCGACCGAGGGCCCGGTCGACGTACTACGGCGCCAGATCGATGAATTCACTCAGGTGCTTACCCGTATCGACGAGGGTCACCGGCGCACCGGCGACCTTCTCCACCTGAGAGATCAGCTCTCGGACGCGTGGCGTGATGTCGTCACGGGTGCGGGCCTGTCTCATCGCGGGGTCGTAATGATCGCAGAAGGTCAGGGCAATCTGGGTTGGACCGTTCAGCATCGCTGAGTAGGCCAGCAGATCCCAATCGATCTGCGATGCTTTACGGCGCATGCGCCCGGTGACCGTGCCGTATTCGGCGACACCGCGCGCCAGGGCCTCCTGCTCGGTCATCTCGTAGGGCAAAGGGCCCTCGCCAACGCGGGTCGGCATGCTCTTCACCACCATGACGACATCCTGGACCAGGCGCCAGTTCAGCCCGACGTCGTCCATGGCCGCGGCCGCGGTGCAGTTATCCGACGTCGTGAAGGGATAATCCGGGCTGAGCGCCAGTGAGAGCAAAGTTCCCTGTGATCCTTCGACGAGGACGACCCCGCGAGCGGCGACCTCGTTCACCTCGCGGGCGACGTCGGTGAGGAACGGCTTGAGCTCGGGGACGTCACGGGCCTGAATGCCGCGACGGAGGACGAAATCGGAACGGGCATAGCCGTTCCCGGTACAGGTCGAGCCGACCCGCTTGGCGAGATTCGCGTCCTGGCGCTCCGCCTCGATGTGCTCGGGAGTGATCACGGCGCAGCGATAGTCGACGAATGCGCGATCACGAATGTCGAAGCGCTCGACCTCGGCGAGGAAGACGCTGGGATCCACCAGCACACCCGACCCGACCGCCACCCGCGTGTGCGCGTTCAGCCAGCCCGTTGGAAGCTGACGGGCGCGGATCATCGTATCATCGTCGAGGATGATACTGGCGCCAGCGTTCGTCCCGATTCCGGCGCGAACCGCCAGCGACGCGTCCAGCTTGCGCGCCAGGTACGCGCAGGCCTTGCCCTTCCCAGAATCGCCCCACAGCGCATCGACGATGATCACTGCACCCATGAATCCATCCTTACTCTATTTTTGTCGTCCCATTGCTCGGGAGATAACGTCCGTTGGCAGGCATGCTGCGGGCCGCCAGGCATCGACCGGAGGCAGGTCTACGTCTCCGCGAGGATTGCGTCGACCCGATGGGAGGAAGCCCCGAAGCCGACGACCGCCAGGAGCCGCTCGGCCTGATCCACCGGCAGCAACCGTCGACGCAGCGCCACCAGGTGCGGTCCGTACACCGCTTCCAGCTCGTTCCGAAACCGCTCGTAGATCGCCGCCAGATATGCTTCGTCGCGGATAAGCTTCTCGACCAGCCGCACGAGAGCGGGATGTCGGGTGTAGACGGCTCCCGAGGGCTCATCCAGGGCCGCGACGAGCGCCGCGCTCGAGTCCACCGCCAGGGTCAGCAGGTGGCCTCCCACCACCTTCGAAGGGTCCTCGTGCCGGTAGATCTCGCCAAACTCGAGCTCGGTATCGCCAAACAGATTGATCACGACGTGGCAGCCAGCGCGGTGTGCTTCGCGCAGCGGTCCACTCAGCCAGGTAAGATCGTCGGACCACAGACAGATCGCGATACGCTCTACCGCTCCCGCCACCAGGCTGATGACCTGCTCGACAACCGCGTCGCGTCCGCGCAGCGTCCAGAACGCCGTCGGCTCGGCCGGTGGCGCGAGTGCCTCGAGCTCGACCGTGAGCGCGTCACAACGGGCCATCGTCTCTCGCTTGATGCGGCCGAGGACCTCGGCTGGCGCATGAGCGACGTAGCGGGACGGGCTGTCCCCGACCCGCTGAATCGCGTTCTTCGCGAGGAGACCCGCCAGAACCTGATAGACGTTCGCACGCGGAAGTCCTGCGGCCTTCGCAAGCTCATAGCCCGTCGCCGAAGGCTGCCTCAGCAGCGCGACGTAGACCCGTCCCTCGTTGGGAGAGAATCCTAGCTCGGTCAGCCGCTCGACCAGATCCATCCCGCGCTCGCATAGTAGTAGCACACGCAACCACTATCCTAGCGCGATTAGGCATGGACTGTCAACTGGTCAGCCTGGCACGGCACCGCCCCGAGCGCCCATCTGCTGGTCCTCGGCGGCAGCCAGGTAGCCGAGCCCCGTCCGGCGCTGGACGCCAGACGCGCGGCAGGGCACAGACGCAAGCGCTTGCGGGTCCAAGCTAACCAGCTGCCTCGGCTCGTCGAACTTCGAGCGGTCGTAGCTGCGCCACCGCGAGCGCGCGTGGATCGAAGTACGCCGCGAAACGCGTGATCCGGTCGCCTGACCAGTCGATAATACTCGCTCCGCGGTAACTGAATGGCTCACGGTTCGCTTCTAGCGTCCCGGTCGTCTCCCATTCCAGTGCCGACTTTTCCTGGCCCTCGATGATCGATCGGAATTCCGAGCGAACCGCAGCGAACGTGTCTCGGTAATCGCGCCAGAATCGCCGAGCACCATCGCGTCCAATGAGCGGCTGCTGGAGCTCGGGATTCCAGATGCGCGCGTCGTCCGTGAAGATCTGCACCATTGGCTCGACGTTACCGTGCTCTTCAACCTCGCGCAGGGCGTCGAGGAATCTCGAAGTATTCACCGCCGCTTCCTCCACCTTCGTCACTTCGGCGTCTCACTACCCTCACGATCACGTCGGATAGCGACGTGCAGGATAGCTGCCACCCCGCGAGGTCTGGATCAGGGGATCGGGTCTGGCTTCGATCTTGCCTCGTCACGGTCGAGCTCCACCTCGCAAGAGCTCTTGACTTTTATTCCCTGAAGGAGGATCGAAGCCGTGCTCAGCAATGAGACTATCGACGACGTCGCCCGATTCCTGGCAGCGCTCGGCGCGCTCAACTGGGGTCTGGTCGACGTGGCCGGATTCAATCTCGTCCGCGCGATCTTCGGCCGTCGGACCTTCATGAGCCGGGTGGTGTATCTCCTGGTCGCGCTGGCAGGGGCGTGGTCGGCATATCAGTTCTTCACACGGGTAACTCATCCTGCCTACCGTCGCCAGCTCGAACACCGCCTGTCAGAGATCACGTGAGGACTCCGGCCAATCCGGGCTACAGCATCGAGCAGAAAGGCTGAGCTGCCGGGGGGCGGCTGTCTCCCTTTCCTTCTGGGAGAGGACCGGGGTGAGGGTGTGAGTCCACGGCGTCGCACAGGACATCCGGCCCTCACCCTCTCCCACCGGGAGAGAGGATTGGACGGCTGCCGGCGTATTCGTACTGCCCGATGCTCTAGGGTTCAGAGATCGACCGTACACGCGCGGGGTGATCATCGATCGGGTACCAGCCCCGGTCGATGATCACCTTCTCTCGTCCGGGGACGGAGCGAACCGGAAACGCTGAACTCGGCGGCCAAGACTCCGCGATCAGCGAGGACGCGTGAACGTTGGCGTCGGCTGCTCCGCCGAGGCACGGACCATCAGATAGATCAGCCAGAGGCCGGCAAGCCCGACAACAACATAGATCAGGGCAAGCAGGAATGGGACGCCACCGAAGATGGCGCTAACCAGATTGAAGCCGAACAGTCCCACCAGCCCCCAGTTGATCGCGCCAATCGTGGCCAGGATCAGCGCGATCCAGTCCAACGCATTCAGACGAACCATGATCTTCCTCCTTGGCCCTCACCGGCGTACGTGGCGGAAACGGCTCGCGATGCCATGGTTCGTCGCTCCCGCAAGAGGCGGGCCACCGGTTACTCCCTCTCTTTTACTGTCCTACCACGCCCGATCGAGCGCGAGCGTCTCGCGTCCACTCTACGTCCTGGCGTGACCATCCGGCGCGAGCGGCAGGCTGAACGAGAAGGTGGATCCCTTTCCCGGGCTACTCTCGAACCAGATTCGGCCGCTGTGTGCTTCGATCAGCTGCTTGCTGAGGTACAATCCCAGACCAGTCAATCCGAGGTACGCCGGATGCCCGGCCGGCATCAGCTCATAGAAGGGCTCGAACGCGTGGCGCTGACGCTCGGGCGCCACGAGCGGTCCCGGGTAGGTGATCGATACGACAGCCTCGTCGCCCTCTCGGCGTGCCTTCACCGCGATCGTTCCTCCGCCCGGCGCCTGGCTGGTAGCGACCTCGAGGAGACGGTCGACTACTTCGCCGATCAGCTCCCGGTCCGCCGAGACCGGGAGCGGCCCATCGGTCTCGATGTGGAACGTTTGGTGCGTGGCCGTCCGGGCCGCTCGCCGCGCTAGATCACGCGTGACGATACTCAGATCGAGGTGCTCGGGATGCAACGTGGCCAGGCCCGGGCGAACGCGTCCTGCGGTCAGGATATCGTCGACCAGACGGCTCATTTGATTGGTATGGTGAACGATCGATTCGAGACCATTCCGTGTCGCCTCATCGCGTGCACCCGCCTTCAGCAATAGCTGAGCGCGGCCTTTGATCACCGTGATCGGTGTTCGCAGCTCATGGGCGACCGTCGCCATAAACTCTTCTCGGAGACGCAACGCATCCGAGACCTCGCGGTAAAGCTGGGCGTTCTCGATCGCAACGGCGAAGAGATCCGCGATCGTTTCGTCGAACTCCAGCTCACGCGCGGTGAAGTGTCGCGGAGCAGGGAAACCATACGTGACCACACCAACGAGTCGCCCTCTGCTCTCCAGCGGTATCGACAGCGCACTCCGCAGCTTTTCTGCCGCGGCCACCTCACGCATCAGCGGAAGCTCGGCCTCCAGCGTCCGCAGATCCTCGATCGCCTGAATCTGGCGAGTCTTGGCAGCACGCGCCGACAGCGACGGTGCGTCGTAGGACAGGTGCTGAATCTTTTCGATCGTCTCCCGCGACATTCCCTGGGACGCAATCAGGTGGAGCTGACGACGGACCGGATCTGCCAGCCAGAGACCAACGACGGGAGCCTTGAGAACCCTTGTCGCCTGCTCGAGGACGATGTCGACAACGCGGGTGAGCTCGATCTCGCGCACCAGTGCTTCGGCGATCTCGGCCAGCGCCCGCTCGCGCGCTAGCAGACGGTCGCGCTCCTCCTCGGTCTGCTTTCGCTCGGTAATATCCTGGATCGTGCCAACCAGGCGGATCGGCCGACCGCTCTGGTCGACGACTGTGCTCCCCATTAGATGCATCGTCCGAACCTGTCCGTCCCGCCGCGTAATGCGGTGATCCAGGTCGATAGGCTGCCGGGCGGACAGTGCCTCGCTCACCACCTGCCGCACGCGTTCTCGGTCGTCGGGATAGACGTAGCTCAGGAACGTCTGGTAGCTCGGGACGATCGATCCTACCTCAAGGCCAAGGAGCCGATACACCTCATCAGACCACGTCACCCGATTCTCGATCAGCTCCCAGTCGAAGCTCCCGAGGTGGGCCACTCGCTGAGCCTCCGCCAGGCGCTCTTCGCTCTTCCGGAGTGCCTCTTCGGTCCGGACGCGGTCGGTCACATCCTGCAAGACAGCCACCGCGCCGGTAATGGTGCCGGAGGGGTCGCGAACGGGACTTCCGGCGCCAAGCAGAATTTTTTCGGTTCCATTCGCGTAGCGGACCAGGATCATCACGTCCTTGGTCGCCTCGCCGCGCTCGACAGCACGGGGTAGAGGGAGCTCATCTGGCGGGAAGGGGGTGCTGTCGAGGCGCAGGAGAGTGTAGCCAGCTGTTGGGCCGTAAGCAGTTCCAGTGATGGCCCCGCCGACCAGCTCATTTGCCGCGGGGTTCGCCAGGATGATCTCTCCTCGCGCATCGCAGAGCACGACGCCGACTGGCAGCGTATCGATGAGCGTCCGGAGCGTGCTAACCGCGCGGCGAACGTCCTCGACCAGCTTCTCCGCGCGCGCTTGCTCGGATTTGATCTCCTCGAGCAGCCGTTCGCGCTCTGCCTCGGCCCGTTTTCGCCCGGTGACATCCCGCGCGTATCCGATAAAGGTGCGATGGCCCTTCTGGCGGTATTCCCCGACGATGAACTCGACGATGATCTCCTGGCCATCCTTGCGAAGCGCGGGCATCTCGGTCCAGGCCCAGCCCACGGTCCGCTCACCAGTCCGCAGGTGCTTCTTCAGGTTCTCGTGATACATCCGGTGATAGCGTTGCGGCATGAGTACCGTCAGGCTTCGGCCGATTAGCTCTTCTGGTCGATAGCCAAAGATACGTTCCGTCGCGGGGTTGGCAAATCGAATATGATCACTATCGTCTACGACCAGGATCGCGTCGGCACTCAACTCGACCAGGAGCCGGTATCGTGCCTCGCTCTCGATCAATACTTCCTCGCGGCGTAGCTGGAGAGTGATGTCGCGGAACGCAACCACGACCCCACGCACCTCGCCGCCGATCTCGAGTGGCATCGCCGTGTAGGCCACCGGAAGTATCGTCCCGTCCTTTCGCACGAACGCGTCCTCGGGTACCTCGACCGACCGGCCGAGGCGCGCCGCATGGACGAGCGGACACTCCTCCGCTGGAAACGGCGTCCCATCGGGATGCTGGAAGTGGATCGTCTCGTGTAACGGCTGACCAAGCAGCTCGGCTGAGGTCAGGCCCAGAAGATGCTCCGCCGCGCGGTTCATCAAGGTCACGCGGGCGTCGCGATCCAGGACCAGTACACCTTCGCCGAGACTGTCGATAATGACGCGGTTGAGGTCACGACGCCGGAGGATTCCGCCTGCGCCTCGAGAACGACCGTATCGTCTGATCAAACGCTTCCTCGCGATTCAAGGTCGAGATCGCCGTTGTTCGCCGGACGGCTCTGCCGTCGTCGAGCGCGATTCCGGGGCGGTCATCAGTCGGTCGCGGCCCACGGGTGTGACGACCAGGGTGGCGCGAAGGCGAGGCAGGAAACATACCATCTGCGTGATTCACAGCTCGGTGAGCCACGCGCGAAGCTCCCGTGGAGTGTTCGTGGTGAATTGGTCCACGCCAGCTCCTAGCAGGCGCCGTGCGTTGACCATCGCCGCTGGATCGTTCGTGTCGAGGGTCCAGGCGTCGAGCTTGATACCAGCGTCGTGGAGTGCGTCGGCCCAGTTGAATCCATCGTCGAGCGATCGAGCGAGGAGGACGTGGCTGACATAGAACGTCCGGACCCCGGGTACCAATCCCACGAGCATCCCACACCGATCCGCGAGATACTCCGCGGTGGTCCAGAAGCGCTGAGTGGCCAGTGGATGGTCGTCCCAGTAGCCATAGGCACCGCACCGACGCGGATAGGCGCGAGGATCGACCGACTCTCCTGATGCGTGCCAGTCCAGATAGAAGTGGATGTCCAGTCCCAGATCAAGCCACGGAGCGAGCGCACGCAATCGGCGGAGCTGCCAATCGGCGTTGGTACTAACGCTTACGCGCTCCCCGAGTGGTCGGATCAGCTCGACCAGGCGCCGCAGCGGCTCGTCAGTGGGAAACGGAACGACATTCTTCAGGTCGAGCTGAAGCCGTGTTGAGCCGCCGTGGCTCAGCAGCGTCTCCACGACCTCGCTCAGCAAGGGAACGCGAAAGGGTGTCGGTCTGCCCGCGCGTGTGAAGAGCAGCTCACGCGCCTGCGCCACGGAGCACGCGCCGACCGGGCCATGGCCAGTCGTCTCTGATTCCAGCAGGGAGTCGTGGACCAGGAGATAGTCCGAGTCGGCTAGCGCAGTCACGTCGACCTCGATGACCTGCGCTCCCGCGGCGAGACAGTCGCGAACGGCCTCGAGCGAGTTCGGGTGGCTTGTGCCGTCGAGCGCAGCCATGTGATGTACAATCACCGGAGGACGGATCGGCAGCACCTCTCCTCCGAGATCGTCCGCACGCGCCAAGCCTCCATCACCGAGCATCCCCGGATGCGTGCCGGACGCACGTTGCTGGAGCGAATCTCCAGTTTGATCGATTGTACGGCGTCGCCAGCCGGCGCGCAATTGATTGTCCGTGGCCCCGGCTGCCGGGACGTGACAACAGACGGCGTGCCTGGAAGCAAGACGAGACTCGACGGCCGCTCCGGGCCCAGCGAGGGATGGCCCGAGGTGCAGATGACAGATTACACTTACACTACCCGAGGTAGATCACCAACCCATCAGGAGGAGACCATGGCCGCGCGACTCGACAGCTCCGATGCCGACCGACGCAATGTTGTCCTGACGTGGCTGCGAGGACTCACGACCGATCCGAGACCGCGGATGTCCGAGATAGATCCGGAGACGCTTCAACGCTGGTCGGAGGATTACTTCCGATCGAAGCTGCCCCTGGCAGGCAGCACGACCGAGGTGCCGGTTGGCCCAGTCCAGGCGCCAGTCCGCATTCGCCGCGATTCCTGGGGCATTGCGCACGTATCCGCCGATAGCGAGCACGATCTGTTCTTCGGGCTGGGCTACGCGATGGCGCAAGACCGGCTGTGGCAGATGGATTACCAGCGCCGACTCGTCCGTGGCCAGCTCGCGGCGGTCCTTGGTCAGCGCGCGCTGGCAAGCGATCGGATGATGCGCACGCTCGGCATGGGCGCGGCCGGGGATCGCGCCTGGGAGACGGCGAGTCCGGAAGTCCGGGACGTGCTGACCGCCTTCACCTCGGGGATCAATCGCTGGATCGATCAGGCTGGCTCGCGCCTGCCGATCGAGTTCGAGATCCTCGGGTACGAGCCCGCGCCCTGGCACCCCGCCGACTCGATCGCCATCTGGAAGCACCGCTGGTGGACGCTGACCGGTCGGCTCGAGCTGATCGTCCTCGCCGAGGCGGCTCGCCGTCTCCTGCCGCCGGAGCTCGCCGATGCGTTTTTCACCGTCGAGCTCGCCGATGAAACGATCGTGCCCACCTCGAACGCCTCCACCGCGGCGACCTTGCCAGGGCACGGCGGCCCGCTGGACGAAGGAAGCAACAACTGGGTCGTGGGCGGCTCTCACACGACGACCGGCGCACCCGTCGTCTGCAGCGATCCCCACAATCCCTTCAGCGCGCCGAGCCAGTGGTTCGAGGCACAGCTGACCTGCCCGTCGATCGACGCCGCGGGCGCGATCTACATCGGCACGCCGGTGCTCTACCTGGGTCGCACCCGCGACGTCGCCTGGGGACTGACGAACCACGCGATCTCGGTGCGGGACCTCTACCTCGAAGAGCCGAGTTCGGACCATCCTGGAATGTACCGGGATGGCATAGCCTGGCGCCCGTTCGAGGTCGATCATCAGACGATCGCGGTCGCGGGCGAGCCTGACGACCACCTGGAGATTCGGCGTACGGTACGCGGCCCCGTCGTCAATGACATCCTCCCCGGATTGGACGACCTGGAGGTCACCGCACCAGTCACGCTGCGCTGGATCGGCGCCGAGGCGCCCTCCGGATTCGATGCGACGCTCGGGTTGCTGCGGGCACGCTCGGCCGACGATGTCCTGAGCGCACTGAGACGGTGGCCGTGCCCTCCGCTGAACTTCGTCTACGCGGACCGGTCCGGCCACATCGGCTACCACGCGGTTGGCCTCGTTCCGCGCCACGGCCGCCCCGGCTACGGTCTCCGCCACGCGAACAATCCCGACGACGCCTGGAACGGTTTTGTCGCGTTCGACGACCTACCGCACGAGGAGAATCCAGTGCGCGGCTGGATAGCGACGGCTAACAACGTCCCCTGGTCGCGCGATCCCGACTACCTCGCGAGCGGTGCCTGGTCGGATGGCTACCGAGCCCGACGCATTCGCGAGCGGCTCACCGCGTCGGACAGGCTGCGACCGGACGAGATCGCCGCCATCCACGGCGACGTTCACAGCATCCGAGCGCGCGAGCTGACCCCCGCCCTGCTCGAGATGATCGGCGATGGCGAGTCGCCGCTGGCCCGGGACGCCGTCCGCGTTCTGCGGTCGTGGGATTACGAGTTCACGACCGAGAGCGTCGGCGCGTCGATCTGGACGGCATTCTGGACGCAATGGTGTCTGGTGCTGGCCCGCGCGCGCTTCCCGGAGGCGCTGGTCGAGCCGGCGACGGTGCGCGTCGCGGGGATTGGTCGGCGTCTGCTGCTGGGCGAGACCGTTCCGTGGCTCCCCGATGGCGACGTACCTCTCGCCGTGCGCGGTGCCTTCAACGCGGCTCTGGGGGCGTTGGAGGCGTGGGGCGGTGCCGACGTCGAAGCCTGGCGCTGGGGCAGCCTGCACCAGGTCGTGCATCCGCATCCGATGGGAATCTCGGACGAGCTCCGCGCACTCTACGACACTGGCCCCTACCCGACCAGCGGAGGCAGCTCGATCGTCCGCGCGGCCGGTCACGGACTGTCGGTACCGTTCACGGTCGTCTCCGGTTCGACCTATCGCTTCATGGCGGACCTCGGCCGGCCCGATCATCTGCAGTCGACGCAGACACTCGGCCAGTCCGCGCATCTGGGAAGTCCGCACTACCGCGACCAGACGCCGCTCTGGCTCGCCAACGACTACCATCCATTCTGGATGAGCGAGGGCGACGTGCTGGCTCACCTGGAAAGCGAGGTCGTGATCCTGCCTGGGTAGCTGGACAGAGAGGCGAGCCGATCGCCTGCTGTTGCTCGACTGATGGCGGCGCTTCGGTCACAGAGCGCACTGCTTACGGTGCAAAACGCGGAGCCCGTGCACCTGGACAGGCAGAAATAGCGTTTTGTGCATTGCGCTTTGCTCTGTCGCATCGATTGAAGTAGGAGACTGGAAGATGGAATATCGCCAGCTGGGAAATGACGGCCCACGCATCCCGGTCATCACGTTCGGCGCCTGGCCAATTGGCGGCGGCATGGGGAGCGTGGACGAAGCGACGGCCATCGCCACGATTCGTCGCGCGCTCGATCTCGGCATCACCGCCATCGACACCGCCGAATACTATCGAACGTCAGAAACGGTGATCGGCCGCGCGCTGGTCGGCCGACCGCGCGACGCCGTCTTCATCGCGACGAAGGTATCGGCTGAGCCATTCACGCGCGTACGCATCCGCGAAGCGCTCGACAACAGTCTGCGCGCATTGCGCACCGATTACGTCGACCTCTATCAGCTTCACCGCTTCCCGAGCAACGTTCCCCTCGAAGAAGCGATGGCTGGCCTGGCCGAGGCGAAAGAGCGCGGAAAAGCCCGCTACGTCGGAGTCAGCAACTTCACCGTCGACCAGCTACGGACCGCGTCCGCTCTGTATCCGATTCAATCGCTGCAGCCCCGTCTGAACATATTCGACGCGGCTGCCACGCGCGACCTGCTTCCGTACTGCGCTCAGCACGGCATCGGCGCGATTGTCCATAGCCCGCTCGCGAAAGGCTTGCTGACCGGCAAGTATCGCCCGGGCGACACGTTCCCTCCTGACGACGAGCGCAGCGCGTTCCCACGGTTCCAGGGCGAGACGTTTGCTCGCTACCTGAAAGCGGCCGATCAGCTCCAGGCGCTGGCACGCGCGAAGGGCGTCACGCTGGTTCAGCTGGCCATCGCGTGGACCCTGGCGCAACCGGGCGTCACGTCCTGCATCGTTGGCGCAAAGACGCCCGCGCAGGTCGAGGAGCACGTCGGCGCGGCGGACCTGCGACTTTCGCCCGAGGACGTCGCGCAGATCACCAGCATCGGGGAAGTGCCTGGGAGCGAGAGGTTCTAACCTTGGTGATTCATCGGGGTCGGGCGCTAGCTCAATCGAAAGAGCGCCCGCGCGTTCTCGCTCAGGATCCTGCGCCTGGTGGCTTCGGGAAGTGGCAGGTCGAGGATCTTCTGCGCATCTGTCGCGTCGAAATGGGGCCAGTCCGATCCAAAGAGCAGATGATCCCAGCCAATCGCCTCGAAGCAGGCGTTTAGCAGCGACCCGGAGGCCGCGCAGTCGAGCGGGTGAGTCGTCACGTACACCTGGCGACGGACCTGCTCGCTCGGCCGTGGTGCGAGAAAGGGTACCTCCTCGGCAAGAAATGGGAAATAGTGGTCGAGCCGTCCGAGTGCGAGCGGCAGCCAGGCGATGCCCGCGTCGTTGAAGACGATCTTCAGCCGCGGGAAGCGCGCGAGAACGCCAGTCGTCACCATGCTCACCAGATTCGCCAGCGCGCCGAATGCCTGCGACAGCGTCTGCTTGGCGAGCGCGGTTGGCAGGTGATGAAGCTCGTATGGAAACACCGTGTGAATCGTCAGCGCTCCTTGAAGGACGACCGGCAGCTCGGCGTCCTGCGCCGCGGCAAAGATCGGATCGTAAGAGCGATCGCCCCAGAGGGGATAATTACCTGCCATTGGCAGATACACCGCGACGAACCCGTCGTGCTTCGCGTATTTTGCAATCTCCTCGGCCGCGTCCTCGGGCACCTGGTTCGGTGCCATGATCGCCCCGTAGATTCCACGGGAGGGACTCAGCCAGCGCTCGGCGAGGCAACGGTTGAACGCTCGACCGAGCGCGGCGACGTAATTGTAATCGTTGCTGGCGGCCGCCCGAAGCAGGCGACCGGTGAAAATAACCGCCGCGTCGACGCCGCGCTGGTCCAGGTCGGCCCGGAGCACGTCCGGCGAGGTGATGCGATGCGGATCGGGGGGTAGCGCGCCGAGAATCGGATCGTACGGCGTGAGCGGCGAATACCCAGTATAATCAAGAAATCGCTCGCCCTTCACGCTTCGTGCGCCTTCGCGCGTAAGCCCGCCCTCCTCCAGCACGCGGCGCCAGGGCATCTCGAAATACGGGGCGAGGTCTGAGTCTGGCTCGTGGATGTGAACGTCGGCGTCGATCACCGGGTAGTCGCTCGCTGACACGACAAAGTCCTCCGCGAAGGATGGGGCGACGGCGGGCTCGGCCGGCAGGCGTCGTCCCGACTGACGATCAAGCGTAGCGCGATGTCGTTGTCATCGCAACGCCCCGGCCGCGCCGCCGATTGCCGTGCTGTGTGGCCGTTTGCGAGCCGCCCAGACCCGGTGCGATAATAGCCGCGGGAGCCCGGCGAGCCAGGGCTTTCTGCCATCGCACCAGCACGGTCGGAGGAACGGTTCATGGCAATCGAGACCTCGTCGCTGCCTGCAGGCCCCCTGACGTTGAATGACGTCTTCGTCGTCGACGCCGACGTCCACGCCCACGAGACGCCGAACGAGCTCGCGCCTTATACCGATCCATCCTGGCGTCGGGCGGTGGAGAACGCGGCCAAGATCCCGCGCCGCTACCTTGACGTACCGGGCTACGCCCCCGGCGGCGGTGGTCCGCTGCCAGGCGCGGTCCTGCCAAACCTGCGGGGCGCGCGCGAGGAGATCGTCTGGACCGCGGACCAGATGCGGAGCGAGCTGGATGCCTTCTCGATCGACGCGGCGGTGATCTTCCCTGACTTCTTCCTCAAGATCGCCGCGATTCCCAATCCGGATTATGCCGCTGCTCTTGCCCGTGCCTACCACCGCTGGATCGCCGAGAAGTGGGTCGCCGAGGACAACGATCTCTACGGCGTGATCATCGCGATTCACCAGGACCCGGCCGAGGCGGTGCGAGAGATTCAGCGCTGGGCCGGCCACCCGCGGTTCGTCGCCGTGTTTCTTCCCACCTGCCAGGTGTATCCACTCTGGGGACATCGCCGCTACTACAAGATCTTCGAGCTTGCCCAGGATCTCGATCTTCCGGTCGCTCTCCACTCCGTCTCCGGTAGCTCCTGGGGCTTCCCGTTCAACGTCGAGCAGTTCACCACCGCGCCCACGGCCCACACCGCCTCTCACGTCTTCGCGATGATGTCGAATCTCATGAGCTTCATCGAGAACGGCGTGCCGGTGCGGTTCCCAAAGCTGCGGATCCTTTTCACCGAAGCGGGCCTGACCTGGGTGCCGTTCCTGCGCCTGCGGCTGGACAAGGAGTTCACCGAGCAGCGCCGCGTCTGGCCTTTCTACGACGACCTGCCGAGCCGCTGGATCGACACGATGTACTTCGCCACGCAGCCGATCGAAGAGCCGCCGCGTGGCCAGGATCTGGTCGACCTCATCCGCATCTACGACGGCGAGGACCGTACGCTGTTCGCCTCCGACTGGCCGCACCACGACTTCGATCACCCCCGGGTAGCCTTCGAGCTACCGCTGCCCGACGAGGTCAAGCGGAAGATCATGGGGCTGAACGCGCTGAAGGTCTTCCCGAGGATCAAGGTTCCGGCGAAGTATCGCAGGTCGGGCGTGGCCGGCTAGCGGGCGGACTGATCGGATCGTCGTCGACGTCTACGCCAATCCAGTGCCCCGGCCGCCCCGCGCCCCGGCAGCTACGGCCTGCTGGAGGCTCCTGCTGCAGACGACGATTCCATGGCCCGTGCTCGGGGACTGGCGCCCGTACCGCGTCGAGCCAGAACACCCGATCACAGGCCGAACACTTGACGAAGTAGCGTTTTCTAACCATTCCACAGATGATGGCGCCTACTGCCCGGCTGGTTCGGCAGGCTGGGGCTTGAGCGGAAGCGAGACGATAAAGGTGGTGCCACTTCCAGCCTTGCTCTGCAGGCGAATCGTACCTCGATGCAGCTGGACGATTTTCCTCGCGATCGAGAGTCCCAATCCGCTCCCCTCCTTGGATCGCTCGCGCGATCGGTCGACTTTGTAAAAGCGCTCGAAAATTCGCGCCTGATCTTCCTCCGGAATCCCGATGCCAGTATCGGCGATGCAGAACTCGATCGCGTCATCGCGACGCCGCAGGCTGATGCGGATGCTGCCGCCATCCGGCGTGAACTTTATGGCATTATGGATGAGATTGCTCCACACCTGGCTCAGCAGGTCTTCGTCCGCGGTAATGGTCACGTCGGCGAGCGAGACGTCGAGGTCGATTCCCTTCCCGGACCATTGAGGCTCGGCCGCGAGAATGAGGTCTCTGATTTGCCGGTCCAGTCGGTAGGGCTTCGGCGCGAACTTGACCTGCTCGGCGTCCAGAGAGGCAAGCCGAAGCAGGTTGTCCGTCAAACGAGAGAGCCGCGTGCTTTCGGTCTCGATGATGGTCAAGAAGTGGTGGCGTTCCTCCGGTAGAAGGCCATCGTCGTGGAGCGCCTGGGCAAAGCCTCGGATCGAGGTGAGCGGCGACTGGATCTCGTGAGAGACGTCAGAGATGAACTCTTGCCGCATCTGCTCCAGGCGGCCCAATTCGAGTGCCATCTTGTTGACACTCTTGACCACGTCACCCAATAGCTCCGCTTCCCGACCCGGGAAGTCGTCATCCAATCGAACGTCGAAATCCCCTCGCGAGATTCTCTCCATCGCCTCGATGATCGGCCTGATGAATCCTGCCTGCTGAGCCTGAAACCTTGGGAGGAATCGAGCGGAGACCGCGGACACGATCAAACCGCCGAAGATCAGGCCAAGCAACGAGGTGATCATCTGGGCAAGATACGCCGGGGGATAGAGGCCAATCAATCGATAGCCGAAAGCGGTCAGGAAAAACGTCGCAGTGAAGACGGCAGCAAATGATAGCAGCACCACCGCGAACCCTCCAGCGATCCTGAGACCGTTCGGACGTTTCATTGGCGCAACTCGATTCGGTAGCCAAGTCC
The DNA here is from genome assembly GCA_902810745.1 of Chloroflexota bacterium. GTDB lineage: Bacteria > Chloroflexota > UBA6077 > FW602-bin22 > CADDYW01 > CADDYW01. The sequence continues at coordinate 30,926 of CADDYW010000007.1, read as the reverse complement.
GCGAATGGTACGGATTCGGAAGGAGTGCTGTTGCTCGGGAAATCGCTCGCGCAGTCGATTGATGTGTACGTCCAGGGTCCGCTCGTTCCCTTCGAAGTCACAGCCCCAGATGTCTTCGATCAGCTGATCCCGCGAGTAGGTTCTGCCCGGCGAGCCGGCCAGCTTGAACAAGAGATCGAACTCCTTCGGCGGCATGGTCACGGGCTCGCCGTGCACGGTAACTTCGTAGGTCTTGCGATCCATGTGCAATTCGCCGAGCTGAACTGACTGAGAAGTTGCAATGCGATAGCGCCGCAAGAGAGCCCTGATCCTCGCGACCAGCTCGAGCGGCTCGAACGGCTTGACCACGTAGTCGTCGCTCCCAAGCTGGAAGCCCTTGATTCGGTCGCTGGTTTCGCCTTTCGCGGTGAGGAACAGCACGGGTACGTCGCCCTGCTCTCGCAGGCGACGACAAAGCTCCCAGCCGTCCAGGTTCGGCATCATGACGTCGACGATGATCAGATCCGCCTTGATCGATTCGAGAACGTCGAGCGCCTGGAGCCCGTCGGCAGCTTCGTAAACGTCGAAGCCGTCGTTTCGGAGAAACCTTCGGACCAGTTCTCGAATGTGGGGGTCATCGTCGACGATGAGAATCTTGCTCATTCGAACTCCCTCTGAAGCCCAACCTAGCCACGGCTCACAACGACGTTCAGCAGGCCGGGCTGGGCGCCGCCCGGCGTATCCTCGTGATGACGTTGGACGGTCTCCACGCGTGACGTCGGATGCCTCACGGCTGGCCCTTCGTCTGCTTCATGGAACTGCATGGCGTACAGGCGCGCGTAGAGACCGTTCCGCGCCATGAGATCATCGTGCGTCCCCAGCTCGACGATGCGCCCGCCTTCCAGAACGGCGATACGGTGGGCCACTTTGATCGTGCTCAAGCGGTGCGCGATGATGACAGTCGTCCGGTTTTTCATCAGCGCCTCGAGCGCCTCCTGCACCAATCGCTCCGACTCGCTGTCCAGAGCGCTCGTCGCCTCGTCGAGCAAGAGAATCCGCGGGTCCTTCAAGATGGCGCGCGCGATCGCGATGCGCTGGCGTTGGCCCCCGCTCAGATTCGTGCCACGCTCGCCTACCAGCGTATCATATTGCCGGGGCAACGCCAGGATGAACTCGTGGGCGTTCGCAGCACGAGCCGCGGCGACGATCTCCTCCTCCGTCGCATTCAGCCTTCCGTACTGAATGTTTTCGCGGATAGTTCCACCGAAGAGAATCGTCTCCTGAGGAACGATCGCGATCTGGTCTCGCAGGCTGTGCTGCGTCACTGAGCGGAGGTCCTGTCCGTCGATCAAGATCGAACCGGCCGTCGGATCGTAAAAGCGAGAGATGAGATTCACCATGGTGCTCTTGCCCGCGCCACTTGGACCGACCAGCGCCAGGATTTCGCCGGCCTGAATCTCCAGAGAGACGTCTCGCAGCGCCGGAACGCCAGGATCGTAATGAAACGACACTTCCTTGAAGGAAATCTGCCCACGAACGGTCGGCAGGTCGACGGCATCGGGTGCGTCTTGCACGCTTGGGTGGCTGTCGAGGATCTCGAAGACGCGCTCGACTCCGCCGATCGCCGCTCTGACCTGCGCGTAAAGTCCGGACAGCCCACCCAGGCTCGCGGCGATCGAGATACCGTACATTATGAAACCGGTGATCATGGCCAGGCTCAGCCGCCCGGCAATGACCTCTCGCCCTCCGTACCACATGATGGCGGCGATCGACCCGAAACCCAGAAACGTCATCACTGCCATGAATACGGAGTGATAGGCCGACACGCGCAGGGAAGCTCGAAAGCTCTTCATCGCCGCGCCAGTGAACCGACGCGTCTCGTATTCCTCGCGTCCAAAGCTCTTGACGACCCGGATACCCTGCAGCCCTTCCTCGGCCACGGTTGTCTCGATCGCTAGCTGGTCCTGGACCTGCCGGCTCGCTCCCTGCACCTTCCGTCCAAAGACGAGCGCGATCACGAGCAGGATCGGCGCCAACGCGAGAATGAAGATAGTCAGGCTGGCGCTCATCGACAGGAGAATCCCAATCGAACCGATCAAGATGAGCAACTGGCTCAGAAGCGAGGTCAGGTTGGTCGTCAGCATCGTACGGATCTGAGTCACGTCGCTGGTCAGGCATGAGACGACGTCTCCAACTCGCCGCCTGGCGTAGAAGTCGAGTGAAAGGCGCTGAAGCTGCTGGTACAGCGTGGTGCGCAGATCGAAGACAATACCCGTTCCGATGCGGGCGAGCAGGTACGTCTGCACGCCAGAAAAAACTGCCTGAAATGCGAAAATGCCGAGTAGAGTAAGGGTCAGGGTGTTGAGCTGGCCAAACTGCCCGGATCGCGTGACCGAGTCGAGCAGGCGCACGATCACCAGCGGGAACACCAGGCCAGCACCGCTCGAGATCAACAGCGCCAGAATTGCCAGCGCCAGCCGCCCTCGATATGGCTTGAGGTATGCAATCAGTCGTCGCCAGTCGACTCCGCTGATCGCCAAGGGCGGGTCATTCTCTAGAGCGCCGGTCAGGTTCGCTCGTCGGCGCTCGCGCGAGTGGTCCATCATAGCGTTTTCACGTCTCCCTCTGGCGACCTCGGGACAAAGGAGCGTCTCGAGACGCCTCATTGGTCATGTCTGACGATACAGACGGTATGTAAACGCAATGTGAACACACTGAATCGGTGCCAGCCATCAAACGCGCTCGAGGCTGGATACTGGCGGGCCGATCGGGACGTCCACCGCTGCGGATCTACCTTTCGGGGAGCAGGGGCCCACGACAGATGGCGTGAACCCACGCGTCAGGTAGTCGTCGTAGACGATTGGATGAGGCTCAGGCTGGGCGAAGGGCAGCCACGCAGGCGCTTTTACCACGAGCAGGTAGATTTTCCAAGTACTCCGCGGTGATGCCCCGTGTCGCTACACGCTCACCCGAACCTGGCCGTCGACCACCCGGACCCGATACCGCCGGAGGCGGGCGTGGCGCCGGCCCAGGCAGCGGCCAGTCGTAATGTTGAACTCGAGACCGTGCCAGGGACAAACGACGACCTCGCCTTCCTGGACCCACTCCGGCTTCCAGCCGCTTTCTTTCGTCGCCACGACCGTCGCCCCGACGTTTCCTTCGCAGAGTGGCCCGCCCTGGTGGAAGCAATGGTTCGGCAGCGCGTAGAACTGTCCTTTCACGTTGAAGACGCCAATCTCGACGCCTCCGACCGTGACGATGCGCTTCGATCCGACCGGGAGCTCGTCCACGGTCCCAACGACGTACTCGGTCAACCCTGCTCCCTGTCCAATCGCCGTAGGTACGCAACCGCTGTGCGAAACTTCACCTCGGCGTCGACGTCCGGGCGCAGATCTTCGACGGTGATGAAGCGGTCATAGCCAGCACGGCGGAGCTCGGCCAGCAGATTGGGCACGCTCAGGAGGCCGTCCGCGAGCTCGCGGGGCTTCCAGATCCATTGGAGAGTGCCATTGTCATCGCGTTCGCCCGGCTGCGGGCCGTGGCCGCCAACGTGAACGTGCGCCAGGTATGGCCCGAGGAGATCAAGGCCCAACCGAGCACCCTCGTAGCCCTCTTTCACCATGTTCTGCACGTCGTAGATCACGCCGATTGCATCGGCCGAGAAGTTCGACACGAGGCGATAGGCCAGCCCCGCGCTGACGACGATCGTCCCACCGTGGATCTCGAGCAGCGCCCGCACGCCAAATGGTCTGATCGCCTCTAATGCCTTCCCGAATGCGTCGACCGCCTCGGCGTAGATCTCTCGATACGGCACGCTGCCGTCGTAGCGACGCGGCACCCCGATCCGGACGAGAGGGCACCCGCAGATCGCCGCGCCTTCCGCGAGCTTGCGCAGGTCGTCCAGCTCGACCGCCGTCGCATTGCTCGCGAGAGCGGGAATCTCGAGTCCATTATCGCTGCACAGGCGCCTGATTCGTGGAGCTAGCTGGACGAAGTTGTCAGGATTGACGTCGTTCTTGTGGTTGCCCCAGAACGAGTACGGCTGCCCGATCGCCTGCGAGGGGATGCGTCGCACGCGGAGCTCGATGCCGTCGTAGCCGAGCCGCGTGGCGAACTCGACGGTCTCCTCGAGTGAGAGGTGTGGGAGCGCAACCGTGGTTAGCGAAACCTTCACCGTGGATCAAGCCTCCTGCAGCGGCCGGTCGCCGACGGTACGATTGTACACCCGGTACGGAGCAGACAGGTACGTTGACGGGACTGCTATGATTAGTCCGCGACCAGGGGGCTACCTGAGCAATCGACTCGAGGAGCAATCCGCTTGAAAAACTTGCCGTTCAATAAGCCGGGACGATTCTACCGCGGGAACCTGCACACCCATTCGACACGCTCGGATGGGGGCCTGGATCCCGCCGACGTCGTGGCTGCGTATCGTGATCACGGCTACGACTTCCTCGCCATTACCGATCACTTTCTGGAGAGCTATGGCTTTCCGATCACCGATACGCGGAGATTTCGGACGTCGACCTTTACGACCCTGCTCGGCGCCGAGCTGCACGCCCCGCAGATCGAGGTTGGTGGCCGCTGGCACATCCTCGCGGTCGGGCTGCCTCCCGACTTCGCCCGGACCGGCGCGGACGAGACCGGCCCCGAGCTGGCGCGGCGCGCGGCGGCCGTGGGAGCCTTCGTCGGGATCGCTCATCCGGCCTGGTACAGCCTGACGCTCGCCGACGCACTGTCTCTCGACGCCGCCCACGCGGTCGAGATCTTCAATCAGACCTGTGCCGAGGACAACGACCGCGGCGATAGCTGGTACCTGGAAGACCTGCTATTGGCGCGCGGCACGCGCCTCCTGGCATACGCCGCCGACGATGCCCACTTCAAGATTCGGATGGACTACCGCGCGGCCTGGGTGCAGGTACGCGCCGAGGAGCTCGATCCCGACGCGCTCCTCGCGGCGATCAAGGCCGGACACTTCTACTCCAGCCAGGGGCCTGAGATCATCGACGTGGCGGTCGAGCGTGATCAGATTCACGTGGTGTGCTCACCGGCGCGTACGGTCTTCGTCTCCGGGCGCAGCTCTGCTGCCGCCCACCAGACGGGCGACGGAATCACCGAGTGCACTCTACCAATCACGCCATTCGCCCGCTCGTACTGCCGCGTCACCGTCGTCGACGCCGCGGGTAAGCGCGCCTGGACTAATCCGATCTGGCTGGACTGATGCCACGCCCTGCCGGCTCGCGAGGGGCAGGCATTCTTACCGTGGTGCCCGATTCCAAGGTCCTCGTCATGCAGTCAGGATCGCTCAGGGCGACAGCGCGAGACCGAAGATTCCGACGACGATGAGCGATGACCCGACCAGGCGGTTCGCGAGATACGGCTCCTTGAGCGTGCGGGCGCCAAGGAGCGTTCCGACGACGATACCAATCTCGCGCGTCGGCGCGATGTAGGCGACCCGGCTGAAGGTCAGGGCGGTCAGCACCAGCAGGTAGGCGAGTGGCGAGAGAATGCCCGCGGCAAGGACCGCGATCGGCCGCTCCGTGATCTCTCGCAGCACGGCTTGGCGGCGCCAGCACAGGTAATACGGCGCGTTCACCAGCGCCTGCCCGGCGAAGATGCCGGTATCCAAAAGGATAGGAGAAAGGTGGGAGAGAGCATTCTTGTCCCAGAGACTGTAGCTCGCGATAATGACGCCCGTGAGGATCGCGAGCTGCGACCCTGGCTCCTGGATCGAGTGGATCAGCTCCTGGATGGCATCCCGTCCGCGACCACGCGAGTGGAGGCTGAGAACGCCGAGCACGATCACGAGAATCGACACGGCACCGGCTGGCGAGATGCGTTCGCCCAGGAGCGCAACGGCGCCAACAGGAATCAGCATCACGCCGGTTCCCCGTGCGACAGGATAGACGATCGAAAGATCGGCACGTGCATAGCTCGCGTTGAGCAGCCAGAAGTAAGCCAGATGCAGCGCGACTGTGACGAGGATGAAAGATAGCGCGCCGAGTGGCGGAGGGTCGCGCCACGCAACGATCACCGCAATCGGCACGTAGACGAGGGTCGATACACTCGTGAACGCCCAGGTGAAGGCGTGAGTATCACGGCTCGATTTCGCGAGATAGTTCCAGGTCGCGTGTGCGAAGGCTGAAGCCACGACCAGAGCCAGGGCGATGAGCGTCATGATGGCGAGTATTGTAAACGACATCTGGCACGTCGGTTGCGCTGCCAGTACATCGCTCTCGCATTCGAGATTGCAGCTGCTGGAGCACGTCCGTGACCACCCTGATTGTGATCCCCACGTATAATGAAGCCGCGAACCTCGAACGCCTGGCCCCGCAGATCCTCGTACATCCTGACTACTCGCTCCTGGTGATCGATGACAACTCTCCGGATGGTACGGGTGCGCTTGCCGATGAGCTCAGTCGACACGCCGATGGGCGAGTCCGGGTGATCCACCGCCCGGGCAAGCAAGGTCTCGGCACCGCCTACGTGGCAGGTTTCCGCGAAGCGATCCGCTCCGACAGCGATTTCGTCGTCCAGATGGATGCAGACTTCTCCCACGATCCAGCGGACGTACCCCGGCTGATCGCGGCCTGCGAGGACGCCGACGTCGCGATCGGCTCGCGCTACGTTCCCGGCGGCGGCGCCGAGAACTGGCCGCTTGCACGATGGTTGATCAGCCGCGGGGGATCGTTATACACGCAGCTCCTTCTCGGCCTTCCGGTGCGCGATCCGACCAGTGGCTTCAAGTGCTTTCGACGCGAGGCACTCGCTCGGATCGATCTCGGCAAGATCCGCTCGACTGGTTTCGGCTTTCAGGTCGAGGTCAACTGGTACTGCCACCTCCAGGGCTTACGGCTGGTCGAAGTACCAATTCGATTCGTCGACCGACGGATCGGCCAGTCAAAGATGTCGCGCCAAATCTTTTTCGAGGCGCTCTGGCTCGTCTGGAAGCTTCGATTCGCGGTCGATCGGCGAGCCAACAACACCGGGATCACGGCCTCGTAGGACCGGAGACGTGGCGCAAGACAACGCTGGCCGGATGGGCCCAGTTTGTGCAATCCTTCTCCCCACGACGTTCAGATTGGCACGCCCATAGGATGAATACCTTCACGATGCTATCTCGGATGCTCGGCTGGCTGGACTGGAACCGTCTCTTCCGCTTTGGCGTAGTCGGGCTTACCGGCGTCGGCGTCAACCTGATCTGTGTGCAGCTACTGTTTGGACATCTCCACTGGCCTCCACTCCTGGCCTCGGCGGTCGCCGTCGAGCTGAGCGTGGTCAATAACTTTCTCTGGAATAACTGGTGGACATTCGGCCAGCGAACGATCTCGCCGGTGCGTTTTGCCCGTTTCAACCTGGCGTCGCTGGGGGGACTCGTCATCACGTCCGTCGTGTTCACGGTGCTGGTCCAGCGATTGGCGGTGTTCTACCTGCTTGCTGATTTGATCGCCATCGGCATCGCAACGGCCTGGAACTTTACCGCCAGCGTCGTCTGGACCTGGGCAAACTAAACTCGTTCTAATCTAGCATTTGGCCCTCCTCGCCTACCTCTACCTGTCGAGCCACCGGCGTCGTGGCCAGAAACGACATTTCCTCTCGATCCAATCCAGAGCAACGTCCAGGCGATCGTCAGCAGGACTGCCATCGTGCCGACACTGTCTGCAGCCGCCAACGTGACAATCTCCGGCCGCTCTCCGGCCCAATCGCCGGCTACCACCAGGATGAGTACCGGAAAGACCATCCCGGCGAGCGTGGCAGTCGGGCCCGCCGCATAGCTGACCAGATCGAAATTGAAGCCCGGTAGGAGACGGGTGAGGAACACCGCCGGCCAGCCGACCATCCGGCGAGCCCCTCGACGCTGGCCGAGCGCTCCGGATCCATGGGCGCCCAAGTCGGCGCGCCAGCCAGAAATTGAGACCCGCGCCCAGACCCCCACCCAGGAGCGCGTAGAGGGTCGCAGGGACCAGGCCAAAGGACAGCCCGCCCACCACGACCAGGTCCGCGTCAGGAACCGGTGGTAGAAGGATGCTCAGCGTAGGGATCGCGACGTACACCAGGGGGCGATCGATCCGAACGCGCCGATGGTTGCGCGCACTGGGTCGACGGGGACCTGCGTCAACCCGGAGGGGGTAAGCCACCAGAGATAGGTCCCCGCCAATAGCCCATCCAGGGCCAGGTGTCCACGGCACGTGCCAACGCGAACGCCACGTCCGGTCAACCCCTGACGCTTATCTTCGCGTCAAGGCTCCGCGTCGTCAGGGCAGACGCCATTGCCACGCAGAACGGCGCTGTGTCGCCCCCCATTCCTCTCTCCGCGGGTCACGTCGGTGCTGATGTGCCTGGTCGACACCCAGATAACCTCCCGGTGGGACCGGATTAGGTCCTCGACGCCGGCTGCGCGCACGTGCCCCGCACCGCCCAGGCCCGCGCGACGAGGTGGATCGATCCATCGGGCGCAAACGGCAGGCTGGCGCGGATGCGCTCGCGGAGGGCGGACCGGCGTTCCTCGGTGAGCGACATCGCATAGCCCGGGGCTGGCGCCTGCCCGCCCAGGAACGGCGACCAGTAATCATCGAAGTCGCGGAATACTGTCGGCACGTCGATCGCTCGCACCGCGACGTCGCACAGCCCGGCTCCTCGGACAAGATCGGCCAGCAGCTCCGGCTTGCAGAGCGGGAACCGCCGCCCCTCGTCCAGGTTGCGCGCCGCGGGGTCGAGCGCCGCCGCCGCGTCCCAGAAGTGGCGCATGAGCTGCATCTCGCCGGCATAGTCCCAGACGTAGGCGGCCACGATCCCGCCCGGCCGCGCCACCCGGGCCATCTCGGCCGCCGCCCGATCCGGCTGAGGCACGAAGTTCAGCACCAGCCCGGAGACCACCGCGTCGAACGCTTCATCCGCGAACGGCAAGGACCGGGCGTCGCCCACGTCGAAGTGGGCGCAGCCGTCCCGGACCTGCTCGCGGGCATACGCTACGTAGCCCGCCGAGGAATCGATCCCCACAACCTCGTGGGGAGCCGCCCGTTCGACAATAGTCTGGCTCAGCGCGCCGGTCCCGCAGCCAACGTCTAGCCAACGTCTCCCGGCTGGGACCGCCAACCAGACGAGGAACTCCCGCGCCACCAGGCGGCTCCAGCGGCCAACATACGGCTCATAGGCCGCCCCGCTCGCCCACACGTCGTTTAGATGGGAATGTGGTGCGCTCATCGCTTCGTAGCCCTCCTTCAGTGAGCGCTGTCGGATTCGATTCCGAGCTTACCACTCCCCGTGCCGTCCAAGAAGTTCAAAAAATGGACTGGTCGCAGATCAATGGTAGTGTTAGACTGGGTGTATGGGCGCAGGTACGTATGGGCAGTGGTGCCCGGTGGCGCACGCGTCGGAGATCCTCGCGGATCGCTGGACTCCGCTCATCGTCCGTGAGCTGCTGGCGGGCATCCAGCGCTTCAATGACCTCGAGCGCGGCCTGCCGGGCATCCCGCGCAGCCTCCTGGCCCAACGCCTGCACCGACTCGAGCGCGACGGCGTCGTCCGGCGCCGGATGTCGCCCCAGGGGCGCACGGTGGCCTACGAGCTGACCCCGGCTGGCGAGGACTTGCAGCGGGTAGTCGACGCATTGGGCACGTGGGGTGCCCGCTGGGCCTTCCCGGATCCGGTGCCTGACGAGTTGGACCCGGGACTCCTTCTCTGGTGGATGCGTCGACGCATCCGGAGGGAGTGCCTGCCCGAGCGACGGGTCGTCGTGCAGTTCGACTTCCCGGTGGCGCGCAAGGAGCACTTCTGGCTGCTGCTGGCGCCGACCGAGGTCTCGGTGTGCATCGAGGACCCCGGCTTCGAGGTCGACCTGCTAGTGATCGCCGATCTGGCCACGTTCTACAGGGTCTGGCTGGGCCGTCTCTCACTCGAGCAATCCCAACGCGAGGGCACCGTGGCGATCGTGGGTCGTCGCGAGCTCATCCGGGCCTTTCCCGATTGGCTGGACCTGAGCCCGATGGCCCCCGCCGTCCGGGCCGCGAGTCTGGCGATGTCGGGCGTGGCCAAGAGCGAGAATGAGGACACGGGCTAGCGCGGTCCCGACCTGGTTGCCTTCCTCAGATCTGGATCGTTAGTCAGCCCGCCCAGATCGTTCCCGTCGGGGCCGCTCTCTCATCGAACCCTCTCCCGGAATCGCATCGGCTCGGCTCGCCGCCCATCCTGGCCAGGTTCGCCCTATTCAGAACAGCCTGCCCGGGCGAGCCGACGTTATGATTCACGCAGCAGACTTGGCTGGGTGATACGCGTCGTGTGCCATCACCCGCACCTTATTGTTTCCGTACCGCGATGTAGACACGCGTTCCGCGCGGGACCTGGGTCCCGGGCTGCGGAAGCTGGCTGAGCACCGCGCCCGGGGGGATCGATAGGAAATAGGTGCGGTCCGGCACGTCGTTGATCGTCTGATAGTTCACGTAGGTCGTCATCAGCCCCGACTCGTTGATCACCCGCTGCGCGTCGGCCTCGGGCAGGCCGATCAGGCTGGGCACCACCACGACGTTTGGATTGCTCGGGGCGACGATTGGCGTGGCGCGGGCCGGTACCGGTACCGGCGTCGACGTCGGCGGAATCGGCGTCTCCGTCGGGATCGGCGTTGGCGGCAACGGTGTGGGCGTCGGCACCGGTGCGCTCGCGGTTGGCAGCGTTCCCTCGATGAACCAGTCGGTGATCGTTGGGCGCCCCGGAACGGGCCTCAGTCCGGTCAGCGCGTCCACGGTGGCGCGGACGAGCCCGGGCGGTCGATTGAACTGGAGCACCGGCTGGCCCTTCAGCGCCGTCTCCATGAACTCGTGCCAGATCAGCCCCGCGCCTCGAGCGCCGAAGACGTTCTTCATCGGCTGGTCATTCGCGTTGCCAACCCAGACCCCGACGACCAGCTGTGGCGTGTACCCCATCGTCCAGGAGTCCTGAAACTGCTCCGTCGTTCCCGTCTTCACCGCGGCCGGACGGTCGAGCTCGAGATACGAATGGGCGCCGAACGTCTCGGCACGGGCGGCATCGTCGGAGAGAATATCAGTAATCAGCCAGACTGCCTGTGGGCTTGCCAGTCGCTGACCGGCCGACGGGTGATACTCCTCGAGAACCTTCCCGCTCGCGTCGGTCACTTTGAGAATCGCCACCGGCGCGAGCCGCCGCTGTCCCGACTGCGGATCGGTCACGACCTGACCAACCTGCACGCCGCCGTTGGCAAGTGCGGCGTAGGCGAAGCTGAGGTCGAGCAGGCGCACCGGACCACCGCCGAGCGTGAGCGAGAGGCCGTAATAGGAGGGCGGCTGCTCCAGTGTCGTGATGCCGAACTGTCGCAGCGTCTGGAGGAGCGCCGGAATACCAATCTTGTTCAGCATCTCGACCGCGGGTACGTTCAGCGAGTTTGCGAGCGCGCGACGGACTGTAACCGGACCCCGGAACTTATAGTCGGCGTCGTGTGGCTCATAGGGAGGGCGTCCGGCACCCATCGAGTACTTGACCGGCGAATCCATCAGAATCGTCGTCGGCGACGCCAGCCGGTGCTCGAACGCGTAGAGATAGGTGAAGGGTTTGAGGGTCGACCCCGGCTGGCGCGCCGTGAGCGCCATGTTGATCTGCCCCTGGATCGCATCGTCATAGAAGTTCGCGCTGCCCACCATCGCCAGGATCTCGCCAGTCTTCGGGTCGATCGCCACCAGCGCGGCATTGTTCGCATTGTCAGCCTTGAGCGACTGGAGGCGGTTCTTCACGATGGTTTCGGCCTGGCGCTGCAGATCGAGATCGAGTGTCGTATAGACACGTAGCCCGCTATCGTAAAGCTGCTGCTGGCTGTAACGATCTTCGAGGAGACTACGCACGTACATGACGAAATGCGGCGCCTGAAACACCGTCGGGGCAGAGTGATAATGCAAGGGCTGCGCCGCCGCCGCGTTGGCCTGCTCCTGCGTAATGTAGCCGTGCTTCACCATCAGCCGGAGGACCTCGAGCTGACGTGCCTTCGCAGCGTTCGGATGCTGAAATGGATCGTAGGCGGAGGGAGCCTGGGGTAGGCCGGCTAGCAGCGCCGCCTCGGCAAGCGTGAGCTGGCTGGCGGGCTTATCGAAGTACGTCTCGGACGCGGCCTCGACGCCGTAGGCCAGATTGCCATAGTTGATCTCATTCAGATAACGCTCGAGAATCTCGTCTTTGCTGTAACGCTGCGAGACCCGGAAGGCGAGAATCGCCTCTTCGATCTTGCGCTTGATCGACTGGGATTGCCGCTCCTGCGGCGTCATCAGAACATTTCGGACGAGCTGCTGGGTGATCGTGCTGGCGCCCGACTCGACCTGATGGTGCACGGCGTTCTGAACTAGCGCGCGGCCGATTGCGACTGGATCCACGCCGGGATTCGTGTAAAAGCTACCATCCTCGGTCGAGACAGTGGCGTCGATCAAGGCCGGTGGCATATCCTTGAGGTGGATCAGCGTGCGGCGGCCACCTTGCGGATCGAACATCTCATAGAGCAGACGCCCTTTCCGGTCGTAGATCATTGTCGACTGGAAGACGCTCTTCGAGAAGATCTGGTCGACCGGAGGAAGATCACGGGTCGCGTAGCTGTAGAGCTCGCCCGCGATGCCAAACCCGAAGACGGCAAGCAGCACGGTGCTCACGACGAAGGTGGTGGCGAGCATCACGCCGAGGACGCCGATGACGATCCAGTTGAGGAAGCCATCCTCGCGGCGCTGCGGGCGGCTTTGACGGATCAGCGCATGCGATCCGCGCCGACGTTGCCGAGAAGCGCTCATCACAGGACGGATTATACCATCGCCCTGCGACCTGGCGCATTTTCTGCCACCGCCCTGTCCGATGAACGAACACCGGTGCCGAAGACGCTGTCATGACCGAGGGTGGATGCCTCCGGGCGCATCGAGCAGGACCGGGAGAGCGGTTAGGGTTCAGGAAAATGGCGGTACGGACCATTTCTCCAGACGCCAGTCCCAAACCTCTCCCTGGCGAAGATAGTGGCGCTCATCAAGCGCGCGTCGGCGAGGGGGATCAATGCCAGGCGAGACGGAAAGATTGACCAAGCAGCAGCAGATCGCCGCGCTCGAGCGGGAAGCCCGGCAGCGTGGCATCGACGTGTTCGGCGAGGGCAGCGTCGACGCAGCGCTGATGCTGGTCGGCGAGGCGCCGGGGAAAGAGGAGGTCGCGGCAAATCGTCCTTTCGTTGGCCCAGCCGGCAAAGCACTCAATCGACTTCTGGAAACGCTCGGCATACCACGCGAGCGGCTATGGATCACGAATCTTGTGAAAATCCGTCCTACCGTCGAGACCGGTCGCGGCAGATCAAATCGGCCACCCCGGGTCGGTGAGATCGCTGCACACCAGGGAATCCTGCGCGAGGAGATCCGGATCATCCGGCCGAAGGTCATCCTCTGCCTGGGTGCGACGGCAGCCTCCGCGCTGATCCATCCGAACTTTCGCATCAGCGAGGAGCGCGGTCGCCAGTTTCCAGGCCTCTGGAACTCCATCCTCAAGGCCACCTATCACCCCTCCTACCTGCTTCGCCTGCGCGGTCCGGATTACGAGGCGGTCCGCGACGCAATGGCTGCCGACCTGCTGAACGCCTGGGCCGAAGCGACGGAAGGCACCGAAAGCTGAACCACGTTTGCATCAGGGGCGGTGAGCAGGTACAATCCGTTTATCCCCTTGACGTGTTCCCGCGGAGGCCACGGTGCAGCCGGAGCTCGGAATCCTGGCTGACGACCTGACCGGTGCGACCGACACCGGTCTCCAGTTCGCCAAGCGTGGACGCCGAACCTACGTCTCGCTCGACTGGTCTGCGAGTCCCGAGTGCGACGTCCTCGTCTTCGACACCGACTCGCGCGCTCGGTCCGCGGCCGATGCCCGACAGCGCGTCTTCGAGGCGACGCGGCGCCTTCGGGAGGCGGGGATCCGGCGCTTCTACAAGAAGATTGATTCGACCGGTCGCGGCAACCTCGGAGCCGAGATCGAGGCGATGCTCGACGCGCTGAGCGTGCCCCTGGCGCTGATCTGTCCCGCCTTTCCCCCTCTCGGGCGCACGGTCTGCCACGGGGCGATCCACGTGCGAGATCTGCCCGTCGATCAGACCGAGTTTGCACACGACCCTCTGTGGCCCGCGACGACAGCCTCGATCGAGCAGATTCTGCAGCGGCAGACATCCCTGCCGATCGGCTCTCTCTCCCTGGACGAGGTGAGGAGCGGGCTGCCGCATCTGGCTGATCGCCTGGCGGCCCTTTCAGGCCAGGGCGCCCGCCTGGTCGTCGCCGATGCTGAGTCAGCCGCCGACCTGCGCTCGCTGATCGAAGCCGTTCGAGAGCTGGGAGACCGGGTCCTGCCGGTTGGCTCGGCCGGGTTGGCCGAATGGCTGGACGTATCGGGAGCCCGATCAGCGCACGTTCCTCGTGAGATCACCATCAGCCACGATCCGGTTCTGATCGTGGCCGGAACGATGAACCGGCTCGGCCTGGCACAGGTCGCGCGATTGCTTGACCTGGGAGCCTGCCTGATTCGCGTATCCCCTGACCCTGGCCTGGAAGCGCCAGAAACCACGGCGCGCGGCGCTGCCGGAGAACTTATCCGAGCACTGACCGCGCCCGGCAGCAAGAGCACAAGCATCGTACTTTCGCTTGTCGATCCCCGCGAAGAGCCGCCGAACCTCGACCAGATCGCCCGGACGCACGGAGTGGATCTGCGTGAGGCGACCGAGCAGTTGGTTGGTGCGCTCGGGCGAGCGGTCAGCCTGGCGATGAGGGACGCCACGCCAGGCGCGCTGATCCTCACCGGCGGCGATACCGCTCGGGCGGTCTGTGTCGCACTTGGCGTGCACGGCCTCGACATTCAGCGCGAGGCAGCGCCCGGTATCCCGATAAGCCTGGGCGATGGTCGCGGAGATGGCCTGCCGGTCGTGACCAAGGCGGGCGGTTTTGGAGACGTGGACACGCTGGTGGAGGTCGTGAACGTATTGAAGGAGATGCGGCGATGAACGCGGATACGCGACCGATTGTCGGGCTAACCATGGGCGATCCCGCTGGCATCGGGCCGGAGGTGGTCGTGAAGGCGATGAACGAGCCCAGCCTGTACGAGGAGTGCCGTCCCCTCGCGATTGGCAACGTCGGAACATTCCGCCGCGCCATCGCCGCATTCGGTTTGAGGCTGGATATCCACGAGGTTCGCGAGCCCTCGGACGGATGCTACGTCCACGGTACGCTTGATCTTCTCCAGGCGACGACCGACGACCTTCAGAGTATCGTCACGGGAAGAGTGCAGGCCGCCGCCGGCAAGGCCGCCGCCGAGTGTGTCATCAAGGCCGCCGAGCTGGCGATGGCCGGCAAGGTCGATGCGATCGCGACGGCGCCGTTGAATAAGGATGCACTCAATCAGGCAGGCTTTCATTATCCGGGGCACACCGAGATGCTCGCCTCGCTGACCGGGGCGCGCGAGTACTCGCTGGCGCTGATTGCCGGCAAGCTCCGGGTCATCCACGTCACCACCCACGTGTCGATGCGCCAGGCCCTCGACCTGGTCGATCGCTCGCGTGTCCTGCGGATCATTCGGCTGGCCGACCGTTTTTGCCAGTCTCTGGGTGTCGACCGGCCGCGCGTCGCCGTGGCCGGTTTCAACTGCCACGCGGGTGAGAACGGCCTCTTTGGCACCGAGGAGATCGACCACATCAAGCCGGCGATCGACGAAGCTCGCGAAGAAGGCATCGACGCGAGTGGCCCATGGCCAGGCGACACGATCTTCTATCGGGCCAGCCGCGGCGAGTTTGACGTTGTCGTGGCGATGTACCACGATCAGGGACACATTCCGGTGAAGATGCTTGGCTTCGAAGCCGGCGTGAACACGACGGCCGGTCTGCCGATCATCCGAACGTCAGTGGATCACGGGACTGCGTTCGATATTGCCGGCCAGGGTCGCGCCAGCCATAGCAGTATGGTCGAAGCGGTTCGGCTCGCCGCCCGCCTCGCTCGAGAGCGCGGGCGGAGGGAGGCTTCAGGATAGGCGGAGGAGAGGAAACGTCCTTCCGGAGCGATTTTTCTGACGCCTTCCCGGAACGATGCAGGGAATGAACCAGTAGGCCCGATATCGCCTACTCGGGCGTCCCTTCGGGCTGGGTCGATCCCTGCTCGAGCGCCTGTGCCAGCGAGACGAACGTGCGGAGCGGGATGCCGGTCGGGCCCTTGGCAAGATAGGGCTCTTCTTTCTCGGTCCAGGCCGTGCCCGCGATATCGAGGTGTGCCCAGGCGACGCCCTCGTCCACGAACTGACGAATGAACATCGCCCCGGTGATCGTTCCGGCTGCTCTCCCCCCGACATTCGCGACGTCGGCGATCTCGCTCTTCAGCTGCTGAGCGTACTCGTCGAAGAGCGGTAGCTGCCACAGCCGTTCGCCAGCCTTCTCCGATGCATCCTTCACCTGATCGACCCACTCCTGGGGCGTGCCGAGCAAGCCAACGGCCTGGTGGCCAAGCGCGACGACGACCGCGCCGGTCAGCGTCGCCGCGTCGACGATCCGCTTCGCGCCCAGGCGCTGCGCGTAGCAGAGCGCGTCGGCGAGGATGATCCTGCCCTCGGCGTCAGTGTTCAGTACCTCGATCGTCTTGCCATTCAGCGCGGTGAGAACGTCGCCCGGGCGCATCGCGTGGCCCGAGGGCATATTCTCGACCGCCGGAACCACGCCGAGTACGTTCACGTGCAAGCCAAGGCGAGCGATCGCGCACATCGCCCCGATCGTCGCGGCCGCGCCGGCCATGTCCTCCTTCATCAGGTACATATTCTCGGCGGGCTTGATCGAGATGCCGCCCGTGTCGAAGGTCACTCCCTTGCCGATCAGGCCAAGATCATACCCGTCTCCCCCCCGTCCACGGTAGGACATGACAATCGTCATCGGGGGCTGCTCGCTGCCCTGGGCGACGCCCAGGAGCGCAGCCATGCCGAGAGCAGCCATGTGGGCGCGATCGAGCACCTCGATTGCGAAGCCGTACTCGGACGCGGCGCGCGCTGCTTCCTCGGCGAGCTTCTCGGGAGTAAGGACATTCCCGGGGGCGTTGGCAAGATGCCGCGCGAAGTTGGCCGCCTCGCCGATCAGCGCCCCGCGCTTCGCTCCGATCTCCGCGGCGCCCGCGCGCTGGACGCTCGACTCGAGGATCGTCAGACGGGAGAGCCGCGGCAGCGGCTCCTCCCGCTTCGTCTTGTACTCACCTGGATCGAATGTCGCCAGGACTGCTCCGTTGGCGACTGCCGCGGCCAGATTCGCACCGTCAGAAGCACCGCGAATCCAGATCGCGGCGGTCGTAATCGGACGTTTCAGGAGCGCCCGAACTGCCGCACCGGCGACATTCCTCGCGCGATTGTTGTCGAACTCGACGCGTTTGCCACTTCCAACGAGGAGCAGTCGTGGCGCCGCGATCAGACCTTCCGTTGGAACCAGAGTAGTTCGGTACAGCTTGCCATCGAGCTCGCCCAGATCTGCGAGGCGTGCGAGCGCTCCCCGCAGCTTCTGATCCAGCGAGGCAAGCGTACATTCGGAGACCTTTTCTCCCTCGAAAACGTTGATCACGAGCGCGTCTACCGCGCACGCCGCGGGGTCCTGCGCCGAGACCGCGACGCTCAAGGACACCATCTTCCCTCTTCCTGGCAACGGACCAGTGACCTCATTGTCTGACCGGATTATACACCGCCAGTCGGGCGCCTTTCCCGCTGCAGCTTTCGGTACGACATCGGCAATCCCTGGTGGACGTCCAGGCCGAGTGCGTTTGCCGCCGTGGCGATCGACGCCGCGTCGCCTTCCAACTCGACGAACGTTCCGAAGGCCAGCGTGTCGAGCGTGACCTGGACGCCCGGGAGCTGCCAGGTCTCGCGGCGTTTTGCCAATCGATCGATCTCGCGAAACCCGAGCTGTTCCAGGATCAGGAGCGCATCCGCGAAGCTCGAGACGGTCACCTCCACCTCGGGACGGGTGAGAATACCCTGGTGAAAGTGCGAGGCACCTTTCCACGTCAGGCGAATCGCCTCGTCACGGCGCAGGCGCAAGCTCTCATCACGGGCAGTCAGCTCCCCGTCGCGATCGAGGTAGACGTTCTCCTCGTCCACGGCACCGACGTACCTGGCGCCAAGCGCTCGAAGTCGCTCGCGGATGGGATCGAGGTTTCCGACCTCGATCTTGACCTCAGTTTCCATCGTCTTTCAGCGGTAATGACACCGGGACGCCGCCTCGAGTACCCGAAAGCTGAATCGCCCCCACAATCTCCAGCGCTTTTCGTGCCTCGGTGCCGTCGACAGTCGGGGGACGGCCGGCTCGCAAAGCATCGTAGTAATCGGTAAACTGCGCGACATGGCCGACAAGCGAAACCTTGGCGGGGTCGCGTGCCGACTCCGCGCGCTGATCGGCAGCAGTCACGCGTTCTGGCTCAGCCCCTTTGATCTGCCACTCCGCGACTCCCGCGCCCTGGTTCAGAACGAGCGATCCACGCTCGCCGTGAATCTCGATCCGCTCAGAATAGCCCGGATAGGTCGCGGTGCTCGCCTCGATCATCCCGAGCGCTCCGGATGCGAATTCGACGGTCGCCACGGCGACGTCTTCCATCTCGATCTGATGCAGGGCCGTGGTCACCCGCGCCGCCACCTGACGGACCGGCCCGGCGAGCCACTGGAGGAGATCGATGCTGTGGATCGCCTGGTTGATCAGCACCGCGCCTCCTTCCAGGTCACGCCGGCCGCGCCAGGTGCTGTTCGCGTAATAGGATGGCTCACGCCACCACTTCGCGTAGCAGTCCGCCAGGAAGATGCGCCCGAGTCTTCCCGCGTCGAGATCCCGCTTGATCGCTCGGGGAAGAGGCGTAAAACGGAACTGGAACATCGCACCCAGGGTCACCCCACCCGCGCGACAGGCGGCGATGATCCGGTCAGCCTCGGCGACGTTGCGCGCCATGGGCTTCTCGATCATGACGTGGACGCCCGCGCGGGCCGCCTGCACCACGTAGGATTCGCGTGCAAACGGCGGCGTGCAGAGGTGAATCGCGCGGATGTCGCGTGCCTCCAGGAGATCCTCGACACGTGCGAACGCCGCCGGGATGCCATATTGCGCGGCGAAAGCCTCGGCCTTTGCCTTCGAGGTTCCCGCGACCGCCAGCACCTTCACGCCAGGGACTTGTGCGAGCGCCTGAACGTGCATCGTCGCGCTCAGTCCGGTTCCGACGATTCCGACGCCGATCAGATCTGGCATGACTCCTCCTCCCTACGAACCAGTGAGTGACCAGTCCGGCCAACCCAAAAGATCTCCAATAGACACGCCGGCCCTCTCCCTCGCCCACCACGCCTTCGGTCTCCGCGCCGTGCCCGGCGGCAGCTCCACAGCTGCGCGTCGATCACGCGTGCCGCTGTCGGCGATCACGCGACGAGGCCCCGCGCACAGGATTACGCCCGATGGGGATCAGCCGATCACTGTCGTCGTCGAGCGGGTCGAGGTCGTAGCTACCGTACATCCCTTCGAGAACCAGCCCGGCCCGCTCGAAGAGGAGCCGGAGCTCCTGCGGATAGAAGTAGCGCAGGGCAAAGGGAGCGAGCGTTCGGCGAATCTCGCCCGAGGCACTGACCTCGTCGTAGATACAGCTGACCTCGATGCGCTGGGCGACGAAGCTCTGCCACTGGCTCCGCAGCTTGACCGTCTGCCAGCCCGGACAAGGACCAGGCCGCGTGTACTCGTGAATGAGCAAACCCGTCGTCTCGCCGAACGCTCCCGGAGTCGGGTTGGTGAGGTCCAGCGCGAGCAGGCCGCCCGGTTCGAGGTGCGCCCGCATCCGCTCCAGCGCACGCTCGGGCTCGCCCGGCTCGGCAAAGTGGCCGAATGAGTTGAGTGCCATGAAAACGAGCGGGAAGGTACGTCCCAGGTTCAGGTCAAGAGCATTGCACTCGACGAGGTCGACCCGCTCATCCAGTCCGCGCGCCTTCACCTTTTCACGGGCAACGGCCAGCATCGCCGGGGAGACGTCGATACCCACGACTGAGAAGCCGGCCTCGGCGAGGGGAATGAGAACACGGCCGGTGCCACAGCCGACCTCAAGAACTGGCCCGCCGGTGCGGCGGGCCAGCTGGAGCCAGAAGGTGAGATCAGCGTTTAGTCCTTCGGTATCGAGGTCGTAGAAGCGGGCGAAGACATCGAACACATCTAGTACACAATCGGAACACGGGCGCCGCCGTTCTCGGATGACTGCACGATCGCATCGCAGATCACGGCGCAGCGGTAGCCATCTTCAAACGTCGCGCCGTAGGGCTCCACCGTCTTCCCCTGCACGATCGCCTCGATCAGGTGATTGATCTCGTGAACGAAGGTGTGCTCCCACCCGATGATGTGCCCGTGCGGCCACCAGTTTGCGTAGAACGGGTGAAATGCCTCGGTCACCAGGACGTCGGTAAAGCCGCGCGCTTCGCGTGGACCGGCGTCGTTGAGGTACACCTCGAGCTCATTCAGGCGCTCCAGGTTGAAACTGATGCTTCCCTTGGACCCGTTGATCTCAAACGTGTTGTGGTTCTTCCGGCCGGTGGCGAAGCGCGTTGCCTCCAGCGTTCCGATGGCGCCGTTCTCGAACTCGACCAGCGCGACGAACGCGTCGTCGACGTCGACCGTCGCCTTGCGCCCGGAGCCATCACCAAGCGGTCGCTCCTTGATGAACGTCGTCGTCAGGCCGTTCACCGCCCGAGGCTCGCCGACGAGGAATCGCGCCAGATCGATGATGTGTGCTCCGAGGTCGCCAAGCGCGCCGGAGCCCGCTACGCTCTTGTCCAGTCGCCAGACCATGGCAAACTCGGGATCAGCAATCCACTCCTGAAGGTAGCGAGCGCGAAAGTGGTAGATCCGTCCAAGCGCTCCTTGCTCGATCAGAAGCCGAGCCTGGCGAACCGCCGGGACGAACCGATAGTTGAACGCGCAGGCGTGCTTGACGCCAGCCGTGCGAACAGCCTCGAGCATCTGCCTGGCCTCGGCCGCGGTTCGCGCCAGGGGCTTCTCGCAGATGATGTGCTTGCCGGCCTCGGCCGCGGCGATGCACGGCTCCGCGTGCAGATTGTTCGGACCACTGTTGTCGAAGATCTGGATCTCGGGATCCGTGACCAGGTCACGCCAGTTCGTCGTAAAGCGTTCGTAGCCGTAGCGGCGCGCGGCCTCAGCGACCGCCTTCTCCGAGCGGCCAGCAATCGAGATCAGCCGTGGAATTGCCGCGGGGGGCCAGAAGATATACGGGAGCTTCTTGTAGGCGTTGGTGTGGGCTTTGCCCATAAAAGCGTAGCCGAGAACTCCGACGCCGATCGTCGGAATATTCTCTGACGGGCCCTTCGTCTCTCCCATCGTGACAAAGCCAACCTGTTCTGACATGGGACCCTCTCCTTACCAATGTACGGCGACCGAATTCTACGCCCGGCAGGGGTTTTGTCAAGGTCGGTCTATCGCTTGCTTCTCCAGGCGTGACGTGGCGCCACCTGGTTGACGATCAGCTAGCGGGCATGGTATATTCAACATCGGGCGTCTGAACGCTGATATAGTCGTGCAGGCGCTGTCATTGTATCTGGTCCATGGACACGCGGTGCGCAGCGCGTGTTCCGGAAATCCAGCCATCTTTCGGAGAGGTGACTACCTATTAGCAAAGATCTCCGCGTCAATGAGCGCATCCGAGCCCGGGAGGTCCGGGTTATCGGCGAGAACGGCGAGCAATTTGGCGTTCTTCCCCTCTATGAAGCGCTACGGCTCGCGCAGGATCATAACACCGACCTTGTCGAGGTTGCCCCAACGGCGGTTCCCCCGGTCTGCCGTCTGCTTGACTACGGACGCTATAAGTTCGAGCAAGAGAAGAAAGAGCGCGACGCGCGCAAGAACCAGAAGGTCGCCCTGCTCAAAGAAGTGCGCATGGGCCCGTCGACCGACGAGCACGACCTCGCCTTCAAAAGCCGGGCGATCCAGAAGTTCCTCCAAGAAGGAGACAAGGTCAAGGTTACGGTTCGATTCCGGGGTCGCCAGATGGCCCACCCACAGCTTGGTCGCCAGGTACTGGACTCGATCCTGGCGAAGCTTCAAGGCGTGGCCGTCGTCGAGCGCCCACCCGTCGTCGAAGGTCGGACGATGTCGATGATTCTCACCGCTGCGACCGGCCGCTCGTCGAGCGCAGTACCGGCCGCCGCGGCTCCGACGGCGTCGCCTCCGACGACGCCCGTTAGCTAGGTCGTACCGTCACGACGCCGCGGCTGGCTCACCGTCTGTCTCCTCTTCTTCCCCTTCCGCCGTCGGCGTGGCTCGATCGTGCGGATGTGGAATGACATAGACGCCCGTTGCCGCCCGCGCGTGAATCTCGGGCTCAAGCTCCAGTCCAACGCGCCCATCGCGCACCAGCTCGCCGAGAATGCGCGCCGCGTCTGGTGGTAAGCCGACGTACACTCGCCCCTGGGGACCGAGGATCGGGGTGACTTCATTGTCGGACGGGAGGTTGAACCGCCGGCGGATGTCCGGGATGCTGACGTATGAGCGGCTGCGGATGAACCAGAGAAGACTACTTCGGCTGAGGCGCTTTTTGGGCACGGCCTACCCTCGTCACCCGACACGCGAACGGGCGAGAGAGCCTACTGTGCCACGCTAACCACTCCCGTCGACCAACCCACCGCTTGCCGATGAGGAAAACGAAACTCAGTGCCAGCCCGGATCGTCCCAGCGCCGACGGCGCCGCCAGTTATCCCAGCGTTCTTTCAACCTGGTCCAGAAGGTATCCATGGGTATGCTGATGTCCTGTCCACGCCAGCGAGATGGCTGGCGCGAGTTCCGTTGGCTCATCGATAGGATCAGTCCTCCGACAAGAAATGCCAAGGCAAGCACGCTTGTCGGAAAACCTAGCCCCGGGACGAGCTCACGCAGGAAGTAGCCAACCAGCGCCAATACCATCCCGAGGACCAGCAAGCGCGTGGGAGACACGTCGGCAGTGTGTTGCCGCCAGATCGAAGCCAGATCGCTCATCCAGCCGGAGGAACGATGGCTACCCTCGGGCGCCGAAAATGACACCTTGCGAAGGATCTCTTCGATCTCGCGTTCGTATTTCTCCGGCACCTTGCCCGTCGCCTCCTTATCGCCTATTGTAACTACGTCGGGGAACACCAGTCAACACTTTGCCAGATCTCCTCGCAGATTGGCGAGCCCGGGCTGCTTCGACCAAATCCAGCCGCCCCCCTCGACGCCGTACCCGGAAGGGTCAGACGCGTCGTAAGATCTATCCGCACGAGCTGCGAACTGGGCCGGGCTTGCCGAGAATCTGCCGAGGTGAAGAGGGCCGGCGAGGCTGGAGCGATCATCGGTGACAGGACGCGGTGTTCCGGGTTTCTCCGCTTGCCTCGACGGGACGAGCAAGTCATGTGCCGGAGAATGTGATGACTCGAACCACCGTGACCGAGATTATCGCGCTCCTATTGGCCATCGCATTCGGTTACGCCGGCGCGACGTTGGTGCAGGCAGAAAATCATCCGCCCGCGTCGCCGATCCCGGAGGGGCAAGCCCTGCCGACTGCGACCGTGGCGCCAGCGGTGACGTTCACGCCCGCTCCTCCCACGCCGACCGCGACCGTGACGATGACGCCCACGATGACGTCGACGCCGACGCCATCGCCCTGCCCGACGCCAACGGGCACGCCAACTCCGACGAAGATCACCTACGTCGTTCGCGCGGGCGATTCTCTAAGTGCGATCGCCCGCCAATTCGGGGTATCGCCTGACGCGATCGCTCAGGCGAATCACCTGAGCGACCCTAACAATCTTGCCCAGGGTCAACAGTTGATCATTCCTCCCAAATGAGGAATCATGACGAGTGACTGAAGCAGGAGCGCCGGCCGCGCTATCGTCAGAGCATCACGAATTCGGTGCAGAGAAGGTTAGATTGCACATTCACGTACGCCTCTTTGCCGCTCATCGGGAAAGGCTGGGAACCGACCATCTCACCCTGGATCTCCCTGACGGCGCTACCGTCGAGGATCTGGCGCTGGCTCTCTGCCGCGAATCCCCTGACCTCGAAAGGACCATCGACGTGGCACGATTCGCGGTCAACCGTCAGTACGCCGCCCGATCTACCATTCTGCACGACGGCGACGAGGTAGCCTTGATCCCACCTGTCGCCGGCGGGAGGGGATAACCGTGGTCACCGAGATCGATCGACCGTTTCAGGTCGTCGACTACCCGATCGACGCGAATGAAGTGATCCGCCGCGTCGAGCATCCGGGAAACGGCGCGATCTGCGTCTTCTACGGCGTCGTTCGCGACCATGCCCTCAGCGGGCGCCGGACCAGCTACCTGCATTACGAGGCGTACCAGGAGATGGCCGAGGCAAAGATGGCCGAGATCGCCGAGGAGATTCGCCGCCGCTGGGGGATCGACCGCGTGGCAATGACCCACCGTGTTGGCCGTCTTGCCGTCGGCGAACCGAGCGTGGTTATCGCCGTGGGAACGCCGCATCGGAAGCAGGCCTTCGAAGCCTGTGAATACGCGATCGATCGGCTGAAAGAGGAGGTCCCGATCTGGAAGAAGGAGATTGGTCCAGACGGCGAGGAATGGGTTGAATGAGCAGTCCGCAGGAGCGTAGCCTGGCAGTGATCGCCGGACTTGACGCGATCGACCTCGACTTCGTCCTGCACCTTCCGTCCAGCACACTGGCAGGCATCCTGCGCCACCTGGAGCAGAAGGCGCGCCCACGCACCTTTCCGGTCACGCGGGAGGAGGAAGCGGTTGGCATCGCATCGGGGATAGCCCTGGCCGGCCGCCGTGCCGCCCTAGTGATCCAGGACAACGGGCTGGGCAATCTGCTCACGGCGCTCAACACATTCCCCGCGGCCTACCACATCCCCCTCTTCTTGCTCGTCTCGCGCCGTGGTGGCCTCAACGAGTACAACTCGATGATCCACACCTTCTGCGAGCGTGTCGAGGCAATCGCCGATGCCGCCGGCCTGCGCTACTTTGCGCTCGACGGCCGCGTCCCGCTCGACCTCTGGCCCTCGACCGTCACCAAAGCGTTCGAGCACAGCCGCGTCACGCGGCGTCCCGTCGCCGTCTTTTGCGATCTCATGGGAGGGCAGCCGTGATGACTCGACTCGAAGCGCTCAGAGCCATCGTCGCGGCGTTTCCCGACGAGCCCACGGTTGTCACCCTCGGCGCAACGACACGCGAGCTCGCGGCAATCGCCCGCTCGGACAATCACCTCTACGTTCTCGACTCGATGGGGCTGCCGCCCGCGATCGGCCTGGGGCTCAGCCTGGGCCTGGACGATGCGCCGTTCGAGAAGTGCCTGGTGATCGAGGGCGATGGGAGCCTGCTGATGGGATTCTCGACGCTCGCCACGATCGGGCTCTTGAAGCCGCGTAAGCTCGTGCTGCTGGTCCTGGATAACGGAACCTACGCGGCGACCGGCGGCCAGAAGACGGCTTCGGAAGCGATCGACTTCTGCGCGGTAGCCCGCGGCTGTGGGATCGATGCGGCGGAGGTCGAAGACCTGGCGTCGCTCGAGCACGAGCTAGCCCGCTGTCGGGCAGCGACCGGCCCAATCCTCCTGCGCGTTCGGATCGGGCCAGAGAACGCCAGGGTTCCCTACCTTCTCGAAGATCCAGTGGTGCTGGGCGAGACCTTTCGACGGTACGTCGCCGCCCGAGCACGTGTCCGGGGCGATGGTTCGACCAGGCCGGAGGCGGGCGGCCACGAGGACCGCCCGGACCGGCAGGGGTAGGCCCTGAACGGATCGAGCGCCATTAAGCTCTCTCCCCGAGCCGACCCGACCGGCAAGGGCAGATCCCCGCGTCTGCCTTGATCCGGCTTCGCTCCTTGGGAGAACGAGTCGCGCCTGCAGGGCGGACACCACCGCGCACAGCAACACGGCGTCTATCCGCTAGCTGCAGGCCGATGGGCGTGTGCGCGAGCGCTCGGCGGCTTCAGCTCGCTTGCGCGGTGAGGGAGAGCCTCTCAAGCGCCTCGGTGAACGCGTCGCGATGCTGCATCTCGTCCTGGCGCACCTCGACGAATCGCTCCGCTGCCTCGTGGTCCCCGAGCGCCGTGGCCTGCTCGGCGAACTGACGATACATCGTCTCGACCTCATATGTCTCGCCCGCGATCGCGTCGCGCAGGTTCTCGGCATCGGTCCCGACGAGACCCAGCAGCTCGGCCTCTTCCGCGAAGTGCTCGAAGCGCTCGATGTTTGCAGTCCGCTGGAACAGATCCGCCAAGTCTGCGCGCCCGCTCTTCCGCGCGTGCTCGGCAAAGAGCATATACTTGGCAAAGGCGAACGCTTCGCCGCGCATCGCTGCCAGCAGGTTCTCGCGCGTCTGCGTATTCATGTCCACGCCTCCCGGTAGGGCCAGTATTCCTGGCGTCATGAGATCGACCCTAGTCGATCTCTCCAGAAGCCATGATTGGCCCGTCCCGTTACGGACGTGGTAGCCCACCGTAAACGGGACGTAACTGGCTCTACTGCCGTGCTACGCGGGCACCTGCCAGGTCCTGCTGTCGATTGGGATGACCCGCACACGGCAGCCGCCAGGCAGATAGGCAACCAGCCAATCCGAGTGAATCACCTCGCTGGGATCCACGACCTCGAGCCGGTAGCGGCGCAGCACGTGCGCGACCAGCGCTTTGATCTCTTCCTGAGCAAAGCCCATCCCGATGCAGACCCGAGGGCCGCCGCCGAAGGTTACCAGCGCATAGGGAGTGCGCTTGTCCTCCTCGCGCGGTGGCTCGAAGCGCTCTGGATCGAAGACGTCCGGATTTCGGAAGACGTGCGGTAAGCGGTGACACGCGGCCAGGGAGAGACGCACCTGAACACCGGCCGGCACGTGATAGCCAGCAAACTCGAAATCCTTCAGCACCCCGCGCGGCACACTGAGCACCGGCGAGTAGAGGCGGCCAGCTTCCTTGACCACGTTCTCCAGCACCCTGAGGCTGCGAATCGCCTCGAACGATAAGGGCTCTGCACCACCGCCGTCGACTGCATCGATCTCCGCCATTACCCGATCGCGGTACTCCGGATGCATCGCGAGCAGGTACAGCGTCCAGGTGCTCAGCGTCGTCGTCGTCTCGTGGCCGGCGACGAGCAGGATTTTCACGTGGGCCAGAACCTGCTCCTCGCTGAAAGCCTGCCCTTGCTCGTCACGAGCTTCGACGATCATCCCAAGAACGTCGCGGATCTGGCCAGTCGTTCCCTCGCGCCGGAGCTGCTCGCGCCGCTGCGCGATCAGCGGAAGCAGCATCCCGTCGAGCTCGGCGATGATCTGAACCCGCCGCTCGAGGAAATGCTCCCAGCTTTCCTCCTGCAGGTTCGGCCCTTTGATCAGCGTGTAGAACAGCCCTCGCAGATGGTCGACCTCGGCGCCGGTCTTGAAGCCGGCCAGTGCAGTCGCCGCGATGTCGAAGGTGATCTCACGGGCCTCGCTGTACAGGTCGACCTCTCCGCGTTCGCCCCAGTCGCGGGTCCGCTCCTCGATCACCCGGTGCATCAGCGGCAGGTACGCGGCGAGATAGGCGCTGGTGAATGCGGGGTTCATCATGCGTCGGTGCAGCGTCCACTCGGGCGGATCCATGTTCAGCAGGCCGTGCCCCATCCATTCTCCCACGATGGGCGTCCAGCCCCGATCGTGACTGAAGTGCTCTCGATGGGTGTGCAGCACGAAGCGATTGGCCTCGGGCCCCACCATGAACAGGAGCTCAACCGGGTTGTTGGGGTCGCGTCGCATCAGCCACCGGAACAGCGGGCCGTGCTGGATCGCCATCTGCGCCAGGTACGATGCCACCTGGCCGCTCGGCCCGATGTTCTCGGGCGGAAAGATTTCGGGAACCTCGGCGTAGCTCTTCGTCATCTTCTCATCACCTTCATTGGTCACTCCTTTGGCAACCTCGTCAGCCCCGCCTTGGGCTGCTGCGCCAGGGCAGACTGGCGTCGATCTGCTAACATACTATTGCCCTGCCAACGGAAAGATGAGGGGTAGCATTTGGGAAAATTGGCCCTGCGGGCCAATTTTCCCAAATGCGTCCACCCATCAATTTCTGCTCAACACATCACTATGGTCGTCAGACGGAATCCGGAGGGAGTCTTACACCTATGCCATCCGCCGCATCCCGAGCCTCGGGGACGACGGTCTGACCTGCCACGGCGAAGTCCAGACGTCTCTCGCTGATGCTGATGGATGATAGCGCATGACCCGTCACGCGAAAACCCTATCACACTACAGGCCTCAGAATGCCCGGTCAATGACGATTCACCGGGCCCACGGGGTCCGGGCTCGCGTGTCGACGACACCCGCCAAGGTGACGTGACCATAGCCGTCTCGGTGGAGGACGACGCGGGGCCCGTCGTATTGATCGACCAGTCGATCGCGAAAAGCGGCCGTCGGGAGGAGCCTACCGTGGATAATGCGAGCCATAAGCAGCGAGTTCAGGCGCAGTTTGGAGCGGCAGCCGAATACTACGTCAGGTCGGTGAGCCACGCGACCGGCGACGACCTGCAACAGCTCGTCGCTTGGGCGGAGGGAGGACCGGAGCGGATCGCCCTCGACGTCGCGACTGGCGCCGGTCACACCGCGCTAGCGCTCGCGCCGCTCTACGGCCGCGTCATCGCCACCGATCTGACCGATCGCATGCTCGCGACCGCCCAGGCATTCATCCAGAGCCGCGGGGTCGCCAACGTCGAGTTCCGACGCGCCGACGCCGAAGACCTGCCGTTTCCGGATGAGACGTTCGATACCGTGTCGTGCCGCATTGCGCCGCACCATTTC
This sequence comes from Chloroflexota bacterium, assembly GCA_902810745.1. Taxonomy (GTDB): domain Bacteria; phylum Chloroflexota; class UBA6077; order FW602-bin22; family CADDYW01; genus CADDYW01. The sequence continues at coordinate 2,166 of CADDYW010000007.1, read as the reverse complement.
ACGAACGTCGCGCGGTTCGTCGCCGAGGTGGCGCGCGTGCTTCGGCCGGGTGGCGTCTTCCTGCTCGAGGACAGCGTCGCGCCCGAGGATCCCGCGCTCGCGGAATTTCTGAATGACGCCGAGCGCCTGCGCGATGCAACCCACGTTCAGTCCCTCCGCGTTGGCGACTGGCACCGCCTGCTGACCGACGCGGATCTCGCCGTCGAAGCCGAGTACCTCTTTCCGAAAACCCACGCCTTTGCGAGCTGGGTCGAGCGCGCCCGAACGCCCGAAGCGTCGCGCCGGAAGCTGGAGCAGACCTTCCGCGACGCGCCCCCCGCGGCTCGCGCGGCGTTCGCGATCGTGGTCGACGCCAACGGTCAGGTCGTGTCGTACAGCGATCAGAAGCTGGCGCTCAAGGCGAGGAAGCAACGGTAGGAGCGCGGCGTCATACCGCTTCCCGATTTCGAGCACCGGGTAGTATGAACAAGCCGGCAGCCGTCCAATCCCCTCGTGGGAAAGGGTGAGGGGCGGAGATCATAGGTTATGCCGCGGACTCTGGCCCTCACCCCGGCCCCCTCCCGGAAGGAGAGAGTTAGCCACCTCCCCGGCAGCTCAGCCTTTCTCCTCGATGCGGTAAGGGCCATTGGTTCGCCCCCGAGATCCGGAGCCGCCGCGAGAACTCTCCGACCCGGCGCGGCCCATCCCAGCGATCTTCCGCTGGCGCTCGGGAGGACCCTGCACCACCGTTCGTCGAACCCGTATCGGGATGAGAAGGCAGGAGGCCGGGAAGCGGTCAGTCACGGGCACGCGGATTGCACGTCGCATCTGTCGATATGTCGACGCTTCCGGATAGCTCATCCCGGTACTCGCACGTCCGCCACGACGACCTGCACCGCTATGCGGCCGATCCCGAGCGCGGCTTTCTCCCGTCGGAGGACCCGTTGCGCCGCCTCCCCGCGGAGTTCGCGATCTGGGAGGAGATCGCCGCGGATCTGCCAAAACTGCTGGCCACCCAGCGCGTTCGATCGGTGCTTCGGCGCCTGCCGATTCTTGACCCCTCATCGCTCACCTGGCGCGAGCTTGATCGAGCAATGCTCCTGCTTTCGTTCCTTGGCCACGGATACGTCTGGGAGCGCTGGCGCGAAACCGCCCAGACATTGATTCCGGCCAGCGTGGCAATTCCGTGGTACCAGGTCGCCCAGAAGCTGGGTCGACCGCCGGTTCTTTCGTACGCCTCGTACGCGCTCGACAACTGGCGACGAATCGACGAGGCTGGCCCGATCGAGCTGGGAAACATCGCGCTCTTGCAGAACTTCCTCGGCGGGCTCGACGAGGAATGGTTCGTCGCGGTTCACATCGCCATCGAAGCTCAGGCCGCTCCCGCGCTCCGTGCGATGCTCGCGGCACAGGACGCGGTCGCCCGGGGAGATGCGCCGTCGCTGGAAGCGAACCTGCGCACCATCCACGCCGCGATCGAGGCGATGTACGCGATCCTGCTGCGCATGCCGGAGAACTGCGACCCCTACATCTACTTCAACCGTGTGCGCCCGTACATTCATGGCTTCTCCGAGACTCCAGTCGTGTACGAGGGCGTCGAGGCCTACGCCGGTCGGCCCCAGACCTTTTATGGCGAAACCGGCGCGCAAAGCACGATCGTGCCCGCGCTCGACGCGGCGCTCGGCATCGTGCACTCGCCGGACGATCTCCGCGTCTACCTGAATAAGATGCGCGACTACATGCCGGTCGGCCATCGCGCGTTCCTGGCCCGGATCGAGTCCGGCCCCTCGATTCGTGCGTTCGTCCAGGAGTCAGGCGACGCGAGCCTGCGGGACGTCTACAACGCCTGCGTCCACCTGGTCGAAGCGTTTCGGGCAAAGCACCTCGAATACGCCGCGATCTACATCCACAAGCAGGCGCAGCACGGCTCCTACAACACCACGCACTACGGCACCGGCGGTACGCCGTTCATGAAGTACCTCAAGAAGCACCGCGACGAGACGGCGCAGCAGATCCTTGCGAGAAACGAGAGCGGGGTCGGGGATCGGAACGTGGCGCCCGAGGCTGCACCGGGCGCGCCGTGAGGCGATTGGCACCGACCGCACCATTTTCCCCCCTGATGAGCTGCCAGGGATTGGTGACACTGCCCGTCTGCGAGCGCACCGCTCCGAAGGCGTCGTACGCGTA